>NZ_PDWK01000017.1 GCF_010093135.1 Pseudoxanthomonas taiwanensis | reverse complement strand
CCGCCGCCGGCACCGCCCAGGCCAGCAGCCCGACCACCGCCGCGCCGGCCAGGCCGCCGACCAGCAGTGGCTGCAGCGAGAGCAGGAACACCGAGTCCAGCGCGTCCACGTCGCCGGCCAGGCGCGCCACCAGGTCGCCGTCGCGCCAGCGCGCCAGCCGCGCCGCGTCCTCGCGCAGCAGCCGGCCGAACACGCGCACACGCAGGTCCGACAACAGGCCCAGGGTGGCGGCATGGCCGGCCACGCGCTCCCCGTAGCGGGCCAGGATGCGCACGAACGCCAGCCCGCGCACCAGCGCCGAGGGCGCGAACAGGTTGAAGGTGGCCAGCGCCCCGGCCACCAGTGCGGTGGCGGTGATGAACCAGCCCGACACGCCGAGCAGGCCGATGCTGGCCAGCAGGGTCACCAGCGCCAGCAGCAGCGCCAGCCCCAGCCGGCGGCGCTGCCGGCGCAGCAGCGGCCACAGCTCGGCCAGCAGCGCCTTCATGCCGCCACCACCCGGCCATCGGGCAGCACTTCCCACAGGCGCGAGGCCAGCGCCACCACCGCCGGATCGTGGGTGGCCACCACCAGGGTGCGGCCGGCGGCGAAGCGCGCCAGCGCGGCCAGCACACGGTCGCGGGTGGCCGCGTCCAGATGCGCGGTCGGCTCGTCCAGCAGCACGATGCGCGGATCGGCCAGATACATCCGTGCCAGCGCCAGGCGCTGCAGCTGCCCACCCGACAGGCCCTGCCCGCGCTGGCCCAGCGGCATGTCCAGGCCGCGCGGCAGGGCCCGCACCACCTCGTCCAGGGCGGCCTGGCGCAGCGCCTGCCACAGCGCGGCCGGGTCGGCCTGCGGCGCGGCCAGGCGCAGGTTGTCGGCGATGCTGCCGGGCAGCAGCCACGGCCGCTGCGGGATCAGCAGCAGCTCGCGGCGCAGCGCCGCCTGCGGCCACGCCCGCGGAGCCAGCCCGGCCAGCTCCAGCCGTCCGTCGTGCTCGCGCAGCCCGGCCAGGGCCTCCAGCAGGGTGGACTTGCCGCTGCCGCTGGGGCCGGTGAGGGCGATCCACTCGCCCGGCGCCACCGCCACCGGCCCCTCCAGGCGCAGCGTGGCGCCGGCCCGCATCGGCACGCGCAGGCCGGCGATCTCCAGCCGCCGCGGACCGGCCGGCGGCGCGCCGGCATCCACCGCCGGGGCGGCCGGGGCGGGATCGGGCAGGGTCCCGTACAGCGAGGCGATCTGCGCCACCGCGCCGCGCGCGGCGGCGCGGTCGTGGTAGTGCGCGGCCAGGCGCCGCAGGGGCAGGTACACCTCGGGCGCCATCAGCAGGCAGAACAGCCCGGTCTCCAGGGTCAGCGGCGCGGCGCGCAGGTCGATCAGGCGCAGGTAAGACAGGCCGAAGTACAGCGCCACCCCGGCCACCCCCAGGGCGGCGAAGAACTCCAGCACCGCCGAGGACAGGAAGGCGATGCGCAGCACCGCCATGGTGCGCTCGCGCAGGGCCTCGCTGGCGGCGCGCACCCGCGCCTGCTCGGCTTCGGCCCGGCCGTGCAAGCGCAGCGTCAGCAGGCCGCGCACGCGGTCGGCGAACAGCCCGGACAGGCGCGCCAGCGCCGCCGCATGGCGGCGGCTGGCCGCCCCCGCGCCCCAGCCGACCAGGGCCATGAACAGCGGGATGGCCGGCACGGTCAACGCCAGCCCCAGCGCCGCCACCACGTCGAAGCCGGCCAGCACCGCGCAGAACAGCAGCGGCAGCACCGCCGCGCCGGCCAGCGCCGGCAGGTAGCCGGCGAAGTAGCCGTCCAGCGCCTCGGCCTGGGTGCCCAGGGCGTCGGCCAGCTCGCCGGAGGGCCGCGCCCGGCTCCACAGCACGCCGGCCTCCAGCAGGTGCGCGAACAGCGCCCGCCGCGCCGCCAGCTTCACCGCCTCGGCCGCCTGTTGCCCGGCGCGCTCGGCCCACCACAGCAGGGCCGCGCGCACCAGCACCAGCGCCGCGGCCAGGGCCAGGGGCGGCCAGGCCTGCGCCAGGTCCGCGCCGTCGGCCACGATCCGCTGCAGCGCCCGCGCCAGGGCGGCGGCCTGGACCAGCAGCAGCAGGCCGGCCAGCAGGGGCAGGCCCATGGCCAGCGCCAGCGGGCGCCGCGCCAGCGACGCCAGCGCCCGCAGCCAGGCCGCGTGCTCCGCGGGCAGGCGCGCGGCCGCGGCGGCCTGCGGCCCGCCCTCAGTGCTCATGTGCGCGGACCGTCCTCCCCGGCGGCATCACGGTCGTGCTCGCGCAGCTCGAACCACATCGCGTTGAGGATGGCGAAGGCGCAGGCCAGGCCCAGCCCCAGGATCCACGAGAAGTACCACATGGCTGTCAGCTCCCGATCAGTGGCCGATGACGCTGGAGACCATCAATACGCATTGGGATTCTCCGAGACCGACTCCGGCGTTACCGTGCCGCGCATCACCCGGTACACGTAGCCGGTATAGAACACCACGATCGGCAGAAACACCACCGTCGCCAGCAACATCACCCACAAGGTGAAATGGCTCGACGAGGCATCCCACACCGTCAGCCCCATGCCCGGCTGCAGCGACGAGGGCATCAGGAACGGGAACAGCGCGAAGCCGACGGTCAGGATGACGCCGGTGATCGCCGTCGACGTCGCCAGGAACGCCGACACCCGCGCGCCGCGCCACAGCAGCAGCGCCGCCAGCAGCGATCCGGCCACGCCGAGCCCCGGCGCGAGCCACATCCACGGCCAGCGCGAGAAGTTGTGCATCCAGCCGCCCCCGACCACCTCCACCGCCTTCAGCGCCGGGTTGCTCGCCGCCGAGACGTCAACCGTGCCGGCGATCACGTGGCCGTCCATCGACGCCACCAACACGCCAGCGAGCGCGAACAGCACGCCGCAGGCCAGTGCCAGCACGGCGCCGATCCTGCGCGCGCGCGCGGCGATCAGGCCATCCGTGCGCCAGGCCAGCAGCGCGGCGCCGTGCGCCAGCAGCATCGCCACGCTCACGACGCCCGCCAGCAGCGGGAACGGTGTGAACAGCTGCCACAGGCTGCCCGCGTACAGCGGGCGCAGCGTTTCCGGGTCCGAACCGAACGGCAGGCCCAGCAGCAGATTGCCCATCGCCACGCCGAACACCAGGCTGGCGACGACGCCGGAGAAGCACAGCAGCCCATCCCAGGTGGCGCGCCAGCGCGCGTCGGGCAGCTTGCTGCGGTACTTGAAGCCCACCGGGCGCACGATCAGCGCGACCAGCAGGAGCAGCATCGCCAGGTACAGGCCGGAGAACGAGGCCGCATACAGCAGCGGCCACGCGGCGAAGATCGCACCACCGCCGGTGATCAGCCAGACCTGGTTGCCCTCCCACACCGGGCCGACGAGGTTGAGCATCACCCTCCGCTCTTCGTCGGTCGTGGCCACCACCGGCAATAGCGCGGCGACGCCGAGGTCGAAACCATCCATGACCGCGAATCCGATCAGCAGCACGCCCAACAGCAGCCACCAGATCACGCGCAACGTGGCGTAGTCCAGCGGAATCATCGAAACGTCCATCGTCGCCTCCTGTCAGTGCGCCGTGAGCATGGCGGGATCGGCTTGCACGCCCGGCGCATCGGCGGATGCCCCGGACGGCTCTTCCGGCCCCTTGCGGATCGCCTTGAGCAGCAACCGGAAACCGACGATCGCCAGCGTGGTGTACAGCACGAAGAACACCAGCAGGCTGATCACCAGGTCGAGCACCGACAATCCGGACACCGCATAGAAGGTCGGCAGCACGCCCTCGATCACCCACGGCTGGCGCCCGAACTCGGCCACGAACCAGCCGCACTGGATGGCGACCCAGGGCAACGCAATGCTCCAAAGCGCGATTTTCAGGAAGCGCCGGCTGTTCTCGATCCTGCCGGTCGACACCAGCCAGAAAGCGAACGCGAAGAAGCCGATGAAATAGAAGCCCAGCGCCACCATCACCCGGAACGTCCAGAACAGCGGCATCACCTGCGGCACGGTGTCGAATGCCGCGGCCTCGATCTCGTCCGGCGTGGCGTTCTGCACGTCCTCGCGGTAGCGCTTGAGCAGCAGGCCGTAGCCCAGGTCCTGCCAGTTGGCGGAGAACTCCGCGCGCGCGACCTGGTCATCCGGATTGGCGCGCACCCGCTCGAGCGCGGCGTAGGCGCGCATGCCGTTCTCGATGCGCCGCTGCGCCGAGGCGACCAGGTCGTTGATGCCCGGCATCTCCTTGCTGATCGAGCGCGTGCCGATCAGGCCCATCACCCAGGGGATCTGGACCTGGAACGCGTTGCGCCACGCCTCCTGGTCGGGCCAGGCGACGACATTGAAGCTGGCCGGCGGCGGCTCGGTCTCCCACATGGCCTCGATCGCCGCCAGCTTCATCTTCTGGTGCTCGGTGCTCAGGTAGCCGCTCTCGTCACCCAGCACCACCACGCTCAACGAAGCCGCCAGGCCGAAGCTGGTGGCCACCGCCATCGAGCGCTTGGCGATGTCGAGGTGGCGCCCACGCAGCAGGTACCAGGCACTGATCGCGGCCACGAACATCGCCGCGCTGACGTAGCCGGCCGCCACCGTGTGCACGAACTTGGCCTGCGCCACCGGGTTGAACACCACGGCCAGGAAGTCCGTCATCTCCATGCGCATCGTGTCCGGGTTGAACACCGCGCCCACCGGGTTCTGCATCCAGCCGTTGGCGACCAGGATCCACAGCGCTGACAGGTTGGTGCCCAGCGCCACCAGCCAGGTCACCACCAGGTGCGCCAGCTTCGACATCCGGTTCCAGCCGAAGAAGAACAGGCCGATGAACGTCGCCTCGAGGAAGAACGCCATCAGGCCCTCGATCGCCAGCGGGGCGCCGAAGATGTCGCCCACGTAGTGGCTGTAGTAGCTCCAGTTCATCCCGAACTGGAACTCCATCACGATGCCGGTTGCCACGCCGAGCGCGAAGTTGATGCCGAACAGCGTGCCCCAGAACATGGTCATCCGCCGCCAGATCTCGCGGCCGGTCATCACGTACACGCTCTCCATGATCGCCAGCAGGAACGACAGTCCCAGCGTGAGCGGCACGAAAATGAAGTGGTACATCGCCGTCAGCGCGAACTGCAGCCGCGACAGGATCACAAGGTCGAGCTCAGGGAACATGACACTCTCCGATCACGTGGTGAGACAGCCATGCGTCATGGCTGTCCAGATCAATCCTTGCCGCGTTCCATCATCCCGGTTTATTCCCGAAACCATAAGATGACAAAATGACGCACCCGCGACCGGATCACGCCGGCTGCGCGGAAAACTCCTCGAACGCCGCCAGCGCATTGGCCGCGTACATCAGCGAAGGCCCGCCGCCCATGTAGACGGCCACGCCGAGCATTTCGCGGAACTCCTCCGGCGTCGCGCCCAGCCTCACCAGCGCCTTGGCATGGAAGCCGAGGCAGGCATCGCAGCGGCTGGCGACGCCGATCGCCATCGCGATCAGTTCCTTGGTCTTCTCGTCGAGTACGCCCGGCGCCAGCGCCGCCTTGCTGAGCGCGCCGAAACCCTGCATCACTTCGGCGTTGTGGGTACGCAGCGGCGCGAGGTTCTTCGAGACGGCGCGGGTGAGATCGGTGTAGGAATCGATGGCGGACATGGCTGTCATCCTTCAGTGGGGTGGCGTGCGGGAGGCAACCGGCGCTTGCGCGCGACCAGGTCGATCAGCGCGGACATGCCCGCGTGGCCGGAACCCTCGGCCAGCGCGCTGTCGTGTTCATGCAGGTACAACAATTCCATATCGGCGGTGTAGAGCTTGTCCACGTCCGACGGGCCGCCGGTGCCGTATTCGAGTTGCTCGGGGCGATAGCCCTGCAACAGCAGCAGACCGCCGGGCTTGAGCGTGCGCTGCATGCCGGCAAACATGGCCTCGCGCAGCGCCGGATCGGCGAACTGGACGAAGATCGCCACGACCGCGTCGAAACGTTCCGCGCCCCAGTTCCACTCGCCCAGGTCGACCTGTTCGGTGGCGATGCGCACGCCGCGTGCGGCGGCCAGCTTCCTGGCTTTCTCCAGACCCGTTTCGGAAGCGTCCACGGACAACACGTTCATGCCCTGCGCTGCCAGCCAGACGCCGTTGCGACCCTCGCCGTCGGCCACCGCCAGCACGGACATGCCGGGCATCAGCCGGTGGGCCTGCGAGGCGAGGAAGGCGTTCGGCTCGGTACCGAACACGTAGTCGTCGGTGCCGTAGCGTGCGTCCCAGCGCGCGATGTCGGCCCTGTCGGCTTCCGCAGCGGTCATGGCGCCCTCCCGCTGCGGACGATCGGCAAACCGCTGGCCGCCCACGCGGCCATGCCGCCGTCGACATTGACGTAACGGCGGCGCGCATCCTTGGCCAGCGACGACTGCGCGATGCGCGAGCGCATCCCGCTCTGGCAGACCAGCAGGACTTCAGCGCCTTCCGGCACCGAGCACGCGTCGAGTGCGCCCGCGCCCTGCGCGCGGATGCGGCCGAGCGGCAGGTGGACGGCATCGGCGGCGTGGCCGGCGGCGAATTCGCCGGGCTCGCGGACATCGACCAGCACCGCGCCGCGGTTGATGCGCTGCACCGCCTCGCGCGGGCCGACCTGCTCGCCGCCCATCCCCAGCAGCGCCTTGAGCAGTCCGATCATGCCGCCCCCTTCTTCTTCGCCCGCGCCGGAGCGGGGCTGCAGTAGATGCCGTGCAGCGTCTGCATCACCTGCGCCGCCGGCCCGGGCATGAGCGAGTAGTAGATGACCTGCGCCTCGCGGCGGGTCTGCACCAGTCCTTCCTCGCGCAGCACCGCCAGGTGCTGCGACAGCGCTGACTGGCTGAGATCAAGCATAGAGTTGATCTCGCCGACCGACCGCTCCCCTTCCGCCAACAGGCACAGCACCTGCAGGCGCTTCTCGTTGGCCAGCGCCTTCAACAGCCGCGCCGCGTCGCCGGCATGCGCCCGCATCGCCTCCATGTCGAAGGCGATGTTCGCTGCCTTCGCCGTCTTGGTCTTCTTCGGTGCCATCGTCATTCCATGCTCACGGACAGGTCTGCATTGCGCCACGCCTCGAAGCCGCCGGCAAGCGAACACACGTCGGTGAAGCCCAACTGCCGCAGGCTGTCGGCGGCCAGCGCGGATCGCCCGCCCGTCCGGCAGTACAGCACCACACGGCGGGACGGCACCGCCAAGGCTTCGTCCGCGACGCAGCCCATCGCCGGATGCGCATGGATCTGGAACTCGAGCACGCCCCGCGGCAGGTTGACCGCGCCCGGCAGGTGGCCCTGCGCGTACTCGTCCGGTTCGCGGACGTCGACCAGCACGAGGTCGCCCGCAAGCGTGTCCACCAACTCTTCCAAGGAAATCTCGCGGATTCTCGAACGTGCCTCAGCCACCAAGTCTTCGACAGTACGGGACATTGCTGTGTTCCAACAACATTAGTTGACTATAATATACGGTATTGCTAATTTAGATACAACTGGCTAGACGAGACCCATTTCCCGGGTCGGATCCGGCGCCTGGGAGGGCATCCAATGACGCACATCGTGGTACTGGGCGCGGGCATCGGTGGCATGAGCGCTGCCTACGAACTGCGCGGCACGCTGGGCTCCGGCCCGGACATCACCGTGGTCGGTGAGGGCGACCGCTTTTCGTTCACTCCGTCCAATCCGTGGGTGGCAGTGGGCTGGCGGAAGCCAGCCGACGTGGAGATGCCGGTCGCGGCCTATCTGGCGAAGAAGAAGATCGCCTTCGAAGGCGCCGGCGCCGAGAAGGTGGAACCCGATGCCAACCGCATCGTGCTGCGCGACGGGCGCACGCTGGACTACGACTACCTCGTCATCGCCACCGGCCCGCGGCTGGCGTTCGACGAAATCCCTGGCCTCGGCCCGGACGGCGGCTTCACCCAGTCGATCTGCACCACCCCGCATGCCAGCACCGCGTGGGAGGCCTACCAGGCCTTCCTGCAGGACCCCGGCCCGATCGTGGTCGGGGCCGCGCCCGGCGCCAGCTGCTTCGGCCCGGCCTACGAGTTCGCGATGATCCTCGACCGCGACCTGCGCAAGCGCAAGCTGCGCGACAAGGTGCCGATGACCTACGTCACTCCCGAGCCGTACATCGGCCACATGGGCCTGGGCGGCGTGGGCGACTCCAAGGGCCTGATGGAAACCGAATTCCGCCAGCGCCACGTCCACTGGATCACCAACGCCAAGATCACCGCCGTGCGCGATGGCGAGATGGAGGTGGCCGAAGTGGACGAGGACGGCCAGCCGAAGAAGACGCACGTGCTGCCGTTCAAGTATTCGATGGTGCTGCCGGCGTTCACCGGCGTGCCGGCGGTGCGCCAGGGCGAAGGCCTGTGCAATCCGCGCGGCTTCATCCTGATCGACAAGCACCAGCGCAACCCGGCCTATCCCAACATCTATTCGCTGGGCGTGTGCGTGGCCATTCCGCCGGTGGAAGCCACGCCGGTACCGACCGGCGCGCCCAAGACCGGCTTCATGATCGAGTCGATGGTCATCGCAGTGGCGCAGAACATCCGGGCCGACCTGAAGGGAGAGCCTGCGACCGCCGAGGCGACGTGGAACGCGATCTGCCTGGCCGACATGGGCGACACCGGCGCGGCCTTCGTGGCGCTGCCGCAGTTCCCGCCGCGCAACGTGACCTGGGCCAAGGTCGGCTACTGGGTGCATCTGGCCAAGGTCGCGTTCGAGAAGTACTTCATGATGAAGATGAAGTCCGGCAACACCGAGCCGATCTACGAGAAATACGTGCTGAAACTGCTCGGGATCACGCGCACGCGCTGATCCTCCACCACACCTTGAGGAAACAACACCATGAACCTCGACCGAGCCGTCCTCGCCTTCGCCGGCGCCATGGTCCTGCTGAGCCTGACCCTGGCCCATTTCCATTCGCCGCTGTGGCTGTGGTTCACCGCCTTCATCGGCCTGAACATGCTGCAGGCCAGCGTCACCGGCTTCTGTCCCGCCGCCATTGTGTTCCGCAAGCTCGGCGTCCCCAGCGGCTGCGCGTTCAAGTGAGGCCGGCATGCCGATGCTTCACGCCCGACTCCTGCTCCCGGCGGCACTGGTCATCGCGCTCGGCGCCTGTGCCGGCGACGTGGCCCCGCCGGCGCCCGCCCCCGGGGCGCCCGTCGGGCTGGCCACGCTACGGGTGGAGGCCGGCCGGCCGTCGGCCCACGCATGGGATGGCGTGATCGAGGCCGAGCGCCAGGCCGTGCTGTCGGCGCAGACGGCGGGCCGCGTCGCCGAGGTCGCGCACGACGTCGGTGACCACGTGCCCGCGGGAGCACTGCTGGTGCGGCTGAGCGCGGTCGAGCAGCAGGCCGGGGCGGACGCCGCGCGCGCGCGCGTCCGCCTGGCCGAGGCCACGTACCGGCGCATGGCCGAGCTGGCCAGGGATCGCTACGTCTCCGGGATGCAACTCGACCAGGCCCGCGCCGAACTCGACGCCGCCCGCGCGCAACTCGCCGAACTGGAACAGCAACGCGCGTACACGGTCGTCCACGCACCCTACACGGGCTTCGTCAATGCGCGCCACGTGCATCCAGGCGAGAGCGTGGGCATCGGCCAGCCGCTGATGGCGATGTTCGAACCCGGTGCGATGCGCATTGAGGTCAGCGTGCCGCAGTCGGATGCGGAAGCGATCCGCCGCGACCCGGTGGCATCCGTGCGCCTCGACGACGGCCGCACCGTCGAAAGCGCCGACGTGACCGTGTTCCCGGCCGCCGATGCCGCGAGCCATTCGGTCCGGATCCGGGTGAGGCTGCCGCCGCTCGACCCGCCGCCGTGGCCGGGCACAACCGCGAAGGTATCGTTCCGCTCCACGGCCGGCGAGGCGTTCCCGCGGATCCCCGCTTCCGCGCTGGTCCGCCGCGGCGAAGTCAACGCCGTGTACGTGCTCAAGGACGACCGCCTGTCGCTGCGCCACGTGCGCCCCGGCGGGCAGGAGGGCGACGCGGTGGAGGTGATCTCCGGGCTCGAACCGGGCGAGATTATCGCCGTCGACGCAACCGCGGCACGGCGGGCCCTGGTCGCCGCACGCGGGAAAGACTGACATGGCGACGGCAGGCGATATTCCGCTGGGCCTGTCCGGACGCATCGCGCGTCAGTTCCAGGACAGTCCGCTAACGCCGATCCTGGCGCTGCTGGGCCTGCTGCTCGGGTTCGTGGCGGTGATGATCACGCCGCGCGAGGAAGAACCACAGATCGACGTGACCATGGCCAACGTCATCGTGCCCTTCCCCGGCGCCGATGCGCGCCAGGTCGAGCAGCTGGTGACGTTCCCGCTGGAGCAGAAGCTGTCCGAGATCGAGGAGATCCGGCACACCTATTCCACCAGCCGCCCGGGCATGGCTCTGGTCACGGTGGAGTTCGAGGTCGGAGTGAAACGCCAGGCTGCGCTGGTGCGGCTCTACGACAAGGTCCTTTCCAACCAGGACTGGCTGCCGCGCGACCTCGGCGCCGGGCCCGCGGTCGTCAAACCCAAGGGCATCGACGATGTGCCGGTGATGGCGCTGACGCTGTGGAGCGACGATCCCCACTATGGTCCGCGCGAGCTAGCAGAAGTCGCGCACACGCTGGAGACGGAACTCAAGCGCGTCCCAGGCACGCGCGACATATATACCATCGGCGCGCCGGACCGGGCGATGCTGGTCACGCCGGATCCGGCACGGCTCGCAGCGCACGGGCTGACCCTGACCGACCTCGCCGACGCGCTCCGCGCGGCCAACGTCGTGCGCCATGCCGGAAACCGCACCGGCGCGGAGGGCGTCGTGCAGGTGACCTCCGGGCAGTTCCTCGCCGGGCGCGGGGACGTGGCCGAACTGGTGCTGGGCGTGTCGGGCGGGCAGCCGGTGCGCATCACCGACGTGGCCACGGTGACCGATGCTGCCGACGCGCCGTCGAGCTACGTCTGGCACGGCGCCCCGGCCGGCCGCGACGGCCCCGAAGCCGGCGTCGCCCCCTCTGTCACCCTCGCCATCGCCAAGAAACCCGGCAGCAACGCCGCCGACATCACCCAGGCCGCGCTGCGCCGCGTGGACGTGCTGCGCGGACAACTGATTCCCGACGGCGTGCATGTCGAGGTCACCCGCGACTACGGCCTGACCGCCAGCGACAAGGCGCAGACGTTGATCAAGAAATTGATCTTCGCCACGCTCTCGGTGGTGCTGCTGGTGCTGTTCGCGCTGGGCCGCCGCGAGGCCATCGTGATCGGCAGCGCGGTGATCCTGACCCTGTCGGTGACGCTGTTCGCGTCGTGGGCGATGGGCTTCACCCTCAACCGCGTGTCGCTGTTCGCGCTGATCTTCTCGATCGGCATCCTGGTCGACGACGCCATCGTGGTGGTCGAGAACATCCACCGGCACATGAGCCAGGGTGGCAAGACCCTGCGCGAGGCGATCCCGCCGGCGGTGGACGAAGTCGGCGGCCCGACCATCCTCGCCACCTTCACCGTGATCGCGGCGCTGATGCCGATGGCGTTCGTGACCGGGCTGATGGGCCCGTACATGCGCCCGATCCCGATCAACGCCTCGGTCGGCATGCTGCTGTCGCTGATGATCGCGCTGGTGGTCACGCCGTGGCTGTCGCTGAAGCTGCTGCGCCGCCACGCCGCCGACCACGCAGCCAACGATGCCGTCGGTCACGGCGGCCACGGCCATGCCGAAGGCACGATGGCGGCGAAACTGCACCGCCTGTTCGAGCGCACGATGGGCCCGTTCCTTGATGCCGACCGCGGTGCCCGCCGCCGCCACGCGCTGTTCGCGGCCATGGCCGCGCTGGTGCTGCTGGCCGCGAGCCTGGCGGTGTTCAAGCTGGTGGTGCTGAAGATGCTGCCGTTCGACAACAAGTCGGAATTGCAGATCGTGGTCGACCTGCCCGAAGGGCGCACGCTGGAAGACACCAGCGCATTGCTCGCGGAACTGGCCGCGGTACTCGATGACACGCCGGAGGTGCTCCACTACCAGGGCTACGTGGGCACGTCCGCGCCGATCAACTTCAACGGCCTGGTGCGCCAGTACGACCTGCGCCAGGGCGCCAACGTCGGCGACCTGCAGGTCAACCTCGTGGACCGGCGGGAACGCGAGCGCAAGAGCCACGAGATCGCGCTGGCGCTGCGGCCACGACTGGCTGAGATCGGCCGCCGCCATGGCGCCTCGGTCAAGGTGGTGGAAGTACCGCCCGGCCCGCCGGTGCTGTCGCCGATCGTGGCCGAGGTCTACGGCCCGGATTACGCGCACCAGCGTGCCGTGGGCCGCGCGCTGGAACAGCGATTCCTCGACACCGAGGGCATCGTCGATGTCGACACCAGCATCGAGGCCGACGCCGCACGCGACGTGATCGTCATCGACCGGGTGCGCGCCGCGCGCCTGGGCGTGTCGCAGGCGGCCATCGCCGAGGCCATTGCCGCCGGCCTCTCGGGCAGCGATGCCACCTGGGTGATCGACGGCAGCAGCAAGTATCCGCGGCCGATCCGGCTGCGCCTGCCGGTGGC
Organism: Pseudoxanthomonas taiwanensis; assembly: GCF_010093135.1. Lineage (GTDB taxonomy): Bacteria > Pseudomonadota > Gammaproteobacteria > Xanthomonadales > Xanthomonadaceae > Pseudoxanthomonas > Pseudoxanthomonas taiwanensis. The sequence continues at coordinate 36,145 of NZ_PDWK01000017.1, read as the reverse complement.
CGGGCAGGCCTCGCTCGACGGCCTGCTGGCGCTGCGCGTGCGCGGCGGCAACGGCCAGCTGGTGCCGCTGTCGGAGCTGGTCACGGTGCAGCGCACGCCGTGGGACGGCGCGATCATGCACAAGGACCTGCTGCCGGTGGTGTACGTGATGGGCGACGAAAGCGGCACCGTCGACAGCCCGCTGTACGGCATGTTCGACCTGGTCGGGCAGGTGGCCGACAACGCCATCGACGGCCAGCACCTGTCGCAGCACTACATCGCGCAGCCGGCCGACACCAGCGGCTTCTCGATCAAGTGGGACGGCGAGTGGCAGATCACCTGGGAGACCTTCCGCGACATGGGCATCGCCTACGCCGCCGGCATGGTGCTGATCTACCTGCTGGTGGTGGCGTACTTCCGCAACTACATCGTGCCGCTGGTGATCATGGCGCCGATCCCGCTGACCGTGATCGGGGTGATGCCCGGCCATGCGCTGCTCGGCGCGCAGTTCACCGCGACATCGATGATCGGCATGATCGCGCTGGCGGGCATCATCGTCCGCAACTCGATCCTGCTGGTGGACTTCGTCGACCACCTGCTCGCCCGGGGACACACCCTGGAAAGCGCGGTGGTGGAGGCCTGCGCGGTGCGCGCCCAGCCCATCGCTCTGACCGCGGTGGCGGCCATGGCCGGCGCGTTCTTCATCCTCGACGACCCGATCTTCAACGGCCTGGCCATCTCGCTGATCTTCGGCATCCTCGTCTCGACGGTGCTGACGTTGGTGGTGATTCCGTTGCTCTACTACGCGCTGCTGCGGCAGCGTGCCCCCAAGGAGGCTTCCACATGAACAAGAGGGCATTTCCCCCCGCCGCGCTGGCCGCATGTCTCGTGTTCGCCACGACGGCCTGCGCACCTGGAACCGATCAGGACGCCGCCCCCGAACGACCGATGCAGGCGCAGGGCGATCCCCTTCCCCCGCCCGCGCCTGCATCGGCCACTTCCACCACCGATCCCGCCACCGATCCGGCGCTCGACCGCGCGAAGGCCGCGGCGATGGCGTTCAGCGGACAACTGCGCGGCAAGCTGCAGGCGGCGATGCAGGCCGGCGGCCCGACCGCGGCGGTCGAGGTCTGCCACGCCGAAGCACCGGCCATCGCCGACGCGGTGATGGCCGAACACGGCGTGCGGCTGGGGCGCGTGGCGCTGCCCGGCCGCAACCGCCATCCGGCGCAGGCCGCGCAGGATTGGCAACTGCTGACGCTGGACCTGTTCCAGCAGCGCGTGTCCGGCGGTGAAGCCGCCGCCGACCAGGTGGCAGTGATCCGCGAGCACCTGCCCGACGGCATCGCGCTGCGGATGATGCGCGGCATCGCCACCGAACCCGGCTGCCTGGCCTGCCACGGCAGCGAGGTGGCCGAACCGGTCCGCGCCGCGATTGCCGAACGCTATCCGGACGACCACGCCACCGGCTTCGCCGTCGGTGACCTGCGCGGCGCGCTGTGGGTGGAAGTCCCCGCCGACGCCGGCACCACGGGAGACACGCCATGAGCACCGACACTCCGATCCGCATCCGCCTGGAGCAGGACAGCGACTACGCCTTCCGCATCCTCTTCGACGACACCGCGCTCGATCCGCTGCTGACCGACGAACCGGCGCCACTGGGCCACGACCGCGGGCCCAACCCCTCGCGCCTGCTGCTGGCCGCGGTGGCCAACTGCCTGGCCGCCAGCCTGCTGTTCGCGTTGCGCAAGCACCGCAACACGCCCGGCCCGCTGCACGCGGAAATCTGCGCGTTGCCGACGCGCAACGAACAGGGCCGCTGGCGCATCGCTTCGGCGAAGGCCACGCTGCACCTGCCCGGCCACAACGCCGATTACCACAACCTCGACCGCGTGTTGGCACAGTTCGAGGACTTCTGCGTGGTCACCCAGAGCGTGCGCCAGGGCATCAATGTGGAAGTCCGCGTGGTCGATGGCGAAGGCCGCGTGCTGCTGGGCGACAAGAGTTTCGAGGCCGGGGCATGAACGCGGCCAACGCCCTGCAGGTCGCCTGCCCGCAGTGCAACGCGATCAACCGCATGCCGCAGGCGCGGCTCGGCGATGCGTCGCAATGCGGTCGCTGCGGCAAGCCGCTGTTCGACGGCCATCCGGCCACGCTCGAAGGCGTCGATGGCTTCGAAGCCCACGCCTCCAAAAGCGACCTGCCGCTGCTGGTCGATTTCTGGGCACCGTGGTGCGGCCCGTGCCGGATGATGGCACCGCATTTCGAAGCCGCGGCGGCACAGCTGGAACCGGCGCTGCGACTGGCCAAGGTCGACACCCAGTCGCAGCCGGAGCTGGCGCATCGCTTCGACATCCGCAGCATTCCCACGCTGGCCCTGTTCCGGCAGGGCCGCGAACTGGCACGCCTGTCCGGCGCGATGCCGTCGGCCGTGATCGTGCGCTGGGCACACGCGCAGCTCGCGCACGCGCAGTAAGGCGATGGCCGTGTCCCGACGTCGCGCCTTGCTGTGGCTGGCCGCCGGTCTGGGTGCGCTCGGCCTTGCCGGCGTGCGCTGGCGCGACCGGGCGGCCTCGACATCCTCCGCGTTGGTCCGCCCGGCGCCTCTTTCCGCAGCACAGGGCCACGCCATGACCCGCATCGTCATCCTCGGCAGCGGCTTCGCTGCGCTCACCGCCCTGCGCAAGCTGCGCGAACTGCGCGTCGACGCCGAGATCACCGTGGTCTCGCCGCGCAACGAACTGGTCTACCTGCCCAGCCTGATCTGGCTGCCGTCGGGCGAGAAGACCGGCGACGACCTGCGCATCCCGCTGGCCGGCTTCTTCCAACGCATGCGCGCGCGCTGGTACCCGGGCAGCGTGCAGCAGGTGCTCGACGGTGGCCGCCGTGTGGTCACCGACACCGGCGAGCTGGCCAACGACGTGCTGATCCTCGCCACCGGCGGGCGCTACCTGCGCAAGCTGCCGGGCATCGAACACGCGATCATTCCCTGCGAAGGCATCGCCAGCGCCGAGGCCATCCGCGACCGCCTGGCGGCAATGGACGGCGGCACCATCGCAGTCGGGTTTGCCAGCAACCCGAAGGAGCCCGGCGCGGTGCGCGGCGGGCCGATGTTCGAATTCCTGTTCGGCATCGACACCCTGCTGCGCCGGCAGGGGCGGCGCGAACAATTCAAGCTGGTGTTCTTCAACCCGTCGCAGGAACCCGGCCAGCGACTCGGCCCGTCCGCGGTGCGCAAGCTGCTGGCGCGCATGCGCGCCCTCGGCGTCGACACCCACCTCGGCCACAAGCCGGTGCGGTTCGAGGCCGGCAAGGTGGTGACCGAAGGCGGCGAGATCCCCGCCGACCTGATCCTGTTCATGCCCGGCCTCACCGGCCCGGCGTGGCTGGACGACAGCACGTTGCCGCGTTCGGACGGCGGCTTCGTCGCCGCCGACGCGCAGTGCCGCGCACGCGGCCTGGACCGGGTGTACGTGGCCGGCGACATCGGCAGCTATCCCGGCCCGGACTGGATGGCCAAGCAGGCGCACCAGGCCGCCCTGCAGGCCGAAGCGGTGGCGAAGAACATCGCCGCCGGACTGCACGGCGAACCGGCCGACCACGGCTTCAAGACCGAGCTGGCCTGCATCGTCGATTCGCTCGACGGCGGCCTGCTGGTCTATCGCAGCGAATCGCGCACCTTCACGTCACCGAACTCGCGCATGCTGCACTGGCTCAAGCGCCGGTTCGAGGACCGCTACCTCAAGGTCTACCGTTGAATTCGCTGGGCCCGTTCCCGATGCGCGCGGTGCTGGTGGCCGGCGCCGGGTTGCTGGCGTGGTGGCTGGTGCGCGTGCTGGCCCGGCGCATGGGCGGCGCCGTCGATGCCTCCGTGCCGAAGCTGGCGGCCGCGTTGTTCACCGACGCGTTCTTCGTCGGCCTGCTGGCGGCGCGGCTGGGCTACGTGCTGCGCTGGTGGCCCGAATACGCCGCGTCGCCGTGGTCGGTCGTCGCCATCGGCGACGGCGGTTTCCTGTGGTGGATCGGCCTGCCGGCGGCGCTCGCGTTCACGTGGTGGCGCACGCGGCGGCAGACGCGGCTGCGCCGTCCCGTGTTCGCCGGCCTCGTCGCCGGGCTGCTGGCGTGGTTCGCGCTGACCGGCACGCTGTCGCTGCTGCAACGCTCGGCGCCGCCCCTGCCCGATATCCCCGCCGCCACGCTGGACGGTGCGCCGGTGAGGCTGGCCGAGCGCAGCGGCAAGCCCGTGGTGCTCAACCTCTGGGCGACCTGGTGCCCGCCCTGTCGCCGCGAGATGCCGGTGTTCGCCGATGCGGCGCAACGTTATCCCGGTCTCGACATCGTGCTGCTCAACCAGGGTGAGGACGCGGCCACCGTGCGCAATTTCCTCGAACGGCAGGGGCTGGCGTTGCACGAACAGGTGCTGCTCGATCCGCCATCGCAAGCGATGCTTGCCACCGGCACCCGCGGCCTGCCGACCACGCTGTTCTTCGATGCCAATGGCCGTCTCGTCCACACCCACATGGGCGAACTGACCCGCGCCAGCCTGGCCGACACCCTGCGCAAGCGTTTCGGCACACATGTCGCCAAACAGTCCGAAGCCAAAGAATGAGCAGGCGATTGTCTCCCACCAAATTAAAGTCGACTGGCCTTGGATGAAGGGCTGAAGCCGAAGCAAGCTGATACGCTACTCCGCCATGGGTTATGAACGCTACGAACCGCCGATCACCGCGCCGGTGCCTCGCTGGCGCGAGCGCCTGGGCCAGTACTGGAGGCTGATGCGGGGCGACCGCCCCATCGGCGTGCTGCTGCTGCTGTGGCCGACCTGGTGGGCGCTGTGGCTGGCCGCCGGAGGCCTGCCGGACCCGTGGACGCTGTTCGTGTTCACCGCCGGCGTGTGGCTGACCCGCTCGGCCGGCTGCGTGATCAACGACTACGCCGACCGCTGGCTGGACCCGCAGGTCGAGCGCACCCGCGACCGCCCGCTGGCCACCGGCGCAGTGTCCGGGCGCGAGGCGCTGGCGGTGTTCGCGGTGCTGATGCTGGTGGCCTTCGGCCTGGTCCTGACCATGAACCGGCTGACCGTGCTGCTGAGCTTCGTCGGCCTGTTCCTGGCGGCCACCTACCCGTACCTCAAGCGCTACACCTATCTGCCGCAGGTGTACCTGGGCATGGCCTTCGGCTGGGGCATCCCGATGGCCTTCGCCGCGGTGCGGGGCGAGGTGCCGGCGCTGGGCTGGCTGCTGTACTGCGCCAACATCCTCTGGTCCACCGCCTACGACACCTGGTACGCGATGGTGGACCGCGAGGACGACATCCGCGCCGGCTCCAAGTCCACCGCCATCCTGTTCGGCGAGCTGGACCTGGTGATCCAGGGCGTGCTGTACGCGCTGCTGTTCGTGGCCCTGGCCTTGGCCGGACGCCAGGCGCAGCTGGGCGCCGCCTACTGGACCGGCCTGGCCGTGGCGGCGGCGCTGGTGGCCTGGGAGTTCTGGATCGCCCGCCGGCGCGAGCGCGGTCCGTGCTTCCGCGCCTTCCTGCACAACAACTGGGTGGGGCTGGCGGTGTTCGCCGGCATCGCCGCCCACTACCACCTGCCGGCCGCCTGAGCCGGCCTCACGGCACCCGCGCGCACACCCAGGCGTCCACCCGCACCACCCCGGCGCGGCGCAGGGCCTGCGCGGCCGCGTGCAGGGTGGCGCCGGTGGTCATCACGTCGTCCACCAGCGCCACGTGCGCCGGCAGCGGCCCGCCGCGGACGGCGAAGGCCCCGCGCAGGTTGGTCCGCCGGGCGGTGGCGTCCAGCGCCGACTGCGCCGCGGTGGCGCGCACCCGGTGCAGGCGGCCGTCCAGCAGCGGCAGGCCGAGCCGGCGCGCCAGGGGCCGGGCCAGTTCCAGCGCCTGGTCGTAGCCGCGCTCGCGCAGCCGCGCCCGGTGCAGCGGCACCGGGACCAGCGCCTGCGGCCGCTCCGCCCCGGCGAAGGCCGCGGCCATCAGGGTCGCCAGCAGGCGGCCGGCGGCCAGGTCGCGGTGGAACTTGTGGCGGGGCAACAGGCGGTCCACCGGCGCGGCGTAGAGGAGGGCCGCGCGGACCTCGTCCAGCGGCGGCGGCCGGCGCTGGCAGGGGCCGCACACGCCCGCTTCCGGCAGCGGCAGGGCACAGCGCCGGCAGGCGGCCGTCGGCACCGGCAGCGCGTCCCGGCAGGCGGCGCACAGGTCCAGGCCGCCGCTGCCGGCCTCGCCGCAGACCAGGCAGCGCGGCGGCAGCAGGGCCAGGGACAGGGCGTGCAGGAGCCGGCGCAGGCTTCCGTAAACCATTTCCATTGTATTTGGGTTGACAGGATCGGGCCGGATTTCCAGACTGCCCGGCTTCGGCCGCCGGCCGCAGTCGGAAAACCTCCCCCATGCCTTCGGAAATCCGCCACGACTGGCGCCGCGAGGAACTGCTGGCGCTGTTCGACCTGCCTTTCCCCGAGCTGCTGTTCCGTGCCGCCAGCGTCCACCGCGCCCACTTCGACCCGGCCGCCGTGCAGGTTTCCACCCTGCTTTCGGTCAAGACCGGCGGCTGCCCGGAGGACTGCGCCTACTGCCCGCAGGCGCAGCGCTACCACACCGGGGTACGGGCCACGAAGCTGATGGAGGTGGAGGCGGTGCTGGAGAAGGCGCGCCAGGCCCGCGCCGCCGGCGCCAGCCGTTTCTGCATGGGCGCGGCCTGGCGCAGCCCGAAGGACCGCGACATCCCGAAGGTGGCCGAGATGATCCGCGGGGTGAAGGCGCTGGGCCTGGAGACCTGCGCCACCCTGGGCATGCTCAGCGCCGAACAGGCGCAGGCGCTGAAGGACGCCGGCCTGGACTACTACAACCACAACCTGGACACGGCGCCGGAGTTCTACGGGGACATCATCCACACCCGCCAGTACCGGGACCGCCTGCAGACCCTGGAGCACGTGCGCCGGGCCGGGCTGAAGACCTGCTGCGGCGGCATCGTCGGCATGGGCGAGAGCCGCGAGCAGCGCGCCGGCCTGCTGCAGGCCCTGGCCAACCTGCCCGAGCATCCGGACTCGGTGCCGATCAACCGCCTGGTGCAGGTCGAGGGCACGCCACTGCACGGCACCGCCGAGCTGGATCCGTTCGAGTTCGTGCGCACCATCGCGGTGGCGCGGATCGTGATGCCGCGCTCGATGGTGCGGCTGTCGGCCGGCCGCGAGGGCATGAGCGAGGAACTGCAGGCGCTGTGCTTCCTGGCTGGCGCCAACTCCATCTTCCACGGGGAGAAGCTGCTGACCACGGGCAACCCGGACGCCGCGCGCGACCAGGCCCTGTTCGCGCGCCTGGGCCTGCGGCCGCTGCCTCCAGACGAGTGTGACCGGCATCACGGAACCCGGACGGACGCCGGCGTTACCGTGCACGCCGGCATCACCGCGCCGGCCTAGGCTGGCCGCACATCCTCCGGGGGGGAAGGACCGCACCATGCATCGCATCGACATCCACGACCGCGTCCGGGCGCAGCGCGCCGAACGCGTGGCCCGGGAGCGCCAGCGCCAGCGCCGCACCGTGACCCGGCGCGACGGCGTGCGCCTGGAGGTGGACGGCCGCTGGCTGACCGGCTTCTGCAGCAACGACTACCTGGGGCTGGCCACCCAGTTCGAGGTCGGCGCCGCGCTGCAGGACGCGGCCGCGCGCGAGGGCGTGGGCGGCGCCGCCTCGCACCTGGTCTGTGGCCACCACGCCCTGCACGAGCAGCTCGAGCGCGAGATGGCCGAGTGGCTGGGCGTGCCGCGCGCGCTGCTGTTCGGCTCCGGCTTCACCGCCAACCTCGCGGTGCAGCAGGCGTTGCTGGGCGATGAGGACGTGTGCGTGCAGGACCGGCTCAACCACGCCAGCCTGATCGACGCCTCGCGCCTGGCCGGCTGCCGCCTGCGCCGCTACCCCCATGCCGACGCGGAAGGGGCGATGCGCCAGCTGCGCAACGCTCCCGGCGGAGCGGCCATGCTCGCAACCGACGGGGTGTTCAGCATGGACGGCGACGTGGCCCCGCTGCGTGCGCTGGCGCTGGCGGCGCGCAGCCAGCAGGCGCTGTTCTACGTGGACGACGCCCACGGCATCGGTGTACTCGGCCCGGAAGGCCGCGGCAGCGTGGCCGAGGCCGGACTGACGGTGGAGGACGTGCCGCTGCAGCTGGCCACCCTGGGCAAGGCCCTGGGTGGGCTGGGCGCGGTGGTGGCCGGCGACGCCGACCTGGTCGAGCACCTGGCCGGCACCGCGCGCCCGTACCTTTACACCACCGCGTTGCCGCCGGCCGTGGCCGCGGCGACGCTGGCGGCGGTGCGCCTGGCCCGCCGCGACGAATGGCGGCGCGAGCGCGTGCGCGAGCACGTGGCCCGCTTCCGTGAGGCGGCCTCGCGCGAGGGCCTGGAGCTGGTGGCCTCCTCGACGCCAATCCAGCCGGGGCTGTGCGGCAGCGAGGCGGCGGCGCTGGCCATGTCCCGGGCGCGGGAGGAGGCCGGTTTCCTGGTCGCCGCGATCCGCCCGCCGACGGTGCCGGAAGGCGGCTGCCGCCTGCGCGTGACCCTGACCGCGGCGCACACCCGCGACCAGGTGGAGCAGCTGGTGCAGGCCCTGGCCGCCGCCCGCGATCGCACCGCCGCCGCCGTGGCCATCGCCTGACCCCTCTGCAGGAGCCGCGCAGGCGGCGACGCGCCTCTCCGTCGCGACCGATGCAGCTTCGCCGGGAGCGTCGACGGCGCAACAGGCGCCTCCTGAAAAAGGCGCCGTCGCGGGCCGCGGTGGAACGCCGGCGCCGGATGCACCGGCCGGGTCGCCGCCTGCGCGGCTCCTGGAGGTACACGGACACCCGCGCCGCGGCCCGGGTGGCGTTCAGCGTGGCGGTGTCGCCCGCCCCCCCCATCGGAGACAATTGCCCCATGCATATCGAAACCCTCGGCAGCGGCCCCGATCTGGGGCTGATCCACGGCTGGGCCCTGCACGGCGGCGTGTTCGCGCCGCTGGCCGAACGCCTGGCCCCGCGCTACCGCCTGCCCCTGGTGGACCTGCCCGGCCACGGCTACAGCCGCGACGCCGACGAGCCGCTGGACCCGGGCGTGGTGGTCAGCCAGGTGTCCGCGCGCACCCCCGAGGCCGTGTGGCTGGGCTGGTCGCTGGGCGGCCTGTTCGCCCTGCGCGCGGCCGCGGCGCTGCCTTCCGTGCGTGGCCTGGTCATGGTCGCCGCCACGCCGCGCTTCGTGCGTGGCCCGGGCTGGGAGCACGCGGTGGAGCCGTCGGTGTTCGCCAGCTTCGGCGAGAACCTGGCCAGGGATTACGGCGGCACCCTGGACCGCTTCATCGCCCTGGACACGCTGGGATCGGAGCATGGCCAGAGCGAGCTGCGTGCCCTGCGCGCGCTGTTGCACGCGCGCGGCCAACCCAGCCCGGAGGCGCTGCAGGCCGGCCTGGGCCTGCTCGAGCGCAGCGACCTGCGCCACGCCCTGCCCGAGCTGCGCGTGCCCAGCCTGTGGCTGGCCGGCCGGCGCGACCGCCTGGTGGACCCGCGCGGCATGGCCGAGGCCGCCGCGCGCGCGCCGGGTGCGCGCTTCGTCGAGCTGGCCGGCGCCGGCCATGCGCCCTTCCTGGGCCATGTGGACGCGGTGGCCGCCGAGCTGGACGCGTTCATGGCCGGCATCCGCTTCTGAGGTGCAGGCCGATGCCCGGGTCGTTCGATTTCCGCCACGTCCGCCGCGCCTTCTCGCGCGCCGCCGCCGGCTACGACGCGGCCGCGGTACTGCAGCAGGAGGTGCGCACGCGCCTGCTGGAGTCGCTGGTCTACCTGGACGACCGCGCGCCGGCGGTGGTGGTGGACGTCGGTTGCGGCACCGGCCACGCCGCCGCGGCGATGAAGAAGCGCTGGCCCGGGGCCCGGGTGATCGCCCTGGACCTGGCCCTGCCGATGCTGCAGCAGGCCAGGCGCCAGGCCGGCTGGTGGCGGCCGTTCGCGCGGGTGTGCGCCGACGCGCGCGCGCTGCCGCTGGCCGAGGGCAGCGTGGACGTGCTGTTTTCCAACCTGTGCCTGCAGTGGGTGGACGACCTGCAGGCGGTGCTGGCCGGCTTCCGCCGCGTGCTGCGCCCGGGCGGGATGCTGCTGGTGTCCACCTTCGGTCCGCAGACCCTGGCCGAGCTGCGCGAGGCCTTCGCCGCGGCCGACGAGCAGCCGCACGTGAGCCCGTTCGCCTCCATCGCCGAGTTCGGTGATGCGCTGATGGCCGCCGGCTTCCGCGATCCGGTGCTGGACCGCGACCTGTTCAACCTGACCTACCCGGATCTGCCGGCGCTGATGCGTGAGCTGCGCGCGCTGGGCGCGACCAACGCCCTGGCCACGCGCCGCCGCAGCCTCACCGGGCGCGGCCGCTTCGCCCGGGCGGCCGCGGCCTACGAGCCGCTGCGCGATGCCGACGGCCGCCTGCCCAGCACCTGGGAGGTGATCTACGCCCAGGCCTGGGGCCCGGAACCGGGCGCGCCGGTGCGCCAAGGCGGCCAGGAGATCGCCGCCGTGCCGGTCTCGCGCATCCCGATCCGCCGCCGCAGCCCGTAGGACCGCCCGCGCCGCCCCCTGCGCTCGGTGCGGCGCATCCGTCGCGTCGCCGCTGGCGCGGCTCTACGGACGCCCGGGGCCGGAAACCGCGGCGGGACCGCAGCGCGCTGTGTCAGCGCGAGACCTGGGCGATCCAGTCCTGCAGGTTGTAGTAGTTGGTCACGCGGGCGATGCGGCCGTCGCGCACCTCGAAGAAGGCGCCGCCGGGCAGGACGTAGCGCTGGCCGCGGGCCGGGGGAAGGCCCGCGTCGTCGCGCAGGTACTCGCCGTGCACCACGTACTCGGCGGCGGCGCGGCTGCCGTCGGCGCTGGCCATCACCACCACCTCGTGCAGCTGCTCGCGGTAGCAGGTGTCCATGCGCCGCATGAAGGCGGCGAAGGCCTCGCGCCCGGTCTCGCGCGCGCCCTGGTTGAGGTCGTGGACCACGTCCTCGGCCAGCAGGTCGAGCATGGCGGCACGGTCGCCGCGGTTGAAGGCGTCGTAGTAGGCCCGGACCAGCGCGATGGCGGCGTCCTGGCGGGAGGTGTCCTGGGTCATGCGTGACTGCGATGGGAAGGGGGCGCCATGATACGGCGCACCTCAGCCGGTGTGCACCACCAGGTCGCGGTGGAAGAAGTAGACCTCCTGCAGCAGGAAGCGCCACTGGGTCTGGATGGTGCGGAAGCGGGTGCTGGGCGTGGGCGAGCCGACCGCCTCGATCCCCAGCTCGCGGCACAGCCGCAGGGCGCGGGCCATGTGCAGCGGGTCGCTGACCACGATGGCGCGGTGCAGGCCGTGCTCGCGCATCAGCCGCCGCGCCTCCTGCAGGTTCTGGCGGGTGGTGCGCGAGGTGGTCTCGATCAGGATGGCCGACTCGGGGATGCCCTGGCGCAGGGCGTAGCGCCGCGCCACCTGCGATTCGGAGAAGCGCGCACCGGTGCCGTAGCCGCCGGTGAACAGCAGCACAGGGGCGTAGCCCTGGCGGTACAGCGCCAGGCCGTGGCGGATGCGTTCCTCGAACACCGGCGAGGGCCGCGCGTCGTAGGCCGCCGCGCCCAGTACGATGATGGCGTCGGCCGGCTGGGCCTGGTCGCGCTGGCCCACCCATACGATCCAGGCGGCCACCCCGGCCAGCCACAGCATTGCCAGCAGCAGCAGCCGCCACAGCCAGCGCCACCGGCCCGGGCGCCGCTTCAGGCGCGCCACGGCAGCGCCTCCAGGTCGACGTTGCCGCCGGTCAGGACCACGCCCACGCGCAGGCCGGCGAAGCGTTGCGGCTGCGCCAGCACCGCCGCCAGGGCGATGGCCGAGGAAGGTTCCACCACCTGTTTCAGTTCCTGCCACAGCAGGCGCATCGCGGCGAGGGTGGCGGCATCGTCCACCACCGCCGCCTCGGCGCCGGCCGCCTGCAGGATGCGGAAGTTGGGCTCGCCCAGTACCGCGCGCAGGCCGTCGCACACGGTGTCGGGCACGAAATCCGTCTGCCGTACGCCGGCGACCAGGGCGCGGGCGGTGTCGGCGGCGCCGGCCGGCTCGGCCAGCACCAGCCGGCAATCCGGCGCGGCCGCGGCCAGGGCCAGCGCGGTGCCCGCGGCCAGGCCGCCGCCGCCCACCGGCACCACCACCGCGTCCAGGCTGCCGGCCTGCTGCAACAGCTCCAGCGCCGCCGTGCCCTGCCCGGCGATCACCCGCGCATCGGCGTATGGATGCACCAGGGTGGCGCCGGTCTCGGCCTGCACCTGCACGCAGGTGGCCTCGCGCGCGGCGTGGTCACCCATTCCTCGGGCAACCACGGCGCCGCCCTGGCCATCGCCGCGCAGCTTGAACGCGCCGCCGGGCTGCAGGTGTTCGGCCTTGAAGACCAGGGTGCAGCCGGCCAGGACGTCCAGGGCGCGGGAGCGCAGCACCGGGGTCACGGCCACATGGCCGGCGATGCGGGCGGCGGCGTCCAGGACGTCGCCGGCGGCGGGAAGCTCATCCATGGACCAAGGTTAACGTATCCACACGACCGGTTTTTCCCGTGCACGTGCGCCGCGCCGATTAAGCACGTATTCAAAGCGTGGCCACCACTCTGGCCTTCCATCCCAAGGGGGACCGCCCATGAAACTGCGACTGCTCACCGGCCTGGCCATCGCGATGGCGCTGGGCGGCTGCGCGAGCTACGGCTACGTGGGCGCGGGCGGCGGTTACTACAGCGGCTATCCGGCCACCACCTACCGCTACGACGTCCACGGTGCCGCCTACCCCTACTACCCGTACTACACGCCGGGCTGGTCCCTGGGGCTGGGCTACTACGGTGGCGGCTACTACCCATACCCGCGCGTGATCCACCACTACCACCGGCCGCCCGCGCACGGGCCGCGCCCGGATGGCGGCCACCGGCCGCCGGGTCCGGGTGGCGGTCCGTCACACCACCCGCCGCCGCCTTCGTCCGACCGGGATGGCGACCGCGCGCCGTGGCGCGACCTGGACCGGGTGCGCCGGGCCAAGGAATCCCCCCTGCACCGTCCGCCCTCCGGCGGCAGGCCTGTGGCCATGTCCGCCGGCCAGGCCGGTCCGGCGCCGGCCAGCATGGGCCGGCCGATGCCGGCCCGGGTCGAGCGCGCCGCTCCGGCGCCGCGTCCGCAGGCCGTCCGCGGCACGCCGTCGTCCGTTCCGCGGCAGGGGCGTGCAAGGACTGCGACGGGTCGCACACTCGAGCCCTGAGCCGGCGCTTGCGCCTGCCGCCGAGCTGGCCCAAGCTAGGCGCGCCTTGCAGCATGTGACCGGATGCGTCGGTTTCTGACGCAACCGGTACATACCGGTCCATGCCGATGTCCGGCGGGGAGACACTGGATCCCCCCTGTTCCGGCCCTGTCGGACATCGGCACCCTTCGCGCCGCCGCCCGCCATGAACGCTTCCTTCGACCGCTACGACGTCATCGTGATCGGCGGCGGCCACGCCGGCACCGAGGCCGCGCTGGCCGCGGCCCGCACCGGCGCGCGTACCCTGCTGCTGACCCACAACATCGAGACCGTGGGCGCGATGAGCTGCAACCCGGCCATCGGCGGCATCGGCAAGGGCCACCTGGTCAAGGAGATCGACGCCCTGGGCGGGGCCATGGCCCGCGCCGCCGACCTGGCCGGCATCCAGTGGCGCACGCTCAACGCCTCCAAGGGCCCGGCGGTGCGCGCCACCCGCTGCCAGGCCGACCGCGCGCTGTACCGCGCCGCGATCCGGCGCATGGTCGAGTCCCAGCCCAACCTGCAGGTGTTCCAGGCGGCGGTGGACGACCTGCTGATCGAGGGCGACACCGTGCGCGGCGCACTGACCCAGACCGGGCTGCGCTTTCATGCCCGGGCGGTGGTGCTGACCGCCGGCACCTTCCTGGCCGGCAAGGTCCACATCGGCCAGACCACCTACGCCGCCGGGCGCATGGGCGATCCGCCGTCGGTGACCCTGGCCGCGCGCCTGCGCGAGCGGCCGTTCGTGGTCGAACGACTGAAGACCGGCACGCCGCCGCGCATCGACGGCCGCACCTTGGACTACTCGGTGATGGAGATGCAGCCGGGCGACGACCCGCTGCCGGTGATGTCGTTCCTGGGCCGGGTCGAGGACCACCCGCGCCAGGTGCCGTGCTGGATCACCCACACCACCCCGCGCACCCACGAGATCATCCGCGGCGCGCTGGACCGCTCGCCGCTGTACACCGGGCAGATCGAGGGCATCGGTCCGCGCTACTGCCCCTCGATCGAGGACAAGGTGGTCCGCTTCGCCGACCGCGACAGCCACCAGGTCTTCGTCGAGCCGGAGGGCCTGGACGTGGTGGAGATCTACCCCAACGGTATCTCCACCTCGCTGCCGTTCGACGTGCAGCTGGAGCTGGTGCGCTCGATTCGCGGTTTCGAGAACGCGCACATCACCCGCCCCGGCTACGCCATCGAGTACGACTTCTTCGACCCGCGCGGGCTCAAGCCCACCCTGGAGACGCGGCTGGTGGCCGGCCTGTTCTTCGCCGGCCAGATCAACGGCACCACCGGCTACGAGGAGGCCGCGGCGCAGGGCCTGCTGGCCGGACTCAACGCCGCCCGCTTCGCCCGCGGCGAGGAGGGCTGGTGCCCGCGCCGCGACCAGGCCTACATCGGCGTGCTGGTGGACGACCTGATCACCCACGGCACCAACGAGCCGTACCGCATGTTCACCAGCCGCGCCGAGTACCGGCTGCAGTTGCGCGAGGACAACGCCGACCTGCGCCTGACCGAGACCGGCCGCCGCCTGGGTCTGGTGGACGACGCGCGCTGGGCGCGGCTGTGTGCCAAGCGCGAGGCCATCGAACGCGAGACCGAGCGCCTGCGCGGGCTGTGGGCCACCCCCGGCAACGCCGTCGGCCGCGAGGTGGAGGCGGTGCTGGGTGTGGCGGGCAGCCGCGAGGCCCGCGCGCTGGCCCTGCTCAAGCGCCCGGAGCTGGACTACGCGGCGCTGATGCGGGTGCCGTCGCTGGGCCCGGGCGTGGACGACGCGCAGGTGGCCGAACAGGTGCAGATCGGGGTCAAGTACGCCGGCTACCTGGACCGCCAGCGCGAGGAGATCGAGCGCCAGCAGCGCCACGAGCAGACCCCGATCCCGGCCGACTTCGACTACGCCGCCGTGCGCGGCCTGTCGGCCGAGGTGCGGCAGAAGCTGGAACAGGTGCGCCCGCTGAGCATCGGCCAGGCCCAGCGCATCCCCGGCATGACCCCGGCGGCGATCTCGCTGCTGCTGGTGCACCTGGAGCGGCAGCGCCGCGCGCGCGTGGCCTGAGGGCGCGTCACCGCGCCTGGCCGGCCGTCTCCTCCGCGGCCTCGCCGCCGTGGTAGCCGAAGCCGAAGCCGCGCAGCGCGTGCACCCGGATGCCCTCGAACAGCGGATAGCCAAGCTTCTGGCCATGGATGGTGCCGCGCACCGGCAGCGACAGCCACGCCGGCAGGCGCTGCTCCAGCTTGCGGTACAGCGCGTTGCCCGTCACCGGCGAGGCCATCAGCCAGGCGCACAGCAGGATGCCCAGCACCGGCGTGGCCAGGGTGATGCCGGCGAACAGCCCGGGGGTGCGGAACAGCGGTAGCCGCGGAACAGCGCCAGCGTGTACAGGCCGAACTTGGCGATGTGGGCCAGCGCGCCGTACAGCGAGAACACCAGGGCGATGAACGGCACCAGCAGGGCGCGGCGGGCGTCGCGCCCGGCCTGCACATCGCCTTCCAGGGCCAGCTGGCGCGCGGTCTGGCATTCGGCCTCGCGGTCGTAGACCTCGCGCTTGAACGCCGCCGCGTCACGCCCGGCGCGGCCGGCGTCGAAGGATTCGATGCAGGTGTAGCCCAGCACGCGCAGCAGCGGCGCCTGGTGCTCCGGCTCGGTGTACAGGCTGTTGACGTGGTCCGGCAGCGCCCCCCCGCGCAGTCCGGGGATGTGCTCGCCCACGGCCTGCCGCAGGCGGGTGCGCGCGTCCTCCAGTGGCCAGCGGCTGGCGGCGGCGATGAAGCCGGCACGGTCGGCCGGGTGCCAGTCATGCGGCACCGGCACGCCGTTGCCGCGTACCTGGCTGCGGATGCTGGCGTGGTAGCGGCGCGGCGGCGCGTCCGGGGTCAGGGCGCGCCGCCGCCGCCTCTTCCGGTACTGCTGCCACCCCCCGCCGGCCTTGGCCTGGATCTGCGCGCGGGCCTGGTCGAAGGGCTGGTACAGCGCCGCCAGGGAGCCGTACAGGTCGACGTAGTGCCGCATGCGTTCGTTGGGGTCGCCCATGGCGCTGACCACCAGCTTGCGCGTGACCTCCCCGCGCAGCGCCGGGTCGAAATCGGCCTCGACCCGCTCACCCAGGCCCGAGCCCAGCAGCGGGAACACGGCCAGGAACGCCTTGCCGTCCGGCCCGGACATCCGCGCCCGGTCCACGTCCAGGCCTTCCAGCTCCACCAGGTTGCGATGCAGGCCGTTCTGCAGCAGCACCAGGTGCTGGGCCGAACGCAGCTGGGCCGGCGTGCCGCGCGCCACCAGCCAGCGCACCAGCGCCTCCTGGGCCACGTACACCGCCACCATCACCAGCAGCGTGCGCAGCAGCAGCACGAACCAGGCGCGCAGCCGACCACGGGTGCCGTCGTACAGGCGGCGGATCCAGCCCGGCCAGAGGAACAGCGCGGCGGCGAAGCCGGAGATGCCGCGGCCCCACAGCTCGATCGCGTCGATCTCCTCCAGCGTGGCGCCGCCGCCGGTGTGTACGGAAGGCATCCGAGGACCGATGGACGCCGCCATCGCGCGTCCATTGGGTTTGGCTTGCTGGTGGCCACACGGGCGCCGGTGCTCTATCCATCGTGTGGTGCGTGACCGCCTCGGTCATCGCGGCATCGTTAAGCTGGTAGCCGCTGGGACTGCGGTGACCAGGTGTTGGATGCATGGAAGGCGGAACACACAAGCGGCCCATACTCGCAGCGGCACTTCCCATCCGGAACCATTGAGTCTGCACCGGCGCGTTGCCGGTGTATTCATCTGCCGTTTACATGGGTCCGTATAATCGGGCGCATGCCTCTGCGCGCACTCCTGATGCGGTTGTTCCTGATCGTAGCCTTGCTGGCTAACGGTCCGGGCATCGCTGGTGCGTCCATGCACATGACGGAGCACCTGAGCAACTCCCCGGGTGACGCCGCCCACGTGACAGCGACGCAGACAGCGGCCGACTGCCACGGGGCCGGAGTGATCGCTCCGGTGACCGACGACC
This sequence comes from Pseudoxanthomonas taiwanensis, assembly GCF_010093135.1. Taxonomy (GTDB): domain Bacteria; phylum Pseudomonadota; class Gammaproteobacteria; order Xanthomonadales; family Xanthomonadaceae; genus Pseudoxanthomonas; species Pseudoxanthomonas taiwanensis. The sequence goes on along the minus strand of NZ_PDWK01000017.1, from coordinate 18,882 downwards.
ACCATCATCCGCAGGCCGCTGATCACACCGGGACAGCACCACCGTTGGGCGACTGTTGTGAGACGGGCAATTGTGGTGCCTGCATGCACCACTGTTGTTCAGCGGCAATCGCCGGGTCGGCACTCGCCGACTTCACCATCCGGGACCGGCACACCGCCGAACCGTTCCTGTCGGTGCACGCGTCCGCTGCACTGACCAATCTTTGCCGACCTCCGATCGGCTAGGTGTCCCTGCGCGCCTTCCGAGGCGCTGATGGATCCTGTCCGCTGCTCCGCACCGACAGGGAAACGCTCGCCTCGCGAGCCCTCGTCACTCTCCCGGAGTTCCCATGTCATCCGATTCTTTCGGCCGTGCCGAGGGGCTGTCTTCCCCGTCGCGCCGCCGCTTCGTCCAGGGCCTTGCTGTTGGCGGGGCCGTCGCAACCTTGGGCCTGTGGCCCCGTTCCAGCTGGGCCGTCAAGGCCGAAGGCGTCCCCAATGTGCTCTCGGGCACCGAATTCGACCTGACCATCGGCGAGACGCCGATGAACTTCACCGGTGCCACGCGCCCTGCGATCACGGTCAACGGATCGATCCCAGCGCCCCTACTGCGCTGGCGCGAGGGCACCACGGTCACCCTGCGGGTCCGCAATGCCCTGCCCCCCGGCTCGATCCATGGCGACCAGACATCGATCCACTGGCACGGCATCCTGCTGCCGGCGAACATGGACGGCGTACCCGGACTCAGCTTCAACGGCATCAACCGCGGCGAGACCTACCAGTACCGCTTCAACGTCGTACAGGGCGGCACCTACTGGTACCACAGCCACTCCGGTTTCCAGGAGCAGGCCGGCCTCTACGGGCCGCTGGTGATCGAGCCGCTGGAGCCCGAGCCCTTCGCCTATGACCGCGATTACGTGGTCATGCTCAGCGACTGGACCGACCTCGACCCGGCGCGGTTGTTCGAGCGCCTGAAGAAGCGCTCCGACTACGACAACTACTACAAGCGCACCGTCGGCGACTTCCTCGACGACGTGCGCACGCAGGGCCTGCGCGCGACTTTGGCCGACCGCGGCATGTGGGGCCGCATGCGCATGACGCCGACCGACCTGTCGGACGTCAACGGCAACACCTACACCTACCTCATGAACGGCATGACCTCGCTCGGCAACTGGACCGGGCTGTTCCGGTCGGGCGAGAAGGTCCGCCTCCGCTTCATCAACGGCTCCGCGATGACGTACTTCGACGTGCGGATCCCGGGGCTGAAGATGACCGTGGTCGCCGCCGACGGCCAGTACGTGCATCCGGTGACGGTGGACGAGTTCCGCATCGCCGTGGCCGAGACCTTCGACGTGATCGTCGAACCGGCCGGGCAGGATGCGTTCACCATCTTCGCGCAGGACAGCGGCCGTACCGGCTACGTCAGCGGCACGCTCGCCGTCCGGGAAGGCTTGCGAGCGCCGGTGCCCGCGGTCGACCCGCGCCCGATCCTGACCATGGCCGACATGGGCCACGGCGGGATGGACCATGGCGGCGGCCACGCCGCGATGGATCGCGCCGCGCACGGCGCCGCCGCGCAGCCCGATCCGCATGCCGGCCACGCCGCGCACCGCGGGCAAGGGCAGGGGATGCAGACGCATCCGGCCAGCGAGGCGGGTAATCCGCTGGTGGACATGCAGGCGATGACGGCGCAGCCGCGCCTGTCCGATCCGGGCGTCGGCCTGCGCGACAACGGCCGCCGCGTGCTGACCTATGCCGACCTGCGGAGCACGTTCCGCGATCCCGACGGACGTGAACCCGGCCGCACGGTCGAGCTGCACCTGACCGGCCACATGGAGCGCTTCGCCTGGTCCTTTGACGGAGTGAAGTTCGCTGACGCGGAGCCCCTGCGGCTGAACTATGGCGAGCGCATGCGGATCGTGCTGGTCAACGACACGATGATGTCGCACCCGATCCACCTCCACGGCCTGTGGAGCGACCTCGAGGATGAATCCGGCAACTTCATGGTGCGCAAGCACACCATCGACATGCCGCCAGGCACCAAGCGCAGCTACCGGGTGCGCGCCGATGCGCTCGGTCGCTGGGCCTACCACTGCCACCTGCTCTACCACATGGAAGCCGGCATGTTCCGCGAAGTGCGGGTGGAGGAATGAACGCCATGACACTTTCGCGCCGCCACCCCCTGGCCATCGGCCTTGCCTCCGCACTGTCTCTCGCAGCTGCTTTCGCGCCGGCGTGGGCGCAGGAGACGGACCACGCCTCGCACCATCCGGCAGCGAAGCCGACTGCCGCACAGTCGCAGGCCAAGCCGGTTGACCCACGCCCCAGCGACCATGCGCACCACGCAACCCCGTCAAAGCCACCGGCGGAACCGATGGAACATGGAACGCAGGATCACGGATCCATGGACCACGGAAACATGGACCACGGAAACATGGACCACGGCGCCATGAAACAGGGGGCGGCGGACCCTGCCGGCAGCGATCACTCCACGATGGACCATTCCTCGATGGATCACTCTGGAATGGATGGATCGAACATGGACCACTCGGGCATGGACCACGCTTCCATGGGCCACCAGGCAGTTGCCAGCCAGGATCTCCCGGCCACGGCCGAAGCACACGAGCCTATTCCTGTCGTCACGCCGGCCGATCGGGCCGCGGCGTTCCCGGACCTCGATGCGCACGTAATGCACGGCGAATCGATCAACTCCTACTGGTCGCTTGACCGGCTTGAGGCCTGGGACGCGGATGAGGACGGCACCGGCATGGCCTGGGAAGCGAAAGCCTGGGTCGGCTCCGACTTGAACCGGCTCTGGCTCCGCAGCGAGGGCGAGCGTGCGGGCGGATCCACCGAGTCGGCGGATGTGGAAGTCCTGTACGGTCGGGCCATCGCCCCCTGGTGGGACGCGGTCGCCGGTGTCCGCCATGACTTCGGTTTCGACGGCGGTCCATCGCGCACCTATGCCGCGCTTGGTGTCATTGGTCTTGCCCCGTACAAGTTCGAAGTCGAAGCGACCGCCTACGTGGGCGAGTCCGGCCAGGTCGGGCTTGGGGCGGAAGCCGAATACGAAATGCTGTTCACCAACCGGTTGATCGGCCAGTGGCTGATCGAGGGCGAAGCCTGGAGCAAGGACGATCCGGCGGTTGGAATCGGCAGCGGACTGAGCAAGGTCGAAGCCGGTTTCCGCCTGCGCTACGAGTTCCATCGGCAGTTCGCTCCCTATGTCGGCGTCGTCTGGGAGCGTGCCTACGGCGGAACCGCAGACTTCCGTCGCGCGGAGTCCGGTGATGTCGACGACACCCGTATCGTGGCGGGCGTGAGGATCTGGTTCTGACCGGAGTACTCGTATGCAACCGAAGACTCGCAAGCGTCTCTGGCTGATCGGGGTTCCGCTGGTTGTCGTGGCCGGTACGGCGGGCTTCATCTGGGGCGGCGTGTACAACGTCGCCGCCGATGACATGCACACGAAGCCCGTGCATTTCCTGCTCGAAACCGCACGCGAGCGCTCCATCCTGGCGCGTGCGGAAGGTTGGACGTCCCGCCGGGCCTGGACGATCCAGCGAGAATCGTGCAGGGCGCGGGCAACTACGCAGCGATGTGCGCCGGGTGCCACCTGGCCCCGTCGATGGCCGAAACCGAGTTGAGCCAGGGCCTGTATCCCACGCCGCCGGACCTCAGTAAGCACAAGGTCGACGTGGCCAAAGCGTTCTGGGTGATCAAGCACGGGATCAAGGCCAGCGGCATGCCCGCCTGGGGCAAGAACATGAGCGACGAGTACATCTGGAACATGGCCGCGTTCCTGCAGGTGCTGCCTACGCTCGACGCGACTGCGTACAAGGAGCTGGTCGACAGCAGCGAAGGCCATTCGCATGGCGGCGGCGAGACGCAAGGCCACCATGACGACGAAACGGCCGAGGACCCCGTTGCCCCCTCCGAGCCGGGCAACAACTCCATGCCGCATGCGCACCCGCTGGGTGTGGCCGATGATCACCACGGCCCATCACCCGGCGACACGGAAGTCGGCTTGGTGGACCACCGCCATCCCGACGGCAAGGTGGAGTCGCACCCTGCACCACGCACGCCCGAGGCCGGTGACGGCCATGCACACACCCATTGATCTCCTTGGAGCCCGCGCGATGAACGCAACAGCAATCTCCTTCACCCTGGCGCTGGCACTGGCCGTCGTGTCCCCCGCAATGGCGCAGGCGACACCGTCGCATGCACATCACCCCGCTGCTGCGGCAGCGGCGGACGTAGACGTGCCGGCCGCCGCGAAGGCTGCCGTCGACGTGGCGGAGCGCTTCAACGCCGCCCTGTCCAGCGGCGACCTGGCCACGGTCGAAGCCCTGCTCGCTGCCGACGTTCTCATCCTCGAGTCCGGAGGTGCAGAACGCAGCCGCGAGGAATACATGGGCCATCACGCAGTCAGCGATGCGGCGTTCCTCAAGGGCGCCCATCGCCAGCTGCTCCGTCAGCGTGCACGAACCGCTGGCGAGTTCGCGTGGGTCGGAACCGAAAGCGAGCTGCACGCCCAGCAGGACGGCCAGCCACTGACCGTCCAGAGCACCGAAACGATGGTGCTGAAGCAGACCGCCGACGGCTGGCGGATCGTCCACATCCACTGGTCCTCGCGGACCAGGCGCTGAGCGGAGAACCGGAAATGAAAGCCTGCAGATTGAACCGACTGGCGTGGGCGGCTTTTGCGGTCGCCGGCCTGGGTGCCTGCACCCAGGCGGATACACCCGCGCAATCCACCATCGCACCCGCTGCACAGGTCGTCTCTGAAACAGCCGACGCCACTCCCGCTGCCCTGCCACGCATGACCGTCCACAAGACTCCGACCTGCGGGTGTTGCGGTAGCTGGGTCGACCACGTGCAGAAGGCGGGCTTCACCGTGGATGTGCACGACATGGATGACCTGGGTCCGGTCAAGGAGCGCCTGGGTGTCCCCTATGCAAAGGGCTCCTGCCACACGGCCGAGATCGGCGGATACCTCATCGAAGGCCACGTTCCGGCCGAGGACATCAAGCGCCTCCTCGAAGAAAAGCCGGACGCACGCGGCCTGGTCCTGCCGGGAATGCCGCTCGGCTCGCCGGGCATGGAGGTCCCTGCCGGGCGACAACAGCCGTACACGGTCGAGCTGGTCCGTCACGACGGAACCACTGAACCGTTCGCACAGCACTGATCCGGTGCAGGAACAGGGGGCGGTGTTGCGGGCGCGCCGATTCTCGTCCGCGAGGAAGAAGGAGAACCACATGACCCACCATTCCGCGGCACACCGGTCCCAGGCCATGAACGAGTGCATCGACAACTGCACGCAGTGTCATGAGATCTGCCTGGAGACCATCAACTATTGCCTGACCAAAGGAGGTGCCCACGCGGCCCCGGAGCACATCGCACTCCTTGCGACGTGTGCCGATATCTGCGCAACCAGTGCCGACGCGATGCTGCGCGGTGCCAGCGTTCACGACGTGGTTTGCGGTGCCTGCGCGGAGGTCTGCCGCCAGTGCGCCGATGCATGCGACGCCATGAACGACCCGGAGATGGCGCGCTGCGCCGAAGTTTGTCGCCGTTGCGCGGAAAGCTGCAGCGCCATGGCGGCTTGACGCGTCGAGGATCCCGCCTGAGCAGGCGGGATCCTCATCTCAAATATCAAAAGCCGACCAACCGTGTTTTCGGTGACAGCCCGACATCCAACGCATGTCGGGTCCAACACAGCACGGCCCCCAACGGGGCTTAGCATCACATTCGCAATGAGGATTTATCCCTATGAAATCATCAAACGTCCTTCGCTCCTTCGCGCTCGTCCTCGCGATTGCGGCTGGGCAGTTCTCCCTGCAGATCGCGCACGCCCACGCCGCGCTGCAGCAGTCCACACCGGCGGCAAATGCGGTGGTGGCCTCGCCAGACCAGATCGATCTCGTATTCAACGAAACATTGATTCCGCGGGCGTCGCGTCTCAAGTTGCTCATGAAGCACGGCAGTTCCACCATGCCGATCGAGAATTTCACGACCGAGATCGTCAACAACGGCAAGACCCTGCGTGCCAAGTTGCCCCAGCCGCTGGCTCCGGGCGTCTATACCGTGGAATACCGCGCAGTCGGTGGCGACAACCACCCCATGACGGGCAGTTTCAGCTTCACGGTGCGCTGAGGAGCCACAAATGCTCGACCTGTCGGCTTATGCAGTGAGGTTCCTGGAATACCTAGTCCTCATGGTGCTTTTCGGGGTCCCATTGCTCGGGTGGTACGGTTCGCGTCGAGCGGCACTCACCGATGCCCTGGCCGGATGGCCACTTATGGGCATTCTATTGGCAAGTGCCGCTGTCGGTATCGTGCTCACCGGCGCCGATGTGGTCTTCAAGACCGCGGGCATCATGGGGATGCCGCTTGCCGACGTTGATCGCGCATCGCTTGGCTGGTATCTGCTCGAGACGTCCGTGGGCCGGGCAGCGATGGCGAGAGGCGCGCTGCTGCTCGCCCTGATGTTTGTGCTTGGATGGCATCGTCGCCGCGGGAAGGTGGAGCCCGCCTTCCCGCTGGCGGTGACGCTGGCGGGCGGCGCACTCGCTTCTCTGGCATGGAACGGCCACGCGGCCGCTGGTGAGGGCGTGGCAGGCGCGGTCCGGCTTGCTGCGGGCCTTGTCCATCTTCTTGCGGCAGGCGGCTGGATCGCAGCGGTCCTGATGTTCCTGGGGATGCTCCTGCGCGGCAAGGAGGCCTCCGGCAGCGGGCGTCTGCGATCAACGCATGACTTTCTGCATGGATTTTCGACGCTGGGAACGATTTTCGTTGCTGCGCTCGTCGTGTCCGGCATCGTGCACTACGGGGATCTCACCGCGTGGTCGTTGTCGGCTCTGTTTCAGAGCACCTACGGGAAGTTGCTGCTGTTCAAACTGGCTCTGTTCGGCGGAATGCTGGGCCTAGGGGCGCTGCACCGATGGACGCTGGTGCCGCGCCTGGGACGGGCGCTGACCAGCGGAGATCCCGCGCAGGAGGTGCGGGCTTTGCGGCAGAGTGTTACGGCTGAGGCCGCGCTGGCCATCTTGATCCTGGTTGTTGTTTCAGTGCTCGGGACGCTCAGTCCTGTGTAGCGGTTGCAATCCATACGGCAGCTCGAGGCTGGCACCGAAGGCAACGGGCATCAGCGCGAGGGCCACCACCACTTGACTCTGGACCATGGTCAAGGGCACACACTCGGAATCTGGTCTAGCGGAGCGCCCACCATGCAGATAGGTCAACTCGCCAAGCGGACACACGTGCCCATCGACACGATCCGCTACTACGAGAGCCACGGCATCCTGCCCGCCCCTGCCCGTCGCAATTCGGGATATCGATCCTACGGCGACGCCGACGTGGCGCGCCTGCATTTCGTGCGTCGCGCCAAGGCGCTCGGCTTCACGCTGCGCGAGATCAGCGAGCTGCTGCAGCTCTCCGGGCGGTCTGGCGAGGACATGGCGGCGGTGCGCGCGTCGGCGGCGGCACGCCTCGCCGACGTCGAGCGCAAGCTGGATGAACTCACACGCATTCGCGATGGGCTACGCCAACTGGTCACTGCCTGCCCGGGTCACGGCGGCATCCAGGACTGCCCGATCCTGGGTGCCTTGTCGAAGGAAGACGCATGAACACGCACACACATCAGCAGGCACACGGACATGGCGGCAGCACTGCCGGGCACGCGCCTGAAGGCGGTCCGCCCTCCGCGCCTCCCGGAACGGTGAAGGATCCGGTCTGCGGCATGAACGTCGATCCGAAGACCTCGCCCCACCACGCCGTAAACGCCGGCACGACGTACCACTTCTGCTCGGCCGGTTGCCGCACGAAGTTCGTTGCCGACCCCGGGAAGTACCTCGCACCTGGGCCGATCGAGCCCGCGGCCGCGGTTCCGGGCGCCATGTACATCTGCCCGATGCATCCCGAAGTCCGCCAGGACCACCCCGGTACCTGCCCGCTCTGCGGCATGGCTCTGGAACCGGAGATGCCCGGGCTTGACGACGAGGAGAACCCGGAGCTCGTCGACTTCAGTCGGCGCTTCTGGTGGACGCTTCCGCTGACGGTGGTGACGCTCGTGCTGGCCATGTTCGGCCAGTACCTCCCGCGTATCGTGCTGGGCGGCGTGCAGATCCTGCCGCTGTCGATCGACCTGCAAACCTGGGTCGAGCTGGTCCTGACCACACCGGTCGTGCTGTGGGCCGGCTGGCCGTTCTTCGAGCGCTGCGTGCAGTCGATCCGCAACCGCAGCCCGAACATGTTCACCCTCATCGGGATTGGCGTTGCGGCCGCCTTTGGCTACAGCCTGGTCGCCACGCTGGCACCCGGCTTGTTCCCGCCGTCGTTTACCGAGCACGGGCGCGTCGGTGTGTATTACGAGGCGGCAGCGGTAATCGTATCGTTGACGCTCCTGGGCCAGATGCTGGAGCTGCGGGCACGTTCGAACACCTCCGCGGCGATCAAGGGCCTGCTCGGTCTCGCGCCCAAGGAAGCACGGCGGGGCAACCCCGACGGTACCGAGGAAGACATTCCGCTGACCCACGTGCATGTCGGCGATCACCTGCGCGTGCGTCCTGGCGAGAAGGTGCCGGTGGATGGCGAAGTGGTCGAGGGCCGCTCCAGCGTCGACGAATCGATGCTCACCGGCGAGCCGATCCCGGTCGAGAAGACCGCGGGCGACCAGGTCATCGGCGGGACCCAGAACGGCACTGGCGCACTGGTGATCCGCGCCGCCAAGGTGGGTTCCGATACGGTGCTGTCGCAGATCGTGCAGCTGGTCGCGCAGGCGCAGCGCTCCCGCGCGCCGATGCAGCGGATGGCTGATACCGTCGCCTACTGGTTCGTGCTCGCAGTGCTGGCGATCGCGGTGGCCACCTTCTTCATCTGGGGCTTCTTCGGCCCGGACCCGGCCTGGACCTTTGCCATCCTGAACGCGGTCTCGGTGCTGATCATCGCCTGCCCCTGCGCGCTGGGCCTGGCGACGCCGATGTCGATCATGGTCGCTACGGGCAAGGCGGCGCAGGTGGGCGTGCTGTTCCGCGATGCCGAAGCCATCGAGCATATGCGCCGCATCGACACCCTGATCGTCGACAAGACCGGCACGCTCACCGAAGGGCGCCCGGCCTTCAAGGAAGTCGTGGCCTTCGAGGGCTTCGACGCCGACCAGGTGCTGCGCCTGGCGGCCAGCCTGGACCAGGGCAGCGAGCATCCGCTGGCCGATGCCATCGTGGCCGAGGCCCGACGCCGGAACTTCGAGTTCGACCGCGTGGAGGACTTCGACTCGGTGACCGGCATGGGTGTGCGCGGAACCGTAGCGGGTCACGCGCTTGCGTTGGGCAATACCGCACTCATGGATGATATGGGCGCCGATCCCGGTGCGCATCTCGACGTCGCCGAGCGTCTGCGCCGCGAGGGTGCTAGCGTCATGTTCCTCGCCGTGGACGGTCGCTTGGCGGGTCTGATCGCGGTCGCAGACCCGATCAAGGCGTCGGCCGCGACCGCCATCAATGAGCTGCACGCCGCCGGGCTGCGCATCATCATGGCCACCGGTGACGGGCTCACCACCGCACGGGCCGTAGCCACCGAGCTAGGCCTGGACGAAGTGCATGGCGAGGTCCGCCCCGAGGACAAGGCCGAACTGGTGCAGCGCCTCAAGGGCGAAGGCCGGCGGGTGGCGATGGCCGGCGACGGCATCAACGATGCTCCCGCGCTGGCCGCCGCCGACGTCGGCATCGCCATGGGCACGGGCACCGACGTCGCGATGTCCAGCGCCCAGATCACCCTGGTCAAGGGCGACCTGCGCGGCATCCTGCGCGCCCGCAAGATCTCCCAGGCCACCGTGGCCAACATGAAGCAGAACCTCACCTTCGCGTTCCTGTACAACGCGCTTGGGGTGCCGGTCGCGGCCGGGGTGCTCTACCCCGCGTTCGGGATCCTGCTGAGTCCGATGGTCGCGGCGCTGGCAATGAGCTTGAGTTCGGTATCGGTGGTGGCCAATGCACTTCGCCTGGCCAAGTCGGCCGCCGTACCGCCCTCGCCGACGGCACCCGTGCGGGACCGTACCTTGGGCCTCGCCAGGGATTGACTTGAGTCAATTGCATCGGTCCTGGTAAGAGATAAGCTCAGGTCATGATCCGCATCCGCCATCGGAATTGGTTCCAGCGCACCGCCCTCCTCGCGATGGCGGCGCTGCTCTGGTCCCAGTTCGCGCTGGCAGGCCACGGCGAGTGCCTGGATCTCCCAGGCACGCCGGCGGCGTTTGTCGCTGCCGCCACCGACACCCGACACGACCATGGCCACGGCTGCGATGCCGAGCTCCCCTCGGCGAGCAAGGCACTGTGCGACGCGCACTGCACCGCGGGTGACATCTCGGCGGACAGTGGGCGCATCCCTTCGATTCCGCCGCTCCTTGTCGGAGCATGGCTCTCCTGGTTCGCAGTCGCCGAGATCGGGGATGGTGCGCGGGGCGTCACGTCCACATGGGTGGATTCGCCACCCAGGCCCGCCTGGCACCGACCTACCGCCCATCCCGCGGCGCTCCTGCTGATCTGATGCCCGGACGCTGACTGCTCCGCACCTCTGTGCGGCGCGGTCCTGTGCGTTCGCGCCGTGGCTGCGTCACGGCATGTGTTCCTGCCCTCGTCCGAGCGACCTGCGTCGCGTCGGCCCAAGGACACTGATATGGCATCCCTGTTCGACCCGATGCAGGCCAGGCGCCTGCACCCTTACCCGCTGTTCCGCCGTCGGCCACTGCTCCGGCACCTGCTTGCCTGCGTGTTCGCCGGCGGCTTGTGGACGCTGGCGCTGCCCGCGACCGCCACCGAACCCATCCCGGGGCACAGCCTCGAGTCGATCCGCACCTGGGTTCTGGAACACAACCCCGAGCTGCGGGCCATGGACTTCGAAACCCAGGCCGCCGAAGCGAGGATCCTTCCCGCAGGTGCCCTGCCCGATCCGATGGCCTCGGTTGGATTCCGCGGCCTCGATCCGGACAAGCCCTGGCGCACCGCCGGTGCCGAGCGCGAGGTGAACTACGCGCTGCGCCAGCGCTTCCCGCTCTGGGGCAAGCGTTCGCTGGCCCGCGAGGTCGCCACCCATGAGGCCGAGGCGATGCGGCTGGAGCGCGAAGCCACCGCGCGCACGCTGCTCGCCGAGGCCGAAGCCGCCTACGTCCGCTACTGGCACGCCGACCAGGCGGTGGCGGTGCTCGACCGCCGCATCGCCCTGCTCCGCCAGGTCGAGGAAATAGCCGGCGTGCGCTACGCCCTGGGTCGCGCGGCGCAGCAGGATGCCATCCGCGCCCAGGTCGAGCAGACCAGCCTACAGCGCGAGCGGATCGAACGCCTCGCCGTCAAGCAGGAGGCCGCCGCCACGTTGAACGCGGTGCTGGGCCGCCGCGCCGACGCGCCGCTGGCGACCCCTGATGAGGCGCCGCGACTGTTCGTTCGCAGCGCCTCGCTCGCCGAGGCGCTGGACGGCGCTGATGCGCATCCGGCGGTACGGTCGCAGCAGGCCCGCGCCGAGGCCGCCCGTACGAACGTGGTGCTGGAGCGTCGCAACCGGTTTCCCGACATCACCGTGGGCGTGGGCGCGATGCAGCTCGGCAACGGTATCGAGAGCACCGAACTGATGCTCGAGGTCGAGATCCCGTTCCAGCAGCGCGCCCGCCGCGAACGCGAGCGCGAATCGCGCCTGCTCGAAGAAGCAGCGCTCGCCCGCAGGGACGCCACGCTGCGGGCCGTGGAGGAACGCGGCGCCTCCGCCTGGTCGCAATGGACCAGCGCACGCGAACGTCGCGAGCTGATCGAGAACACGCTGCTGCCGCAGGCCGACGCCAACTTCCGCTCCGCGCTGGCGAGCTACCAGGTGGGCGAAGTCGATTTCGGCACGCTGCTGGAAGCACTGGACGCCTGGCAAGGCGCCGACCTCGCCCGCGTGGATGCCCTGCGCGACGAACTGCTGGGCGCCGCCGCCGTGCGCGCCCTCGAAGGAGACACCCGATGACCCGCTTCCGGACCCTGGTCCTCGCCCTGTCCGTGGCCGCCGCGGCGCTCGCCGTCGGCTGGCTCGCCGGCCGCGCCTCGCGCGAGCAGGCCGCCGCGCCGGCGCAGGCCGACACCGGCCGCCCCACGCGCAAGGTTCTCTACTACCGCAACCCGATGGGCCTGCCGGACACCTCGCCGGTGCCGAAGAAGGACCCGATGGGAATGGACTACATCCCCGTCTACGAAGGCGAGGAGGCCACCGCGCCCGGCACCGTCGTGCTGACGCCGGAGAAGGTGCAGACGCTCGGTGTGCGCACGGCGGTGGTGGAACGCGCGCCGCTGGCCGCAGGCATTCGCGCCAGCGCCACGCTGGAGATCGACGAGACCCGGCAGTACGCGATCGCACCGCGTTTCGAAGGCTGGATCGAGCGCCTGTACGCCGACCAGACCGGCATGCGCGTGCGCCGCGGCCAGCCGCTGATGCGCGTGTACAGCCCGGAGCTGATGGCGGCGCAGCAGGAGTACCGCGTCGCCGATGCGGCGGCGCGCAAGCTCGCGCAGAGCGATCCGGTCAGCGCCGCCTCGATGACGCGCCTGCGCGATGCGGCGGTGGCCCGCCTGCGCAACTGGCAGATCGCCCCGCGCCAGCTCGGACAGGGCGACGGCGGCTTCGTGCTGACCTCGCCGGCGGACGCGGTGGTGATCGAGAAGCCGGTCGTGCAGGGCGCGCGCTTCGAGCCGGGCGAGACCGTGCTGCGGCTGGCGGACCTGTCCACGGTGTGGGCGGTGGCGCACGTGCCAGCCGCGCAGGCGGCGGAGCTGCGGGTCGGACAGGCCGCGCGTTTCGAATCCACCACCCTGCCCGGCCGTCGCTTCGACGGCACGGTGACGTTCGTGCAGCCGGTGCTGGACACCGCCACGCGCACGGTGCAGGTGCGGGTGGCGCTGCCGAATCGGGACGGCGTGCTGCGTCCCGGCCTGTTCGGCGCGATCGTGCTGGAGCGCGACGACCCGACGCCGGTGCTGAGCGTGCCGCGCTCGGCGGTGCTCGACAGCGGACTGCGCCAGGTGGTGCTGGTCGAGCGCGCGCCCGGCCGGTTCGAGCCGCGCGAGGTGCGCACCGGGCGGCGCGCCGGCGATCGCGTCGAGATCCTGGACGGCGTGCGCGAAGGCGAACGCGTGGTGGTGGCGGCGAACTTCCTGATCGACGCCGAGAGCAACCTGCAGGCGGCGTTGCAGGGACTGGGCGCGCACGCCGGCCACGGTGGGTCCGCACCCGCCGCACAGGCGACCGCGCCCGCGGCGGTGGACCACGCCGGACATGGGCCGGCGATGCCACCGGTCGATACGAAGAAGGACACGCAGCCGGCCCCGGCCACGCCGCGACCGACGCCGCAGGCGCCCGCGCAGCCGCCGCCGGCGCCGGCCGACCCGCACGCGGGCCCCGCCCCGACCGCATCGCCCGATCCGCACGCCGGGCACGCCCCGCCCCCGCCATCCGATCCGCACGCCGGCCACGCGCCGGCAACCGACGGCACGCACGACGGCCAGGAGGACCGCTGACATGCTCGGCCGCATCATCGAGGGGTCGGTCCGCAACGTCTTCCTGATCGCGGTGATGACGCTGGCGGTGATCGCCGGCGGCGTCTACGCGCTGCTGCGCACTCCGCTGGACGCGCAGCCGGATCTGTCCGACGTGCAGGTGATCGTGTTCACCGAGTATCCGGGGCAGGCGCCGCAGGTGGTCGAGGATTAGGTCACCTACCCGCTCACCAGCGCGCTGCTGTCGGTGCCGAAGTCGAAGGTGGTGCGCGGTTTCTCGTTCTTCGGCGCCTCGTTCGTCTACGTGATCTTCGAGGACGGCACCGACCTCTACTGGGCGCGCTCGCGCGTGCTCGAATACCTCAACTTCGCCTCGAAGAACCTGCCGGCCGGCGTCACCCCGAGCCTCGGGCCGGATGCCACCGGCGTCGGCTGGGTCTACCAGTACGTGCTGCAGAGCGACCGCCACTCGCTGGACGAGCTGCGCGCGATGCAGGACTGGTACGTGCGCTACCAGCTCGCCAAGGCGCCGGGCGTGGCGGAGATCGCCAGCGTCGGCGGTTTCGTGCGCCAGTATTCGGTCACCGTCGATCCGGCGCGCCTGCGCGAGTACGGCATCCCGCTGGCGCGCGTGTCGCAGGTGGTGCGCGAGAGCAACCGCGATGTCGGCGGCCGCGTGGTCGAGATGGCCGAGACCGAATACATGGTGCGCGGCCGCGGCTACCTGCGTGGCGTGGAGGATATCGAGAACCTGGTGCTGAAGGCGGAGGGCGGCGCGCCGGTGCGCGTCGGCGACGTCGCCCACGTCGAACTGGTGCCGGACGAGCGCCGCGGCCTGGCCGAGCTCGACGGCGAAGGCGAGACGGTCGCCGGCATCGCGGTGGCGCGCTACGGCGAAAACGCGCTGGCGGTGATCCACGGCCTGAAGGAGAAGCTGGCCGAGATCCGCGGCGGCCTGCCCGCCGGCGTCAGCCTGCGCACGGTGTACGACCGCTCCGAGCTGATCCAGCGCGCGATTGCGACCCTGCGCACCACGCTGATCGAGGAGAGCCTGATCGTCGCCCTGGTCTGCCTGGTATTCCTGTTCCACGCCCGCAGCGCGCTGGTGGCGATCGTGATGCTGCCGGTCGGCGTGCTGATCGCGTTCATCGCCATGCGCGTGCTCGGACTCAACAGCAACATCATGAGCCTGGGCGGCATCGCCATCGCCATCGGCGCGATGGTGGACGCGGCGATCGTGATGATCGAGAACGCGCACAAGCACATCGAGCGCGACGACGGCACGCGCAGCCGCGCGCAACTGATCATCGACGCCTGCCGCGAGGTCGGCCCGGCGCTGTTCTTCAGCCTGATGATCATCACCGTCTCGTTCCTGCCGGTGTTCGCGCTGGAGGCGCAGGAAGGACGGCTGTTCCGGCCGCTGGCGTTCACCAAGACCTTCGCGATGGCCGGCGGCGCGCTGCTGTCGATCACGCTGGTGCCGGTGCTGATGCTGCTGTTCGTGCGCGGCCGGATCGTGCCGGAGGCGAAGAACCCGGTGAACCGCGTGCTGATCGCCGGCTACCGCCCGGTGATCAACGCGGTGCTGCGCCACAGGCTCGCCACCCTCGTGCTGGCGGTGGTCGCGCTGCTGGCCACGCTGTGGCCGGCATCGCGCCTGGGCAGCGAGTTCATGCCGACGCTCAACGAAGGCACCCTGCTCTACATGCCGGCCTCGCTGCCGGCGATGTCGGCGACCAAGGCGGCGGAACTGCTGCAACAGCAGAACCGCATCATCAGGAGCTTCCCCGAGGTCGAATCGGTGTTCGGCAAGGCCGGACGCGCCAACACCGCCACCGACCCCGCGCCGCTGGAGATGTTCGAGACCGTCATCAACCTCAAGCCCGAATCCGAATGGCGCGAGGGGATGACGGTGGACAAACTGATCGCCGAAATGGACCGCGCGCTGAGTTTCCCCGGCGTCGCCAACTCCTGGACCATGCCGATCAAGGCGCGCACCGACATGCTGGCCACCGGCATCCGCACGCCGGTCGGCATCAAGGTGTTCGGCCGCGACCTGGCGCAGATGGAGACGCTGGCGCGGCAGATCGAGGCGGCGGTGCGCAAGGTGCCGGGCACCACCAGCGCCTACGCCGAGCGGCTCACCGGCGGCTACTACCTCGACGTCGAACCCGACCGCGCGCGGCTGGCGCAGTACGGCGTCACGCCCGGCGAGCTGCAGGACGTGGTGGCGGCCGCGCTGGGCGGCGAGATGGTGACCACGCTGGTGCAGGGACGCGAGCGCTTCGGGCTGATCGTGCGCTACCCGCGCGAGCTGCGCGACGATCCGCAGCGCATCGCCGACAACGTGCTGGTGCCGACCATGGACGGCGCGCAGGTGCCGCTGGGCGAACTGGCCACGGTGGTGGTGCGCAAGGGTGCGCCCAGCATCCGCACCGAGAACGCGATGCTGTCGGCCTACATCTACGTCGACACCCGCGAGAGCGACATCGGCCGCTACGTGCGCGCCGCGCAGCAGGCGGTGGCCGAGTCGGTGAAGTTCCCGCCCGGCACGTACGCCACCTGGAGCGGGCAGTACGAGTACATGCAGCGCGCCGCGGCGAAGATGCGGATCGTGGTGCCGGTGACGCTGGCGCTGATCTTCCTGCTGCTGTACCTCAACTTCCGGCGCGTCACCGAATCGCTGATCGTGATGCTGTCGGTGCCGTTCGCGCTGGTGGGCGGCGTCTGGCTGATGTGGGCGCTGGACTACAACCTCAGCGTGGCGGTGGCGGTCGGCTTCATCGCGCTGGCGGGCGTCGCCGCCGGGACCGGCGGGGGGATGCTGATCTACCTCGACCATGCGCTGCAGGCACGCGCCGAGGCCGCACGCCGCGAAGGCCGCGCGCTCGATGCCGCCGACCTGCAGGCGGCGATCGTCGAAGGCGCGGTCGAACGCGTGCGGCCGAAGATGATGACGGTGGTGGCGATCATGGCCGGCCTGCTGCCGATCATGTGGAGCACCGGCACCGGCTCGGAGGTGATGCGCCGCATCGCCGCGCCCATGGTGGGCGGGATGGTGTCCTCCACCGTGCTGACGCTGGTGGTGATCCCGGTGATCTACGCCCTGCTCAAGCAGAGGAATCTCGAACGCGAATCCCGTCGATCCCGTCCCGCTCCGGCGTAGACGCCTCCGACACTCCCGTCCTTCCGGCCGGGCCACGCAATGAGCGACAGACCATGTCAAAGGAGACATCATGAGAATGCACACACTTGCGGCGATCATCGCGGCCTCGCTGGCCGCAGCAATGGCACCTGCTCGAGCGGTCGAGGCATCTGCCGACAACGACTCCGGGGTGCAGGCTTCCGCAGCCCGGGACGAGGGGGTATCGGATCAGGGCGGCGCCGCGGACCAGGGCGCACAGGACGCCGCGTCGGCGGCGAACGTACGAGCCGGCGGAAGCGACCGGCCCGTGCTGTTCCACTTCGCCGGCTATGCCGATGTGACGTACGTGAACAGCCAGGACGACGATGCCCCATCCGTCCTCTACACCCTCGCGCCGATCCTCCACGTGCAACTGGGTGACCGGTTTTTCGTCGAGTCCGAGTTCGAGATGGAGGGAGACAACGGCGGCGAGCGCGAGACCGCGGTGGAATACGCCACGATCAATTGGCTGATCAACGACCAGGCCGCCCTTGTGGTCGGCAAGTTCCTGAGTCCCGCCGGATATTTCTTCCAGAACCTGCATCCGTCCTGGATCAACCGGCTGGCCTCGGTGCCGGCCGGGTTCGGACATGGCGGCGCCGCCCCGCTGACCGACGTCGGCGTGCAGCTTCGCGGCGGCCGGACCTTCGACAACGGTCAGCACATCAACTACGCCATCTATTACGCCAACGGCCCGCGACTTGGTCTGGAAGACATGGAGGGCCTCGACCTGGATGTCGAAGGAAGCACGCGCAATCCCGACGGCGAACGCGTCGTCGGCGGACGCCTGGGTTGGATGCCGGTGCCGAACCTGGAGCTCGGGGTTTCAGCAGTCAAAGGCAACGTCGTGCTGGATACGGGGGAGATGGCGATGGGACCGGAACCCTCGCGCAGTTATCGCGTCGAGGGAGTGGACGCCGTCTGGCGGCCGGTCAAGGCCCTGGAGCTGCGCGGAGAATGGATCAGACAGCAGGTGGGCGCAGCCGCGGCAAGCATCGCCCCCGATGGCGCGCGTTGGCGTGCCTGGTATGCGCAGGGCGTGTACCGCTTCGGCGCCGATCGATGGGAAGCGGTGCTGCGGTACGGGGATTCGGACTCCCCGCACGGTGAGTCCACCTTTACCCAGACCGCGATCGGCCTGAACTATCTCTACCGACCGCATCGCCAGGTGAAGCTCACCTGTGAGTTCAACGACAGCGACGACGCCGAGGCCAGCGCCGATCGGCTGCTCCTTCAACTGGCCTACGGATTCTGAGGAGAGCGGACATGCGTACATCTTCACTGCTGCTGCTCGCGGCCATGCTGTCCTTTTCCGCAGTCGCCACAGGCGGCGAGGAACCACAGCAACAGCCCCCCGCACAGCCCGACATGGCGGCCTTCGCGCGTGGCGCCAAGGCCTGGGCGGACAACTGCGCGCGCTGCCACAACATGCGAGACCCGAAGGATCTCAGCGACGACCAGTGGAAGGTCGTGACCACCCACATGCGCCTGCGCGCCGGCCTCGACGGCCGCGAGGTGCGCGACATCACCGTTTTCCTGCAAGGGAGCAACTGACATGACACGCACCCTGTTCCTCGCCGCCGCGCTGCTGGCGCTCGCCCCGCAAGCGGCCGACGCCGCGGATCCCAAGGCGCTCTACAACGCCACCTGCATCGCATGCCATGGTCCAAAAGCGGAAGGCGCGATTCCCGGCGTTCCGAATCTCGCCAAGAGCGGACGCCTGTCGCGGCCTGACGCCGAACTGGTGACCAACATCATGAACGGGTACCAGTCGAAGGGCTCGCCGCTGGCGATGCCCGCGAAGGGCGGCAATCCCAATCTCACGCCGGCCGATGCCAAGGCACTGGTGGAATACATGCGCAGCCTCACCGGAGCCAAGGCAGGCGGCAAGTAGCATCCAAGGCGCGTCCAGGTGCATGGAAGTTGATCGGGATCAGGCCCTGCTCATGTGGAACCTCTAGTGTGGGCCTGCAGTGCACCTGGACGCGTCCGCGGAGCTGTTCGGGATGACCACCTGCTACCCAAGCTGTCCGGAGGCATGTCATGAGCGGCAAGTCTTCTTCGCGTGCCACACGGGCACTTCGCATAACCCCATTTCCGAAGGCTGAACCGGCATGAGGGCGCTCGCGTCGTTCAGTTCGGGGTTCTCGGTGCCGCTCAGGCCCCGTCATCGCAGCCTTGGCGGGCGCCCGAGGCCCTGC
>NZ_PDWK01000016.1 GCF_010093135.1 Pseudoxanthomonas taiwanensis | reverse complement strand
CGTCCGTAAGGCGGGGAAACCCGCCAAAAACCGCCCTGCACGGGCGAAATCCGGCTCGAAAGCGACGCCAGGCCGGCGCCACGATGCCGCAATCCGGGCGGCAGAGCGGGTTGTTCAGACCTTCCTTAAGGGAGCGCCCCTTGCTGTCCTTCCACTCGGCGCGTCCATTGGAGGACCGGCCCAGCATCACGCCTGCCGCCGTGGAAGGCGAGTTGAAGGTGTAGTCCTGGCTGAGCCTGTAGGTCTCTCCGTCGGTGACCAGGACGCCCTTGTCGATGAGCGACTTGCGCAGCTCGATCAGATAGGGGTGGCAGGAGGGGACCGTCGCCCGTGCCGCCCGGGACCCGGCAAGCACCACGAAACCCTCGCTGCTGTCGAGGCCGCGCGCCTCTATTCCTTTCGACCTGAGGAACAGCAGATCGCGGTCGGAACGCAAGGCGTCCGCCACGGCCTTTTCGAACAGGTTCACGCCCACCACGGGCAGGCACAGCAACAGGTCGCCCAGGAAGCCCTCGGCGTCGGCGACATCGGCCTCCGACAGGTTGGGGCGCTGGGGGATGTTGCCGTTGTCGAGTTCGGCACGCTTTGCCGCCGCCGCCAGCTCGACAAGCCGGGCTTCCAGATACTGGACGTGGGCCTTGTTGAGGTTCTGGTCCTTGCTGGTGAACACGGCGGCGTGAGTCCAGAAGTCCTTCTGTCTGGCGTGCTGGTCCAGCCTGGGCAGCACGACGTCGCCTTCGCCAATGTACACTCGGGGCAGCTGTCCTGTCTCGCTCGGCCCCCAGAGGACGTAAACACCGGTGCGGCCCACTTCCGGGCGCTTGCGCGCTTCGGCGTACTGCGCCCGCGGAAAGACCAGTCCCTGTCCGGTCCAGTTGGATTTTTCGATGATGCGAAGCCCTTCCGGCTCTCCCGAAGGGATGAAGATGCGGACAGAGAATCCTTTCGTATGGGCCATTGCGTCAAACCTTTGCCAATGAAGTGGATGTGGGTTTACGGCACCACCACCGCCGCCCCGCTGAGTCGGCCCTCGCGCAGGTCGGCCAGCGCCTCGTTGGTGGCGGCGAGCGGGTAGGGCGTGGCGTGCACCTGCAGCGGTTCGCGGGCGGCCAGCTCCAGGAACTCGCGGCCGTCGGCGCGGGTGAGGTTGGCCACGGACACCAGTTCGCGCTCCTCCCACAGCAGGCGGTAGGGGAATGAGGGGATGTCGCTCATGTGGATGCCGCCGCACACCACGCGGCCGCCCTTGCGCACGGCGGCCAGGGCGGCCGGCACCAGCCCGCCGACGGGCGCGAAGAGGATGGCGGCGTCCAGGCGTTCCGGTGGCGGCTCGTCGGAGCCGCCGGCCCAGGTGGCGCCCAGCGTGCGCGCGAAGGCCTGCGCGACCCCGTCACCCGGGCGGGTGAAGGCGTACACACGCCGGCCCTGGCGGATGGCGACCTGGGCGATCAGGTGGGCGGCCGCGCCGAAGCCGTACAGGCCCAGCGTGCGGCCGTCGCCGGCGGCCTTGAGCGCGCGCCAGCCGATCAGGCCGGCGCACAGCAGCGGCGCGGTGTGCAGCGGGTCGGCGTGTGCCGGCAGGGGCAGGCAGAAGCCGGCCTCGGCGATGGCGTGGGTGGCGAAGCCGCCGTCGCGTGTGTAGCCGGTGAAGCCGGGGGCATCGCAGAGGTTCTCGCGCCCGGCGGCGCAGTAGTCGCAGTGGCCGCAGGTGTGGCCCAGCCAGCCCACGCCCACCTTCCGGCCGAGGGCCGGAGCGTCCACGCCTGGGCCGGTGGCCTCCACCACGCCCACGATCTCGTGCCCGGGCACCCGCGGCAGGGCGGGTGGGGCAGTTCGCCGTCCACCACGTGCAGGTCGGTGCGGCACACCGCGCAGGCCAGCACGCGCAGCCGCACCTGTCCCGGGCCGGGCGCGGGCAGCGGCCGTGTCTCCCGCACCAGCGGCTGACCCGGCCGGTGCAGGACCATCGCGTGCATCATTCCCTCTGGCGGCATGCGTGCTTCCCCGGCGCAGGGCGCGGCCCCGTGCCGGCGCCATGACTGCCTCCACATCCTAGCGGCTTGCCGGGTGGTGTGGCCCGCGGGCGGCGCGGTCACCGTGTCGACCGCCCGGCCGTTGGATCGTCCTGCCGGGGGAGTGAGCTCCGACGGAGTCCGCGCCATGCCCCGCATCATCTGCTCGATCAACGCCACGCTCTCCGGCACCTGCCACCACGGGGACGTGGTCGCCGACGCCGACCACCACCGCTATGCCGCCGCGCTGGCGCGCTCGGCCGCGGCGCTGCTGCTGGGCCGGGCCACGTACGAGCTGTTCGCCGCCTTCTGGCCACGGGCGCTGCACCGTCGCGACCTGCCGGCGGAGGTGCTGGAGCTGGCCCGGGTGCTGGATGCAAACCCCCGGATCGTCGTGTCCGGCCGCGAACCGGCCCCGGCCTGGCCCGGCACCACCCGGGTCGCCGGCCTGGAGGCGCTGCGCGCCACGCTGGCCGGCATCGGCGGGAGCGTGGTCCTGTTCGGCAGCCCCGGACTGGCCGCTTCGCTGGCCGCGGCGGGAATGCTCGACGAGGTGCACATCCTCCTGCAGCCGCTGTTTGCCACGCGCGGCCCGCGGCTGCCGCCCCTGCGGGCGGGCCAGGCCTTCCGCACCGTGTCGGCGGAGCGTTTCGGCTCCGGCGTGGTGCTGCTCCGCTGCCGGCCCGCGGGCTGAGGCGGGCCGCGGGCCGCAGGCTTGGGGGGCGCCGGCCCGGTGCTGCATCATGGCCCGGCGGCAGGCCCCGCCGGTGTCCGCCGGCGCCCGCGCGTCTGCCTTCCCCCGAGAGGTTCCCATGCAAAAGAGAGTGTTCGGACGTACCGGCCGCCAGGTCGGCGAGATCGGCTTTGGCGCCTGGGCCATCGGCGGCGCCTGGGGCCGGACCGACGATGCCGAGTCCATGGCGGCCCTGCACGCCGCGCTGGACGCGGGCCTGGACTTCATCGACACCGCCGACGTGTACGGCGACGGCCATTCCGAGCGGCTGATCGCCCGCGTGCTGAAGGAGCGCGACGGCCCGCGCCCGTTCGTGGCCACCAAGGCCGGCCGCCGCCTGCCGGAGCAGGTGGTGGAGGGGTACACCGCACAGAACCTGTCGGCCTGGATCGAGCGCAGCCTGCGCAACCTGGAGGCCGACACGCTGGACCTGGTGCAGCTGCACTGCCCGCCGACCGACGCCTACTACCACCCGGAGATCTTCGAGGCGATGGAGCGCCTGGTGGAGCAGGGCAAGATCCGCCACTACGGCGTCAGCGTCGAGCGGGTGGAGGAGGCCCTCAAGGCCATCGAGTACCCGGGCGTGGCCAGCGTGCAGATCATCTTCAACATGTTCCGGCAGCGCCCGGCGGAGCTGTTCTTCCGGCAGGCGCAGCGCCGCAACGTGGCGGTGATCGTGCGCGTGCCGCTGGCCAGCGGCCTGCTGACCGGCAAGTTCGGCCCGGACACCACCTTCGCCGAGGACGACCACCGCCGCTTCAACCGCCACGGCGAAGCCTTCGACGTGGGCGAGACCTTCGCCGGCGTGCCCTACGAGGTGGGCCTGGTCGCGGTGGAGAAGCTGCGCCCGCTGGTGCCGGAAGGCGCCACCCTGGCGCAGCTGGCGCTGCGCTGGATCCTGATGCACGAGGCGGTGACGGTGGTGATCCCGGGTGCGCGCAACCGCCAGCAGGCGCTGGCCAACATCGCCGCGGCCGGGCTGCCGGCGCTGCCGCCGCAGACCATGGAGGCGGTGGCCCGCATCTACGAGCAGGACATCAAGCCCTGGGTGCACCAGCGCTGGTGATCCGGGCGGGCGGGGCGCCCCCGGCATCCGGCGCGCGCCTGTGAATGCGCTTCAGGATTGGCGCGCAACAATTTGAATTTCCGAGTGTTTATTATCTGGCGCACGGTGGCGGCGGGCGGATGCCCGCCACGCCGCCATGCGGCAAGCTGATGGCACGCGGGCCGGCCACGGCCCGCCTTCCTTCCCCGACAGGAGAGTGCACGGCATGAAGATCCTCATGGTGCTGACTTCCCACGACCGCCTGGGCGAGACCGGCGAGAAGACCGGCTTCTGGCTGGAGGAGCTGGCCGCGCCGTACTGGCGCTTCCGTGACGCCGGGGCGGAGATCGTGCTGGCCTCGCCCAGGGGCGGCCAGCCGCCGCTGGACCCGCGCAGCGGCGCGCCGGAGGCGCAGACGGAGGACACCCGCCGGTTCCAGGCCGACGCCCGGGCCATGGCCGCGCTGGCCGCCACCCGGCCCCTGGCCGAGGTGTCCATGGACGACTTCGACGCGCTGTTCTACCCGGGCGGCCACGGCCCGCTATGGGACCTGGCCGAGGACGCGCGCTCGGTGGCGCTGATCGAGCGCGCCGAGGCCACCGGCAAGCCCATCGGCGCGGTCTGCCACGGTCCGGCCGCACTGCGCCGCGCGCGCCGGCCGGACGGTGCGCCGCTGGTGCAGGGCCGCCAGGTCACCGCCTTCAGCGACAGCGAGGAGGCAGCCGTGGGCCTGACCGCGGTGGTGCCGTTCTCGGTGGAGGCCATGCTGCGCGGAAACGGCGGCCGGTACTCGAAGGCGGCCGACTTCCAGCCCTACGTGGTCACCGACGGCCGCCTGGTCACCGGCCAGAACCCGGCTTCGTCCGCGCCCGCCGCGGAGGCCCTGCTGGCCCTGCTGCGCTGAAACCCCGGCCGGCGCCGTCCTCCGGTGGCGCCCGTTTTTCGGCTCCCCTTTGCCGCCCCCGGTCCGGCCCGCGCCGCGCGCACCGTCCGGCTCCCGGCGCACGCGCCGCCTTCCTCCGCCCGTTCCATGCAGACCGAAGAACCTTCCCTGCGCATCGCCCCCGCCGGACGGGGCGACCGCGACGCCTTGGCCGCACTGCTGGTGGAGACCGTGGCCCACAACGGCTCGGTCGGCTTCATGCATCCTCTGCCGCTGGAGGAGGCGCGCGCCTTCTGGGCCGGGGCGCTGGAGGCGGCCGAGCGCGGCGAGCGCGTGGTCCTGTGCGCCTGGCGCGGCGGCCAGCTGCTCGGCACCGGCTCGCTGGCCCTGGTGCAGGCGCCCAGCCAGCCGCACCGCGCCGAGCTGACCAAGGTGATGACCGCCACCGCCGCGCGCGGACTGGGCGTGGGCGCGGCGCTGGTGCGCGCCCTGGAGCAGGCCGCGCGCGAGCGCGGGCGCCGGCTGATCACCCTGGATGCCTCGCTGGTGGAGGGGGCCAGCGGCTTCTACCGCAGGCTGGGCTACCACGTGGCCGGCGACATCCCCGAGTACGCCTACAAGCCGCTGGGCGGGCTGGGCGCCACCCGGGTGTTCTGGAAGCTGTTGGACGCGCGCGAGCCGCCCGCCGCCGCGGCCGACCCGGCCACGGACGAGCGCTTCATGCGCCACGCCCTGGCCCTGGCCGAACGCGCCGAGCAGGAGTACGACGAGGTGCCGGTGGGCGCGGTGCTGGTGTCGCCGGACGGGGAGGTCGTCGGTGCGGGCTGGAACCGCAACATCCGCGACCACGACCCCAGCGCCCACGCCGAGATCGTGGCCATGCGCCAGGGCGGGGCCCGGCTGGGCAACCACCGCCTGGTCGGCTGCACCCTGTACGTGACCCTGGAGCCCTGCGCCATGTGCGCCATGGCCATGGTCCACGCACGTATCGCCCGCGTGGTGTACGCCGCCACCGACCCCAAGACCGGCGCGGCCGGCAGCGTGTTCGACCTGCTGGCCGACCCGCGCCACAACCATCGCGTGGCGGTGACCGGCGGGGTGCTGGCGGCCGAGGCCGGCACGCGCCTGACCAACTACTTCCGGCGCAAGCGCGGCAAGCCGCCACTGACCTGACCGCGGCCTCAGCCGCGGCGCGCCCGCGGCCGGTGGTCCATCTCCTCCTGGATCGCGGTGACCGCGAGGGTGGATTCGCGGGCGAGCAGCAGGCTGGCCGAGAACATGCACAGCACGCCGCCGCTGGCCAGCCACACCGGCACGACGCCGAGGCGGTGCCCGGTGAAGGCGTCCAAGGCGATGGCCAGGCTGGTGGCGACGAAGAAGGTGATGGCCCCGTACAGCAGCTGGCCGGCGCGCAGGATGATGGTGCTGCGCCGGCGCTGCAGCGCCACCCGCTTCTCGTAGAGGGCGCGCTGGTCCGGGTCGTCCAGCTCGGCCAGCTCGCGCAGCAGGGTGCGGGTGCGGTCGATGATGCGCGCCAGCCGGTTGTTGGCCGACAGCAGCAGCGAGGCGGTGGCGGTCAGGAAGAACGCTGGCGCCAGCATCGCGGTGAGCACGGCGTGGTCGGTGGACGGACTCATCGGCTCCGGTACGCGCGGGGGGCTGCGCTATCATGCCAGCCCACGCGCGGCAGACAAGCGCACACCGGAACACTCGCAATGGGCCAAAACGCAGCACAGGACCGTCTGATCTGGATCGACCTGGAGATGACGGGGCTGGACACGGACCGCGACTCCATCCTGGAGATCGCCACCGTGGTGACCGACGCCAACCTGGAAGTGCTGGCCGAAGGCCCGTCGCTGGCCATCGCCCATCCGCTGGCCACCCTGGAGGCGATGGACGAGTGGAACCGCAACCAGCACCGGTGCTCCGGCCTGTGGCAGCGGGTGCTGGAGAGCGACGTGACCCTGGCCCAGGCCGAGGCGCGCACGGTGGCCTTCCTCAACCAGTGGGTGCCGGCCAAGGCCTCGCCGATGTGCGGCAACTCCATCTGCCAGGACCGCCGCTTCCTGCACCGGCTGATGCCGCGCCTGGAGCAGTACTTCCACTACCGCAACCTGGACGTGAGCACGATCAAGGAACTGGCCCGGCGCTGGGCGCCGCAGGTGCTGGCCGGCGTGCAGAAGCAGGGCGCGCACACCGCCCTGGCCGACGTCCACGACTCCATCGCCGAGCTACGCCACTACCGCCGCTACATGGGCGAGCTGGGCGGCCTGCCTTCCGCCTGAACCGGCGCTGCAGGGGTGCGTTCCGCCCCGCGGCCGCGGCGGCTAGGATGCGGGCATGAGCCTGCCGCTTCCCGCCAACGGTCCGGCGCGCGCCCCGCGCGACTGGGCCGATCTGCAACGCGCCGTCGCCCTGCTGGAGGCGCTGACGCTGACCGCGCGCATGGCCGACCTGGCCGGCGCGCCGCTGGAGTTCGCGGTCAGCCGTCTGCCGGAGGGTGTGTCGCGGCGCATCCACGCCGCCGCCGAGGCGGCGCTGTACAAGGCCGTGCAGGTGGCGCTGTGGAGCCTGGACAACGCTCCCGGCAAGCCCGCCTCCACGGGCTGGCACAAGCTGGCCGCGGCCGGCGCCGGCGCGGTGGGTGGCGCCTTCGGCCTGGGCGCACTGCTGCTGGAGCTGCCGGTCTCGACCACGATCATGATGCGCGCGGTGGCCGATGTCGCCCGCAGTGAGGGCTTCGACCTGCAGGATCCGGAGACCCGCCAGGCCTGCCTGGAAGTCTTCGCGCTGGGCGGCCGCTCGCCGGGCGACGATGCCAGCGAGACCGGCTACTACCTGGCGCGCGGCTTCGTCGCCGACGTGGTCCGCCACCTCTCGGCGGAGCTGGCTGGCGGTGCCGGCGCGCAGGGCCTCACCCTGGGCCTGGGAGCGCGCGAGGCGGGCAAGTGGCTGGCACGGCTGGTGGAGAAGGTGGCCGGCCGTTTCGGCGTGGTGGTGACCGAGAAGTTCGCCGCGCAGGCGGTGCCGGTGATCGGTGCCACCACAGGCGCCACGCTCAACACGCTGTTCACCGGCTACTACCAGGATGTGGCGCGCGGGCACTTCATCGTGCGTCGGCTGGAACGCCGCCACGGCGCCGACGCGGTGCGCGAGGCCTACGCCCGCATCGCCCGCGCCGGGCGCTGAGGCCGGGTTGCGGGTGTCCTGGGCGGCGTGCAACCGCCACGCGGCCGGGGCCTTGCCCTGAAGCGCCGCGTTGGATGCCGGCTCCGGATGGCTCCGTCGGGTCGCCGCTGACGCGGCTCCTACAGCGACGGGCGCTGTTCTGCAGGAGCCGCGTACGCGGCGACCCGGCCGGCGATCCAGGGCGACGGTCAACCGCCACCTGGCCGGGGCCTTGCCCTGAGAAGCGCCACGTTGCATGCCGGCTCCGGATCCCCCGGGTCGCCGCTGATGGTGTTCTGTAGGAGCCGCGTACGCGGCAACCCGGCCGGCGTATCCAGGGCGACGGTCAACCGCCACCTGGCCGGGGCCTTGCCCTGGAAGCGCCGCGTTGGATGCCGGCTCCGGATGGCTCCGTCGGGTCGCCGCTGACGCGGCTCCTGCAGCCGGTGCCCGTGTCCTGGCCCGCCGCTCAGGCGGCGTTGGCGGCCTTCAGCTTGGCCAGGCGCAGCCAGGTGTCCACCACGGTGTCGGGGTTGAGCGAGACCGACTCGATGCCTTGTTCCATCAGCCACTGGGCCAGGTCCGGGTGGTCGGACGGGCCCTGGCCGCAGATGCCGACGTACTTGCCCTTGGCGCGGGCGGCCTTGATGGCCATGGACAGCATCTTCTTGACCGCCGGGTTCCGCTCGTCGAACAGGCCGGCGACGATGGACGAGTCGCGGTCCAGGCCCAGGGTCAGCTGGGTCATGTCGTTGGAGCCGATCGAGAAGCCGTCGAAGATCTCGAGGAACTCCTCGGCCAGCAGCGCGTTCGAGGGCACCTCGCACATCATGATGATCTTCAGGCCGTTCTCGCCCTGGCGCAGGCCGTTCCTGGCCAGCACCTCGATGACCTTGCGGCCTTCCTCGAGGGTGCGCACGAACGGGATCATGACCCACAGGTTGGTCAGGCCCATGTCGTTGCGCACGCGAAGCACGGCCTTGCACTCGAGCGCGAAGGCGTCGGCGAACGAGGGATCGACGTAGCGGCTGGCGCCGCGGAAGCCGATCATCGGGTTCTCCTCGTGCGGCTCGTAGTTGCGGCCGCCGATCAGGTTGGCGTACTCGTTGGACTTGAAGTCCGACAGGCGCACGATCACCGGGTTCGGGGCGACCGAGGCGGTGATGGTGGCGATGCCTTCCTTCAGGCGCTCGACGTAGAAGTCCACCGGCGAGGCGTAGCCGGCCATCTTTTCGTCGATCAGCTTCTTCGTGGCGGCATCCTGGCGGTCGTACTCGAGCAGGGCCTTGGGATGCACGCCGATGTGGCTGGCGATGATCATCTCCAGGCGCGCCAGGCCGATGCCGGCGTTGGGCAGCTGGCCGAAGTCGAAGGCGCGCTCCGGGTTGGCCACGTTCATCATGATCTTGAGCGGGGCCTCGGGCATCGCCGTCAGGTCGGTGGTGGTGCACTCGAAGGGCAGGGTGCCCTCGTAGATGTAACCGGTGTCGCCCTCGGCGCAGCTGACCGTGACCGGCTGGCCGTCCTGGATGGCGTCGAGCGCGTTGCCGGTGCCGACCACGGCCGGCACGCCCAGCTCGCGGGCGATGATCGCGGCGTGGCAGGTGCGGCCGCCGCGGTTGGTGACGATCGCCGCCGAGCGCTTCATCACCGGCTCCCAGTCGGGGTCGGTCATGTCCGCGACCAGCACGTCGCCGGGCTGCACGCGGTGCATGTCGTCGAGGCTGCGCACCACGCGGGCTACGCCGGTGCCGATCTTCTGGCCGATGGCACGGCCCTCGGCGAGCACCTTGCCGCGCTTCTCCAGCGTGTAGCGCTCGATCCGGGTGGCCTTGGCACGCGACTTCACCGTCTCCGGGCGCGCCTGGACGATGAACAGCTTGCCGGTGACGCCGTCCTTGGCCCATTCGATGTCCATCGGGCGGCCGTAGTGCTGCTCGATGGTCAGGGCCTGGCGGGCCAGCTCGTGCACGTCCTCGTCGGAGATCGAGAACGCGCGGCGCAGTTCGGCCGGGGTGTCCTCGATCCGCACGCGCTCGCCCGGCACGTCGGAATGCACCATGCGGATGGCCTTGGCGCCGAGCGTGCGGCGCAGGATGGCCTGCTTGCCGGCCCGGAGCGTGGGCTTGTAGACGTAGAACTCGTCCGGGTTCACCGCGCCCTGCACGACCATCTCGCCCAGGCCGTAGCTGGAGGTGATGAACACCACGTCGCGGAAGCCGGACTCGGTGTCCAGGGTGAACATCACGCCCGAGGCGCCCACGTCCGAGCGCACCATCAGCTGCACGCCGGCCGAGAGGAACACGTCCTCGTGCTTGAAGCCGTGGTGCACGCGATAGGCGATGGCGCGGTCGTTGTACAGCGAGGCGAAGACCTCCTTGACCTTGCGCACCACGTCGTCGGCGCCGGTGACGTTGAGGAAGGTCTCCTGCTGGCCGGCGAACGAGGCGTCCGGCAGGTCCTCGGCGGTGGCCGAGGAACGCACCGCCACCGCGACCTCGCCGCCGCCGTTGTCGGCGCACAGCTTCGCGTAGGCCTCGCGGATGTCCTTGTCGAGCGACGGCTGCAGCGGCGCGTCGATCACCCAGCCGCGGATCTCGCGGCCCGCGGCGGTCAGGGCAGGGACATCCTCGACGTCCAGTGCGGCCAGGCGGTCGTAGATGCGCTGGTGCAGGTCGTTGTGCGCGATGAAGTCCTTGAAGGCCTCGGCCGTGGTGGCGAAGCCGCCGGGCACGGAGACGCCGAGCCCGGCAAGGTTGCCGATCATCTCGCCCAGCGAGGAATTCTTGCCGCCGACGCGAGCCAGATCGGACAAGCGCAGTTCATGCAACCACAGGATGTTCTGGTTCAAGAGAGATGCTCCATGGATCCGTCGCCGCGCGGGGCGGACGGCGGACGTGCCCCGAAAAAGTGGAAGCGTTATGATGCTCGGCGCGTCTACCGCATATCAAGCTGGAAACGGTTTCCATGGACAGCGCAAGCGCCGGGCCGGCAGGCAACGAAACCTCCCCCCCGATCCGGCCGGTGTTCTACATTTCCGATGGTACCGGTATCACGGCCGAAACCATCGGCCACAGCCTGCTGACCCAGTTCACCGGTTTCCGTTTCGTCACCGACCGCATCGCGTTCGTGGACGACCTGGAAAAGGCCCGCGACGCGGCCGCCCGCATCCGCGCGGCGGGCGAGAAATATGGGGTCCGGCCAATCGTCATCAACTCCTGCGTGGACCCGGCGCAGGCCGCGATCCTGGCCGAGAGCGGGGCGCTGCTGCTGGACCTGTTCGCGCCCTTTATCGAGCCGCTCGAACGCGAGCTGAACCGTCCGCGCCAGGCGCGCGTCGGCCAGGCGCACGGCATGGTGGATTTCGAGGTCTACCACCGCCGCATCGAGGCGATGAACTACGCGCTGGCCCACGACGACGGCGTGGCGCCGAACTACGACGAGGCCGACGTGGTGCTGGTGGGCGTGTCGCGCGCGGGCAAGACGCCCACCTGCGTGTACCTGGCGCTGCACTACGGCATCAAGGCGGCCAACTATCCGCTGACCGACGCCGACCTGGAAAGCGAACGCCTGCCGGCGCGGCTGCGCCCGTACCGGCGCAAGCTGTTCGGCCTGACCATCGACCCCGAGCGCCTGCACCAGATCCGCGCCGAACGGCGGCCGGACTCGGGTTACGCGCGGCTGGACACCTGCCGGCGCGAGGTGGCGGCGGCCGAGGCGATGTTCCGCAACGAGCGCATCCCGGTGCTGAGCACCACGCACACCTCGATCGAGGAGATCTCGAGCAAGGTGCTGTCCACCCTCGGCCTGCAGCGCGAGATGTTCTGAAGCAGACGCCCCGGGCGCGCGCGGGCACTCCCCAAGGGTGGGCGCATCGGCGGCGGCGGTCAATCCTGCCGCCGGCCGGCCGCAGCGTGTAGCATCGGGGCCATGCAGCAGGCCGCACCGCTCCTGACCCGTATCCCGCGCCTGAGCCGCTTCGGCTGGCTCATGGCCCTGTATGCGGAGAACCACGCCCGCCTGACCCGGCTGTTCGCGCCGGCGCGGCTGGGCACCGGCTCGTACGTGTCCTCGGTGGGCGACGGCCTGGACCTGCGTCTGGATGTGCTGGAGCGCCACCGCTACACGCTGGAGCTGCGCCTGACCTACGACCTGCGCGACCCGGTCACCGGCGAGCCGGACCCGTCGGCCTTCCTGCGCCTGTACAACGACGCCCGCCAGGTGGAGGCCACCCACTGCTCCGTGGGCCGCCGCGGGCAGTACGTGATCGGGCTGTAGCCGCCGCCGGCCGAGCTGATCGGCCACCGCCTGCGCATGAACACCTTCCTGGGCAAGTGGCTGGAGTACCTGGCC
The DNA here is from genome assembly GCF_010093135.1 of Pseudoxanthomonas taiwanensis. Taxonomy (GTDB): domain Bacteria; phylum Pseudomonadota; class Gammaproteobacteria; order Xanthomonadales; family Xanthomonadaceae; genus Pseudoxanthomonas; species Pseudoxanthomonas taiwanensis. Next base: position 36,808 of record NZ_PDWK01000016.1, on the reverse strand, counting down.
GAGCGCGGCCACGGCGTGGCCACGCTGGTGCCGGCGGACGCGGAGATCCCCGAGGCGGCGCCCGGGGCGCCGCGCCACTAGGAGTCCCCGCATGGCGCGCGTACCCCTGTCGGGGCTGGACCTGGCGCCGGTATGCGAGGGCAGCGACGTGCCCACGGCCCTGGCCAACAGCCTGGACCTGGCGCGGCACGTCGAGGCCTGGGGCTACCGGCGCTACTGGCTGGCCGAGCACCACAACATGCCCGGCATCGCCTCGGCCGCCACCGCCGTTCTGATGGCGCACGTGGCCGCCGGCACGTCCAGCATCCGCGTCGGCGCCGGCGGGATCATGCTGCCGAACCATTCGCCGCTGCAGGTGGCCGAGCAGTTCGGCACCCTGGCTGCACTGCACCCGGACCGCATCGACCTGGGCGTGGGCCGGGCGCCGGGCACGGACGCGGCCACCCTCCGGGCGCTGCGCCGCTATGCCGAGGCCGCCGACCGCTTCCCGCAGGACGTGCAGGAGCTGTTGCACTACTTCGAACCGGCGCAGCCGGGGCAGGCGGTGCAGGCCGTACCGGGGGCGGGGATCGAGGTGCCGGTGTGGATCCTCGGCTCCAGCCTGTTCGGCGCGCAGCTGGCCGCGGCGCTGGGCCTGCCGTACGCCTTCGCCTCGCACTTCGCGCCCGACGCGCTGGAGCAGGCGCTGTGGCTGTACCACCGCGATTTCCGCCCCTCGCGCCGGCAGCGCCAGCCGTACGTGATGCTGGCCGTGAACGTGGTGGCCGCGGCCACCGACGCCGAGGCCAGGCGCCTGTTCACCACGCCGCAGCAGGCCTTCGTCAACCTGCGCCGCGGCCGCCCGGGGCTGATCCCGCCGCCGGTGGACGACATCGAGGCCTACTGGACGCCGCAGGAGAAGGCCGGCGTGGAGCGGGCGCTGGCCTGCAGCGTGGTCGGCGCCCCGGAGACAGTGGCGCGCGGGCTGCAGGAGTTCGTGGACCGGTACCGCCCCGACGAGCTGATCGTGGTGGCCAACCTGTACGACCACCAGGCCCGCCTGGAGTCCTACCGGATCCTGGCCGAGGTGTGGGGCCTGGAACGCCGAGCCTGAACGGGTCGGGCGGTTCCGTTCATGTTCGGCTCGCTATTGCCCGCGAATACGGGTATAGTGCGTCCACTGTGTTTGCATGGGTCACCGTGAATCGTGGCCTGATGCAGTCGATCTGACGATCGCGCTACATCGTTCCGCTTTGCCTAACACCTGCAACCAGTACCCGTCGTGGATGTCCCGCGGCAGGTTTTTTCCATATATCCGTTGAGGAGTTAGCAAACATGTCCGATCGTCAGACCGGTACCGTCAAGTGGTTCAACGACGCCAAGGGCTTCGGCTTCATCACCCCGGAGAGCGGCGCCGACCTGTTCGTGCATTTCCGCTCGATCCAGGGCACCGGCTTCAAGTCGCTGCAGGAAGGCCAGAAGGTCTCCTTCGTCGTCGTGCAGGGCCAGAAGGGCCTGCAGGCCGACCAGGTCCAGGCGCTGTAACCGACTGCCGTTCCCGGTTCGCGCCGGGATCGCAGACCAGGAACGCCGGGGGCGCAAGCCTCCGGCGTTTTCCGTTTCGGGGCGCGCGTTCATGCCGCAACGGTGCAGGCGCACCCGCCACGACGGGTTGGGATCCGTCGCGTCGCCATCGATACGCCCGCTGCAGGAGCCGCATACGCGGCGACCCGGCCGGCGCATCCGGTGCCCGCGCTCGAGCGCCACGTCACAGGGCCCCCGGATCCGGCCCATCCGGCCGGACGGGCATGCGCAGGCCCCTGCACCGCCGGGCCCGTTCAGGGACCGCAAGGGCCGGCAAACGCGCCCGTGCGAGGATTGCCCGGAAAACAGGAGCCGCCGATGCTGACCGTCCACCACCTGGAGAATTCCCGCTCCCAGCGCGTGCTGTGGTTGCTGGAGGAGCTCGGGCTGCCGTACCACGTGGTGCGCCACGCGCGCGATCCGGAGACCCTGCTGGCGCCGCCGGCGCTGCGCGCCGTGCATCCCCTGGGCAAGGCCCCGGTGCTGGTGGACGGGGACCAGGTGCTGGCCGAGTCCGGGGCGATCATCGAGTACCTGGTCGAGCGCTACGACACCGGCCATTTGCTGTCGCCGCCGCCGGAACCGGTCACCGCCGGAGAACGGCTGCGGTACCGCTACTGGCTGCATTACGCCGAGGGCTCGGCGATGCCGCCGATGTTCCTGACCCTGGTGCTGCGGCGGCTGCGCAACGCGCCGATGCCGTTCTTCGCCCGACCCATCGCCCGGGCCCTGGTCGACCGCACCCTGGCCGGCTTCGTCTTCCCGCAGGTGAAGCTGCATCTGGACTGTCCTCGGAAACCGCGCTGCCGAAGGGGATGACGCTGGCGGCGCTGCAGGAGATCCGCGACGAGGAGGCCGCGCATTTCGCCATGCTGAGCGATGCGATCGAGAAGCTCGGCGGCGATCCCACCACGCAGACGCCGTGGGCCGACGCCACCGGCGTGCAGAGCATGGGCCTGTTCCAGGTGATGTCCGATCCGCGCACCACGGTGGCGCAGGCGCTGCAGACGCTGCTGTCGGCGGAGCTGATCGACGTGGCCTCGTGGGAGCTGCTGATCCAGCTCATCGAGGGCTTCGGCCAGGACGAGCTGGCCGAGCGTTTCGCCGCCGCGCTTGCGGCCGAGAACCGGCACGAAGCGACGGTGCGCGGCTGGCTTGCGACCGCGCTGGAGGAATCGGCGCACCTGGGCGGCAGCGAATAGATCCCGGCCGCGCCGCGATCCGGTCGCCGGATCGCGGCCGCGCGCGGCCGACGCGCCGGCCTCAGCCGCCGCCCTTCTTGCGCCGCACGACGACCGAGATCTCGCCGTTCTCCTCGACCACCGCATGCTCGATCTGGTCGAGCCGCTCCACGCCCTCCTGACGCCGCGCCGAGGACAGCACGTCGTCGTCGTCCACCCGCAGCTCGCGCATCAGCTCGCGGTCGGGCTGCCCGCTGCGCACCACCGCCACCGGCAGTCCGTCGAGCCATTTCGACACCGCCGGCCAGCGGTTCTTCATCACCGACAGCAGCAGGCTGGTGCCGACCAGCGTCACCACCAGCAGGAACGCGTTGGTGACCGAATGGTCCTGATCGACCAGCGCTTCCTGCACCGTCTCGGAGATGATCAGCAGCAGCACCAGCTCGAAGTTGGTCGCCTGCGCCAGCGTGCGCTTGCCGGCGATGCGGAACACGATCAGCAGGAACGCGTACACCACCAGCGCGCGCAGCACCGAATCCATCGCGGCACATCAGGGATAGACGAACTGACGGAAGTCGAGCCGCTGCGGCCCGACCGCGACGCTCGCCACGAGCGGCCCGAACCGCTTCGGCCGGAAGAACATCCGCACCCGCGCCGGTTTGCCGGGCACCGTGGCGAACGCGAACAGCAGCGCCTCGCCGTCGGCACGCACCTGCTGCGGCGCAGGCTCGAAGCGCTCGATCTCGATGCGCGCAAGCAGCGCCGGTTCCACGCGCAGGACGAGCACGCCGCCGGCAGCGAGCGCCGGCATCGCGCCGATGTCGTATTCGCTGGGCGCCTGGTAGCGCTCGAAACGCTGATGGCGCACGGTGAGCGCGCCGTCGGCGCTGGCGCTCGCGGTCTCGCTCAGCGGACCGTGACCGAACAGCCCCAGCACCGCGGCCAGCAGGGCGAGCGCCATCAGCGCCCAGCCCACGCGCTGCAGCTTCCACTCGCGCCGCTCGTGCGCCAGGTCCTCGTGCAGTTGCAGGCTGCCGATCGTCTTGAACCGCGTCATCGCCGGCCCTCCTACGGTCGAGCCGTTCTACGCCCGCCGGCGGCAAAGACGGGTGAATCCGCGCGGCCTCACCGAACCCGGCGTCCACGCGGCAGAAGCTGCCTGCGCTCGGTCAGGCGACGGCTTCGGCCCGCGCCGGGGCCTGCGCCTGCTGGGGCCGGAACTCATGCGCGACCTTGCCCCCTTCCAGCACCAGCACGCGGTCGGCGCTGGCGATGGTCTCCGGCCGATGCGCCACGATCACCTTGGTCAGCTTCAGGTTGCGCACCGCCTCGTTGACCAGCCGCTCGCGCATCACGTCCAGATGGCTCGTGGCCTCGTCGAGGAACAGGATCCGCGGATCGCGGTACAGCGCGCGCGCCAGGATGATGCGTTGCTTCTGCCCGCCCGACAACGCGCTGCCCATGTCGCCGATCAGGCCGTGATAGCCCATCGGCATGGCCGCGATGTCCTCATGCACCGCCGCCAGCCGCGCCGCCTTCTCGACCCGCTCGAAGTCGATCTCCGGGTCGAAGAAGGCGATGTTCTCGGCGATGCTGCCCGCGAACAGTTGATCGTCCTGCATCACCGCGCCGACGATCTTGCGCACGTTCTGCGGGCCGATGCGATGGAGGTCTTGGCCTCCGACCTTGATGGTGCCCTCGCTGGGCTTCAGCAGACCCAGCATCAGCTTGACCAGCGTGGTCTTGCCGCAGCCGGATGCCCCGATGATGGCAACCGATTCGCCCGGCTCGACCGTGAAGCTGCAATCCTTCAGCACCCACGGCTCGCCCTCGGCATAGCGGAACGACAGCCCGCTGACTTCGATGCGGGTGTCCGCCGGCGGCGGCAGGTCGGGCAGGGCGAGACTTTCTTCGGGCGGCGTCAGCACGATGTCCGCCAGCCGCTCGCCGTGCAGGCGCAGCATGCGGAACTCGATCCACTTGTCGATCAGCCCGGAAACGCGCTGCGCGAACTGGTCCTTGTAGGCGAGATACGCGATCAGCATGCCGGCGGAAAACACGTTCGACAGCGCCAGCGTCGCGCCGATCCAGATCACCGCGATCCGCTCGATGCCGAACACCAGTTGGCTGGCGGTGTTGAACCCGAGGCCCATCCGCGCCAGCCGCACCTCCTGATTCACCGTCTCGGTCATCAGATTGGCGTAGGTCGCCTGCCGGGTCGGCTCGCTGCCCGCGAGTTTCAGGCTCTGCATGCCGCGCAGGGTTTCCAGCAGATGGGTCTGCTGCTTCGCCGCCGCCACCAACTGCTGTTCGGTGCGGTCGCGCACCGGCCGATAGGCGATGGCCCGCAGCCCCAGATACAGCCCCACCGCCAGCAGCGTCACCAACGCCAGCTTCCAGCTGTACAGCAGCATCATCCCCAGGGTCACCACCGCCATCAGCCCGTCGATGATGGCCTCGACGAAGCTGGTGGTCAGCGTCTTCTGGATCGCCTGCACCGATTGCATGCGCGAGGTGATGTCGCCCAGGTGCCGTTTCTCGAAGAAATCGAGCGGCAGCCTGAGCAGATGGGCGAACACGTTGCCCATCCACTGCAACCCCAGCTGCGAGGACAGATAGACCACCGACCATCCGCGCAGCAGCCCGGTCCCCACCTGCAGCAGCAACGCCAACCCGAACCCAAGCCCCAGTACCACCAGCAGATCGCGGTCGGCCGACACCAGCACCTGGTCCACCACCCACTGCAGGTAGAACGGCCCCAGCAGCACGAACACCTGCAGCGCAACCGACAGCAACCCGATCAGCGCCAGCGAGCGCCACCAACCGGACACCTTGCCGGTCAGCTGCCGCAACGACACCGCAGGCATCGCGCGCTGCGGCTTGAATTCCAGCCCCGGCGTCAACTCCAGCGCCACACCGGTGAAGTGCGCCGAGACTTCAGCGAAGGACAGCTTCCGCTCGCCCACCGCCGGATCGAGGATCGTGACCTTCGACCGGCCGACCTTGGCGAGCACCACGAAATGATTCAGATCCCAATGCAGGATGCACGGCAGCTTGAGCTTGCCCAGGTCCTCCATCTCCAGCCGCAGCGGGCGGGTGGCGAACCCCAGCTGCCGGGCGATGTGGATCAGGTGGCTCAGCTTGGCGCCCTTGAGCGACAGCGGGAAGCGCTGCCTCAGCTCCGGCAGCCCGATCCGCAGCTCGTGCGCTTCGGCCACCATCGCCAGACAGGCGAGGCCGCATTCGGCGGCTTCGGATTGAATAACGGGCCGTGCTTGGCATTTCATCCGAAGCGAACTCCATTTCTATCGCCGAAATGCGCCTCAAATTCCGCCATTGTCGTCTTCAACTTGCAGATCGGCTTTGTCGCCGAAAACCAGAATAACAATGATACCCACGAGCGCAGCCGCCCCCACTAAAACAACTAGCTTTATAGGCATTCCGAACCCATACATCCCTAATGCATATGCAAGCACAGATATCAGAAGAGGAAACGAAGACCTCTCTACTCGGTCAATAATCGCATAGCAAACGATCGCTGTGACAAACGCAACCCCCGGAAAAAGCAACGCGTACACCCCCCCAGGGCTGGAGGCTTGAAACCTGCCCAAAAACCCTGCGAACAACATCAACCCCGCTGTCAACCACATCCCCATCAGAGCCCAGCGATAAAATTTTCTGTTTCGCTTATCAAAACCAGGTGCGATTCTCATTTTTGTCCCACCTACCAGGTGAATGGTGACGGGCCAAAAAACACGTCACCATTGGCGCCGCTCAGCTTGTCAGAAGCTCAAAAGCCTCGACCGCGACATGAACGGCAGCAGCGACACCAACTCCCGCCACAAAACCCTTGCCGAACGCGATTGCAACGGGAATCAATGGAGCTACGCCGCCAGAAACCTGTTCAATTTCTTCCAACGTCAGATCAACCATGGCATTATCCTCAGTTTTGTAGTTGGAAATCGAACTAGCCTCTTATTTCTGTGCAACCAGAGCGTACGCACCTGCACCAATCATGGCCCCGGTGTAGAACGCGACATTGGTCCAGCTGACCTGAGAAAGAATGACCGCGCCAACAAACAGCACGGGAGCGATGGCGCCATCAACATTCTCGACTTCCTGAATGGTCAATTCACGCATTTCAACATCTCCTTGAATTGTGGCGCAGTCCCCCTGCGCCATGGGACCGGGAACACACCCGGCAATTCCTTCCCCGGAGCGAATGACGCTCATTCCGCCATCCTCCCCGTGAGCGAATACAGCGGCTCGCGCACCCACTCGAACAGGCGGCGGCGTTCGCCCAGGCTGTCGGCCTCCAGCAGCATCTCGGGCTTGAGCGGCTCGGGCTTGCCGTAGGCCGTGATGGCTTGAGCGCGCAGTTCGACCCGCACCCGATAGAGCGGCCCGCTCGTTTGCGAATTCCCCGCAGGTGCGGCCAGTTCGCCGCCGCTCAGCACACTGCGACTCACGCGCGTTACGCGGCCCGCGTAGCAGCATCTCTTGTGTTCAACCAAGCCGGGCATTCGCCAGCCACAAACCAAGCAACACACCGCTCCCGAAGAACGCCGACGTCACACTTGCAACCAACAGCGTTTCAGGATTGGTCAGATCCAGACGGATTTTTTGGCCAGTCATAACGCCTCCTGAGTTGCGCAGCTCCCCTGCGCCTGGGGCCGGGAACACACCCGGCAATCCGTTGCTCCGGTGAAGGTCAGCCGCTGCCGACCTTCCCCTTGAGCGAATACAGCGGCTCCAGCACCCATTCGACCAGCGCGCGTCGCTCGCCCAGCACGTCCGCATCGAGCAGCATCCCGGGCTTGAGCGGCTCGGGCTTGCCGTAGGCGGTAATGGCTTGCGCGGCCAGTTCGACGCGCACTCGATAGAACGGCTCGCTCGCCTGCGAATTCCCCGCGAGCGCGGCCAGTTCGCTGGCGCTCAACGCGCTGTGGCTGATGCGCGCGACGCGCCCGGCGTGGTGGCCGAACTTCTGGTAGGGGAACGCCTGGTAGCGCAGCAGCACGGGGTCGCCCGGTTCGATGAAACCGATGGCGCGGCTCGGCACCAGCAGCTCCGCCTCCAGACGGCCATCGCCTGCGATCAGGCTCATCACCGACTGCCCCGCCTGCACCGACTGGCCGGCCTTCAGCACCTTGGTGGCCACCACGCCCGCAACCGGCGCGACGATGGCCAGCTCGCCGCGCGCTTCGGTTTCGACCTGCTCCTGATCCAGCAGGGCGCGATCGCGGCGGTAGGTGGAAACGGCCAACTGACGCTGCGCCGGGAGCTCACGCAACGCCTGTTGCAGTTGGGCCTGCAGGCGGCGCGTCTCGGCGGCCTGGCGTTGCAGCGCCTGCATGACCGCCCTGTGTTCGAGCATGGCGCTTTCCTGCTGCTTGACCTGCAGCTCGCCCACGTACCGGTTGCGCTGCAGTTCGCGCAGGCGTTCCAGCGATTCGCGCGCGATGCGCACCTGTTCGCCACGCGTGGCGATTTCGGATTGCAGTTGGCGCAACTGGCGCTCGGCCGCGTCGAGCTGACGCGCAAGGCCGCGTTCCTGGGCATCGAGCAGCGCGTCCTGGGCCTGCCGGGCCTGATCCAGACCCTGCATGCGCTGCCGCAGCTGCGCTTCGAGTGCGGCCACGGTGTCGCCGGTGGCCGGGGTGGCGCGCGGGACGCTCAGCACCGCGAGCAGTTGGCCCGCCTCGACGCGTTGGCCTTCTTCCACCAGGATGCGGCTGAGGACTCCCGATGCGGGTGCGGTGACCGTGGCCAGGCCCTCGACGGGCACGAGCTGGCCGACCACCCGGGTGCGGCGGGTGTAGGTGCCGAAGATCAGGAACAGGAGGATCGAGGCGGCGGCGACCACCGCGAACGCGGTGAGCACCCACGCGGGTAGCGGCTGGGCAAGCGAGATCGGCCCGAGCCAGCTGGTGCGCTTGGCCTCCAGCACTTCCTTGCGGAACAGCGACTCCGCCATTTCCCCTACGTCCGTGCAGCGGCTCCCCTGCCGCTCGTGTCCTTCGACGGAATGGGATGGCGATCACCCCACCTCGTGTTCGCGATGCTTCTACGAAATCGGCGCCGTTGTCAACCCTGCGAGCCGGCGCTTCACTTTAAGGATGGATGGAGCAGGCGCTGGACGGCGGCGGCTGGTTCGCAGGCGAGCGCTTCACCGCCGCCGACATCCAGATGAGCTTCCCGGTCGAGGCCGTCGCGGTGCGCACCGACCTGCGCGGGCACCCGAACCTGCGCGGCTTTCTCGAGCGCATCCATGCGCGCCCGGCCTACCACCGGGCGCTGGAGCAGGGTGGCCCGTTCGCGGTGGCCACCGGCTGAGGATGCGAAGGCGCCTGCACCGGCAGGCGCGTCCCCGGCACATGCGGATCGAGTTCGACAACAGCTTCCTGCGCGACCTGCCCGGCGACGCCGAGGCCGGACCGCGGGTGCGCGAGGTCTTCGCGGCCTGGTCGCGGGTGGATCCCACCCCGGTGGCCGCGCCGCGGGTGCTGGCGTGGTCACCGGAGGCCGCGGCCCTGGTCGGGCTGGACGCCGCCGACGCCGGGCACTCGGACTTCGCCCGCGTGTTCGGCGGCAACGCGCTGCTGCACGGCATGCAGCCGTGGGCGGCCAACTACGGCGGGCACCAGGTCGGCCGCTGGGCCGGGCAGCTGGGCGATGGCCGCGCCATCTCGCTGGGCGAGGCGATCGGGCCGGACGGCGGACGCGGGAGCTGCAGCTCAAGGGCGCCGGGCGTACGCCGTACTCGCGCTTCGGCGACGGCCGCGCGGTGCTGCGCTCCTCGATCCGCGAGTTCCTGTGCAGCGAGGCCATGCACCACCTGGGCATCCCCACCACGCGCGCGCTCAGCCTGGTCGGCACCGGTGAGGAGGTGGTGCGGGACATGTTCTACGACGGCCATCCGCGCCCGGAACCCGGTGCCGTGGTGTGCCGCATTGCGCCCGGCTTCCTGCGCTTCGGCAGCTGGCAGCTGCCGGCCTCGCGCGGCGACACCGTCCTGCTGCGGCGGCTGGCCGACCACGTGCAGCGCCACCACTTCCCGGAGCTGCACGGCAGGGGGCCGGATGGCGACGCCGAGTGGTTCGCGCAGGTGTGCGAGCGCACCGCGTGGATGGTGGCCGGCTGGATGCGGGTGGGCTTCGTCCACGGGGTGATGAACACCGACAACATGTCCATCCTCGGCCTGACCATCGACTACGGTCCCTATGGCTGGCTGGAGGACTACGACCCGGACTGGACGCCCAACACCACCGACGCCCACGGCCGCCGCTACCGCTATGGCGCCCAGCCGCAGGTGGCGTACTGGAACCTCACCCGGCTGGCGCAGGCGCTGGCGCCGCTGTTCGGCGGGGCCGCGCCGCTGGAGGCCGGGCTGCAGCGCTACCTGGACGCCTGGGCCCGGGCCGAGCGGGAAATGGTGGCCGGCAAGCTGGGCCTGGCCCGCGCCGGCGCCGGTGACGTGGCCCTGTTCGAGGACCTGTGCCGGGTGCTGCAGGCCGGGCAGTTCGACCTCACCACGTTCTTCCGCCAGCTTGGGGAGGTGGATCCGGCCACGGCCAGGCCGGCGGACTTCGCGGCGGTGTCCTACGACGCCGTCGCGGCCGCGGCGGTGTCGCCGGCGTTGCAGGAGTGGCTGGCACGCTACGCCGCGCGCCTGGCCGACGACCCGCTGGCGCCACCACGGCGGCGCGAACGCATGCGCCTGGCCAATCCGCGCTACGTGTTGCGCAACTGGCTGGCGCAGGAGGCCATCGACCGTGCCGAGGCCGGCGACCTGGCGTCGGTGGCGACGCTGCTGGAGGTGATGCGCCGCCCGTACGAGGACCAGCCTGGACGGGAGCACTACGCCGGCCTGCGCCCCGAATGGGCGCGCCATCGCGCCGGCTGCTCGATGCTGTCCTGCAGCTCCTGACGGCGTTACCGTTTGCGCATCCCGTCCGTCCGGAGAGCTTCCCCGATGTCCGCAACAATCGCCGAACCCGCCACCCAGCCGGCCTGGGCCTCGCTGGTCCGCGAGATCCCGGACTTTCCCTCGCCGGGCATCGTGTTCCGCGACATCTGCCCGCTGCTGGCCGATGCCGACGGCCTGGCCGCGATGCTCGACGACCTGGCCGCGCCATGGCGCGGCGTGGCGATCGACCTGGTGGCCGGGATCGAGGCGCGCGGCTTCATCCTCGGCGCCGCGCTGGCGCCGCTGCTGGGTGCCGGCTTTCTGCCGCTGCGCAAGCCGGGCAAGCTGCCCGGGCCGGTGGTCGAGGAACAGTACGCGCTGGAATACGGCAGCGACCGGCTGCAGCTGCAGGCCGGCGCGGTCGCGCCGGGCACCCGCGTGCTGCTGGTGGACGACGTGCTGGCCACCGGCGGCACCCTGGCCGCGGCGGCCCGGCTGCTGGCACAGCAGCAGGCCCGGGTGGTCGGGGCGGGGGTGCTGATGGAGCTGGTGGCCCTCGGTGGCCGTGCCCGCTGGGAAATCGACGCGCCGCTGGTGGCCTTGCTGAGGCACTGAGGCGGGATCGGGTTCGGGATTCGGGATTCGTGGTTGGTGCTTCGCGGGGCGCGTAGTCCGGACAACGCGGCGCATCCGGGGGCGCGACGCGCGCCCCGGTAGGCAGGGTCAGAGCCTGCGTACGCGGAAGCGGCGGCCCTTGATCCTGCCGGCTTCCAGCCGCTGCAGGGCGCGTTCCGCCTGTGCGTTGGCGATGGCCACGTAGGAGCGGGTGGCCGCAATCACGATCTTGCCGATGGCCGATCCGGGCAGGCCGGCCTCGCCGGTCAGGGCGCCGAGGATGTCGCCGGGGCGCAGCTTGTCGGTCTTGCCGCCGTCGATGCGCAGGGTGGTCATCGGTGCCCGTGCCGGCGGGGCGGGGCGGCCGGTGGCCAGCGGGGCGTTCTCGCGCGGCGGCGGGCTGTCCTGGGCGGCGGCGATCATCTCCGCGCGCGCGTTCTCGCGGCCGGCGACCAGGCTCAGGGCCAGGCCACGGCGGCCGGCACGGCCGGTGCGGCCGATGCGGTGGCGGTAGGCGTCCACGTCGGTGGGCAGCTCGTAGTTCACCACCGCGGCCAGGTCCTCCACGTCCAGGCCGCGCGCGGCCACGTCACTGGCGACCAGCACGTTGCAGCTGCGGTTGGCCAGCTGCAGCAGCCCTTCGTCGCGGTCGCGCTGCTCCATGTCGCCATGCAGGGCCAGGGCGGAAAAGCCGAACTGGCGCAGCGAGCCGGCGACCTCGTCCACGTCCTTGCGGGTATTGCAGAACACTACCGCCGATTCGGGGCGATGGCGCAGCAGCAGGCCGGCCACGGCCTTCTGCCGGAACTGCGCATCCACGTCGAAGAAGCGCTGCTCGATGTCCGGCGCCGATTCACCGCCGTCCACCGAGACCTCCACCGGATCGCGCAGCAGCTGGCGGGCGAGTTCGCGGATCGCATCGGGGAAGGTGGCCGAGAACAGCAGGGTCTGGCGCTGGCCGTGGCAGCGGTTGGCGATCTCGCGCACCGGCTCCTCGAAGCCCATGTCCAGCATGCGGTCGGCCTCGTCCAGCACCAGGGTGCGGACCACGCCCAGGTGCAGCACGCGCTTGCGGGCCAGCTCCTGCACCCGGCCCGGCGTGCCCACCACCACCTGCGGGTCGTGCGCCTCCAGCGACGCCAGCTGCGGGCCCAGCGGCACGCCGCCGGTCAGTACCAGCAGCTTGAGGTTGGGGATGCCGGTGGCCAGTTTGCGCAGCTGCCGGCCGACCTGGTCGGCCAGTTCGCGGGTAGGGCACAGCACCAGCGCCTGGGTACGCAGGGTGGCCGGGTCGAGCCGGTTCAGCAGGCCCAGGCCGAAGGCGGCGGTCTTGCCGCTGCCGGTGGGAGCCTGGGCGATCACGTCGCGCCCGTCCAGGATGGGCGGCAGGCTCTGTGCCTGCACCGGGGTCATGGCGGTATAGCCCAGCGCGTCGATGCCGGGTGCGAGGGCCGGGATCAGCGGCAACGAGGAGAAATCGGTCATGCCGTATTTTCGCAGATGCCGGCGGGCCGTGCCGCCCTGGTGGCCGCCGCGGCGCGCCCGATTCAGGACAGCGCACGTACCGCGAGGTTGATCAGCAGACCGCCGCCGAGCAGCCAGGCGGCCAGCAGCGCGGCCAGCAGCATCGGCCGCGGACCGGCCTGGCGCAGGGCCGAGACATGGGTGGTCAGGCCCAGCGCGGCCATCGCCATCGCCAGCAGCGCGGTGTCCAGCTCGACCAGGGCGGCGACCAGCCCGGCGGGCAGCAACTGCAGCGAGTTGAAGCCGACCATGCCGATGAAGCCGAACGCGAACCAGGGCACGGCGATCCTGGAGCGCGGGCCCTGGCGGCCGCGCGCCAGCAGTGCCGACAGGCACACCAGGAACGGCGCCAGCATCATCACCCGCACCATCTTGGCGATGACCGCCGCGTCGGCGGCCGGCTGGCTGACCGCGCGGCCGGCGGCGACCACCTGGGCCACCTCATGCACGGTGGAGCCGGTGAATACGCCGTAGCCGGTTTCGTCCAGCGGCATCCAGCCGGCATGCAGGCCCCACTGGTACAGCAGCGGGTACAGGAACATCGCCAGGGTGCCGAACACGACCACCGTGGCCACGGCGATGGCAACCTGCTCGGCGCGGCCCTTGACCACCGGCTCGGCGGCCATCACCGCCGCGGCGCCGCAGATGGAGCTGCCGGCGCCGATCAGCAGCGCGGTGTTGCGCTCCAGCCCAAGCACGCGGGTGCCCAGCCACCACGCCAGGGCGAAGGTGGAGCACAGCACCAGCGCGTCGATCAGCACCCCGGCGACGCCGACCTGGCCGATGTCCTGCACGGTCAGGCGCAGGCCGTAGAGGACGATGCCGGCACGCAGCAGGGTCGCCTTGGAGAAGCCCACGCCTGCCGCCGCGCGCGGCGCCAGCCTGCCGTAGGCGGTGTTGCCCAGGGCGATACCGAGCAGGATCGCCAGCGTCAGCGCACTGATGCCATGGGCCTGCAGCCACGGCAGGGTACCCAGCCACAGGGAAAGCATGGCGATGGCGGCGGTCAACAGCAGGCCGGGGAGGCGATGTGGGTGGGCCGGGGCGTGGCCCTGGAGGGCGGTGTTCATGACGGACGGTTATGAGGAGATGGCCCATCCTGCCGTCGCGCCAATAATCTGTAAAACAGATAATATTCGTATGGATAAACAATATTTCAGGTAAGTAATGCATCTCTCCCTGCGCCAGCTGCAGATTTTCTCCGCCGTCGCCGAGACCGGCACGACCACCGCCGCGGGCGAGGCCATCGGCCTGTCGCAGTCGGCGGTAAGTGCGGCCCTGGGCGAGCTGGAGAGCCTGCTCGGGCTGGCCGTGTTCGACCGCGTCGGACGCCGGCTGGTGCTCAACGGCCACGGCCGGGCGCTGCTGCCCGAGGCACGGGCGCTGCTGGCGGCCGTGGACGATATCGAGCGCCGCTACGGCCGGGCCGGGGAGGCCGCCGCGCCGGTGCGCTGGCGGGGCGGCGCCAGCACTACCATCGGCAACTACCTGATGCCGTCGCGCATCGCCGACCTGCGCGAGCGCAACGACCAGGCCCGGGTCGACCTGGTGATCGGCAATACCCGCGAAGTCGCCGCTGCGGTGCAGCGGCTGGAGGTGGACATCGGCCTGATCGAGGGCCCGTGTCACGAGCCGGGGCTGGACGTGGCGCCCTGGCGCGAGGACGAACTGGTCGTCGTGTTCGGCGATCGCCACCCGCACGCGGCGGCACTGCGGGCCGGTGCGGACATGGCGCGGCTGCGCGGTGCCTGCTGGTTGCTGCGCGAGCCGGGCTCGGGCACCCGCGAGGCGGCCGAGCAGGCGCTGCTGCCGCACCTGCACCGGTTCGCCGAGGTACTGCAGCTCGGCGGTACCGAGGCGATCAAGCAGGGCGCCGTCGCCGGGCTGGGCCTGGCCTGCCTGTCGCGGCACGCGGTGGCCGATCTCATCGCACTGGGCCGGCTGCACGTGCTGGCCACGCCGTTGCCGCCGCTGCGGCGGCAGCTGTGGGTGCTGCGGCACCCGGGCAGGCCGGTGGCGGCCAGCCTGCGGCGGCTGCTGGCGCTGGATCCGGGCACGTTCGCCGACGCCTGAGCGCGGCTCCCGTACAATGCGCGCATGCCTTTGATCACCCTGCAGAACGTCGACTACAGCGTCGGCGGCCCGTTGTTGCTGGAGAAAGCCGAACTGTCGATCGAAAGTGGCGAGCGCATCGCCCTGATCGGCCGCAACGGCGCCGGCAAATCCACCCTGATGAAGCTGATGGCCGGCGAACTGAAGCCGGACGACGGCGAAGTGCGCGTCCAGCAGGGCGTGCGCGTCACCCGCCTGGAGCAGGAGGTACCGCATGGCGCCGCCGGCAGCGTGTTCGACGTGGTCGCCGATGGCCTGGGTGAACTCGGCCACTGGCTGGCCGAGTTCCACCGGCTGAGCCATGCCGACGTGTTCGATGGCGATGCCATGGGCAAGGTGCAGGCCAGGATCGACGCCGCCGATGGCTGGGCGCTGGACCAGCGCGTGTCCGAACCCCTGACCAAGCTGGAGCTGGACGGCGATGCCGAGTTCGGGCGCCTGTCCGGCGGCATGAAGCGCCGCGTGCTGCTGGCGCGCGCGCTGGTCGCCGGGCCCGACGTACTGCTGCTGGACGAGCCGACCAACCACCTGGACATCGAGGCGATCGACTGGCTGGAGGGCTTCCTGAAGGAGTGGAGCGGCAGCGTGGTGTTCGTCACCCACGACCGCCGCTTCCTGCGCGCCCTGGCCACCCGCATCGTCGAGATCGACCGCGGCCAGGTCACCAGCTGGCCGGGCGACTGGGCCAACTACGAGCGCCGCCGCGAGGAGCGGCTCAACGCCGAGGCGCAGGAGAACGCGCGCTTCGACAAGCTGCTGGCGCAGGAGGAAGCCTGGATCCGCCAGGGCATCAAGGCCCGCCGCACCCGCGACGAGGGCCGCGTGCGGCGGCTCAAGGCCATGCGCGCGGAGCGTGCCCGCCGTCGCGAGCTGGCCGGCAACGTGCGCATGGAGGCGGCGCAGGGCGAGGCCTCCGGGCGCAAGGTGATCGAGGCACGCGACCTGCACTTCGCCTACGGCGACCGCGTGCTGGTGCGCGGCTTCTCCACCACCGTGCTGCGCGGCGACCGCATCGGCCTGGTCGGCCCCAACGGCAGTGGCAAGACGACCCTGCTGAAGCTGCTGCTGGGCCAGCTGCAGCCGCAGTCGGGCGAGGTGAAGCTGGGCACCAACCTGCAGGTCGCCTATTTCGACCAGTACCGCGCCACCCTGCGCGAGGACTGGAACGCGATGGAGAACGTGGCCGAGGGCCGCGACTTCGTCGAGATCAACGGCAGCCGCAAGCACGTGCTGGCCTACCTGCAGGACTTCCTGTTCACCCCGGAGCGGGCGCGCGCGCCGATCACCCGCCTGTCCGGCGGCGAGCGCAACCGCCTGCTGCTGGCGCGCCTGTTCGCGCAGCCATCCAACCTGCTGGTGATGGACGAGCCGACCAACGACCTGGACGTGGAAACCCTGGAGCTGCTGGAAGACCTGCTGGCCGACTACAACGGCACCCTGCTGCTGGTCAGCCACGACCGCGACTTCCTCGACAACGTCGTGACCTCTACGTTGGTGATGGAAGGCGAGGGGCGGGTGGGCGAGTACGTGGGCGGCTACAGCGACTGGGAGCGCCGGCGCCCCGCGCCGGCAGCCAGGTCCGCGTCCGCACCGAAACCGGCCGCGGCGGTGCCGGCGGCCGGTGCCCGGCCGGCCCGGCGCAAGCTCAGCTACAAGGATGCGCGCGAGCTGGAGCAGCTGCCGGCGCGGATCGAGGCGCTGGAGGCGGAGCTGGCGGGCCTGGCCGCGGCCATGTCCGATCCGGCCTTCCACCGGCAGGCCCCGGGCGTGGTGGCCTCGCACGGCCAGCGCATGGCCGAGGTCCAGGCCGAGCTGGACGCCGCCTACGCCCGCTGGGCGGAGCTGGAAGGCTGAGCCTTGCCGCCGGCCCCGTGCCGGCAGCAGCGGAGGGCAGGGCGATGGCGGGACGGGCCGGCATGCGGTGGCGGCGCCTGGCCTGGCTGGCCGCGCCCGCGGCGGCGGGGGCGAAGGTGCTGGATCCCGCGCCGGCGGGCTTCACCGTGGCGGACACGCGCAGCGTGCCGGTTCCGCCCGAGCGCGCCTGGCAGGCGCCGGTGGCGGAGGCGGACCGGGCGATGGCGCAGCAGATGGGCGGCCTGGCGGACTACCTGGGCCGGCCCTGGCCGCGTGCCAGGCTGTCGGCCGCGAGGAAGGCCCAGAACGGCACCCCGGCCTCGGCCCACCAGCGCGAGGCCTCGTCCAGTACGCCGACCAGCGTTTCCAGCTCCTTCGGCCTGCCGGCCTGCAGGCTCGCCAGGCCGTCCAGGGCCAGCAGGTAGCCCGGCGCCGGCGCCCAGGACAGGTCGCGCAGCGCGTCCAGCAGCCCGTCCCAGTTGCGGCCCCAGCCGGCCGGCAGGTCCAGCGTGGTGGCCAGGCGCAGCAGCAGGGTGGCCTTGTCGGCGCAGCCGTCCAGGTCCACGTGCCGCACCAGCAGGCCGGCATCGCGCGCGGCGGCGGCCAGCGGCGGCAGGTCGGCGGCCGCCACCTCGTACACGCCGGCCTGCGCCGGATCGTCCAGGCCAAGGTCGAATCCGTGCCGGCTCATCGATGCGTCTCCGTGGCGGTGACCCGGAAGGGGCGGAAGGTCTCGTAGTGGTCGGCGGTGTAGTACCACTCCGTGGGCGGATCGCCGCCGGTGACGATGCGCCGCGCGCCGCGGTGCGACAGCCCCGGCGTGGGCACGGTGTACTCGCGGTAGTGGCCGCGCGGGCGCGGCGGCAGGCGGCCTTCGCGGTTGCCGAACACGGCGCCGTCCTGGCGGTAGGGGAACGGCCCGCCGCGCAGGATGCGCTCGACCACCGGGCCGGCCTCCGGCGGCAGGAAGTCCGGCAGCGCCGGCCCCTCGTGCGCCGGGGCGGAAGGGCGCACGTCGCCAGCGGCGGGGGGCGTGGCCGGCACGTCCGCGCCGGGGCGCTGCAGCCAGGCCAGGCCGGCGACGAGCAGCAGGGCGGCCAGCCACCGCAGGCCGCGGGACAGGGAAGGAGGGCGGCGCGAGGACATGCGCCGCAGTATGCGGCGTGCCGGCGCGCAATGGCATGCGCCCGGCGCGCATTTCCTTCACGTGCCGGTCACGCCACGCGCGGGCGCGACCCGGCGGAACGCGGCTTTCCCCGGCGGCGGCTTGGATGCCCGTGGTGCGATCCCTACACTGTAGGAGCGCCCGGATGTTCCGGGCAAACGATCAAGGAGATGACCGTGGCCTACACCCTCCCCGAGTTGCCGTACGCCTACGAGGCGCTCGAGCCGCACATCGATGCGGAGACGATGAAGATCCACCACACCAGGCACCACCAGACCTACATCAACAACCTCAACGCGGCGGTGGAAGGTACCGAGTACGCCAACCTGCCGGTCGAGGAGCTGGTGGCCAAGCTCAAGACCCTGCCGGAGAACCTGCAGGGCCCGGTGCGCAACAACGGCGGCGGCCATGCCAACCACAGCCTGTTCTGGACGGTGATGTCGCCCAACGGCGGCGGCCAGCCCAAGGGCGGCGTGGCCCAGGCCATCGACCGCGACCTGGGCGGCTTCGAGAAGTTCAAGGAGGCCTTCACCAAGGCCGCCGTCAGCCGCTTCGGCAGCGGCTGGGCCTGGCTGAGCGTGACCCCGGACAAGAAGCTGGTGGTCGAGAGCACCGCCAACCAGGACAGCCCGCTGATGGAGGGCAACACCCCGATCCTGGGCCTGGACGTGTGGGAGCACGCCTACTACCTGAAGTACCAGAACCGCCGTCCGGAATACATCGCCGCGTTCTACAACGTCATCAACTGGGACGAGGTCGAGCGCCGCTACCAGGAGGCGACCAGGTAAGCCTCGCGGGTCCACTGGATCCCATGAAGCGCCCCGGCCCCGCCGGGGCGTTTTTTTCATCCTCCGTCGCCGCGGCCTGCGCCGCTCCTGCAGCAGCCCCAGCCCCTCTCCCGGCGGGAGAGGACCGGAAGGCTGTTTCCCGGGGGCGGCGGAAGGCGCGGTGGAAAAGGAAAGCCCCGGCACCAGGCCGGGGCTTTCCTGTATGGCCGCGCAGGCAGGCCTGCGCTGGGGCGTCACTGGGTGATCGCGGTGGCCTGGCGCTTCTGCTGCTCCAGGTACTCCTTCGACGGTTCGTCCATCTTGTCGCCGAGGACGCGGCGGACGGAGACGAAGAACACCGGGATCAGCAGCAGGCCCAGCAGGGTGGCGAACAGCATGCCGCCGATCACGCCGGTGCCGATGGCGTGGCGGGAGTTGGCGCCGGCGCCGGTGGAGATGGCCAGCGGCACCACGCCCATGATGAACGCGAAGGAGGTCATCAGGATCGGGCGGAAGCGCAGGCGCGCGGCCTCGACCACCGCGTCGTGCAGGGTCTTGCCGTGCTGGCGCTCCAGCACCGCGAACTCCACGATCAGGATCGCGTTCTTCGCGGCCAGGCCGATGATGGTGATCAGGCCGATCTTGAAGAAGATGTCGTTGGGCAGGCCGCGCAGCATGCTGAACACCACCGCGCCCAGCGCGCCCAGCGGCACCACCAGCAGCACGGCCACCGGGATGGACCAGCTCTCGTACAGCGCCGCCAGGCACAGGAACACCACCACGATGGACAGCACCAGCAGCAGGGTGGCCGCGTTGCCCGCCAGGATCTCCTGGTAGGACATGCCGCTCCAGTCGTAGCCGAAGCCGGCCGGCAGCTGCTCGGTCACGATCCGCTCCATCGCGGCCATGGCCTCGCCGGAGCTGTAGCCCGGGGCCTGCGAGCCGACGATGTTCACGGCCGAGTAGCCGTTGAAGCGGGTCAGGGCCGGCGGCTGGCTGATGATCTGGTCGTGGTCCACGACCGCGCTGAGCGGGATCATCGCCGGGTTGCCGTCGGCGTCGGCCTGCTGGCTGCTGGGGGTGTAGAAGCTGGCCAGCGCCTCCGGGCCGGTGCGGTACGGGGCGTCGGCGCGCATGTTCACGCGCTTGATGCGGCCCTCGTAGAAGAAGTCGTTGACGTACACCGGGGCCAGCATCAGCTGCACCGCGCTGTAGATGTCGTTGACCGACAGGCCCATGGCCTGCGCCTGCACGCGGTCCACGCTCAGGCGCAGCTGCGGGGCGTCCTCCAGGGTGTTGGGGCGCACGCCGGTCAGCGCCGGGTTCTGCGCCGCCTGGCCCAGCAGCATGTTGCGGGCCTCGGTCAGCGCGGCGTGGCCGGCGCCTGCGCGGTCCTGCAGCCACATGTCGAAGCCGCCGAACTGGCCCAGGCCCTGCACGGTCGGCAGGTTGACCACGAAGATGGTGGCCTCCTTGATGCCGAACAGGGCGCCGTTGGCCTGCTGCAGGAACTCGGTGATGGTGGACTTGCGCTCATCCCAGTGCTTGAGGCGGATGAACGCCATGCCCACGTTCTCGCCCTGGCCGACGAAGCTGAAGCCGGCCACCTGCATCATGCTGTCGAAGCCCTCCAGCTGCTGCAGGCGCTCGCGCACCTGGTCGAACACCGCGTTGGTGCGCTGCAGGGTGGCGCCCGGCGGCAGCTGCACGATGGCCAGCGCGTAGCCCTGGTCCTCCTCGGGCAGGAAGCTGCCGGGCATGCGGGTGAACAGCACGCCGCACAGCACCGCCAGCACCGCGAACACCGCCATCCAGCGCGGGGCGTGGCGGATGGCCCGGCCGACGTGGCCGACGTAGGTGCGGCTGGCGCGCTCGTAGACGCGGTCGAACAGGCGGAAGAACGCGTTCTTGTGGCCCTCCTCGCCGTGCGGCGGGTGCTGCTTGAGCATGGTCGCGCACAGCGCCGGGGTGAAGCCCAGCGCCAGGAAGGCCGAGAAGGCCATGGCGATGGCGATGGTCAGGGCGAACTGCTTGTAGATCTCGCCGGCCGCGCCGCCCTGCAGGGCGGAGGGGATGAACACGGCGGCCAGGACCACGGTGATGGCCACCACCGCGCCGGTGATCTGCTCCATCGCCTTGACCGTGGCCTCCAGCGGCGGCAGCCGCTCCTCGGCCATGATGCGCTCGACGTTCTCGATCACCACGATCGCGTCGTCCACCACGATGCCGATGGCCAGCACCATGGCGAACAGCGTCAGCTGGTTGATGGTGAAGCCGATGATGCTCAGGCCGACGAAGGTGCCCAGCAGCGCCACCGGGATCACCAGGGTGGGGATGATGGTGGCCCGGAAGTTCTGCAGGAACACCAGCATCACCAGGAACACCAGGATGATGGCCTCGACCAGGGTCTGGACGACCTCCTTGATCGAGATCTTCACGAAGGTGGTGCTGTCGTAGGGCGAGAACCAGGTCACACCCTGGGGGAAGCTGGCCGACAGGTCGTCCATGCGTGCGCGCACGGCCTCGGCCACGTTCAGCGCGTTGGCGCCCGGCAGCAGCTGCACGGCGAAGGCGCCGGTCGGCTGGCCGTTGAACTTGGTGTCGAAGCCGTAGGCGGACGCGCCCATCTCGATGCGGGCCACGTCCTTCAGGCGCACGGTGGTGCCGTCGCGGTCGGCGCGCAGGATGATGTCGCCGAACTGCTCGGGGCTGCTGAAGCGGCCCTCGGCCGAGACGGTGGCGGTGAAGCCCTGGCCCGGCGGCATCGGATCCGAGCCGATCGCGCCGGCGGCGAACTGCACGTTCTGGCCGCGCACGGCCGCCAGCACCTGGGTCGCGGACAGGCCGTAGCCCTGCAGCTTCTCCGGGTTCAGCCAGATGTTCATGGCGTACTCGGAGCCGAACTGCTGCACGCTGCCCACGCCGGGGATGCGCGCGATCTGGTCGAGCACGCGCGAGCCGATGATGTCGTTTAGCTGGTTGCGGTCCACGTTCGGGTTCTCCGAACGCAGGGCCACCACCATCAGGAAGCCGGCGTTGGCCTTGGCCACGACCACGCCCTGGTCGACCACCTCGGCGGGCAGGCGCGGGGTGGCCAGGGCCACCTTGTTCTGCACCTGCACCTGGGCGATGTCCGGGTCGGTGCCGCTCTGGAAGGTGAGGGTGATGCTCGCCCGGCCGGTGGAGCTGGACGAGGAGCTGAAGTACAGCAGGTTGTCGATGCCGGTCAGCTGCTGCTCGATCACCTGGGTGACCGCCTTCTCGACCGTCTCGGCGTCGGCGCCGGGGTAGGTGGCGTTGACCGTCACCTGGGGCGGGGCGATGTTCGGGTAGGACTCGACGCCCAGCCCGAGGATGGAGATCACGCCCGCGAGCGAGATCAGGATCGCCACGACCCAGGCGAAGACCGGGTGATGGATGAAGAACTTGGGCATTGGGAAGGATCCTTCAGGTCGTCGGCTCGGGTGCCGTCACTTGGCCGGCGCGGCCGCGGCGGCGGCCGGCGCCTGGGCCTTGCCGGCATCCGGCTGCCACGGCACCGCCTTGGCCGGGGCGCCCTCGCGCACCTTCTGCACGCCGGCGACGATCACCTGGTCGCCGGCGGCCAGGCCGGCGGTCACCAGCCAGCTGCCGTCGCGGGTGCCGCCCAGGGTCACGTCCTTGCGCACGACGTTGCCGTCGCCGCCGACCACCAGGGCGTAGGCGCCGCGCGCGTCGCGCAGGATCGCCGCCTGGGGCACCAGGAAGGCGTCGCGCTGCTGACCGAGGTTGGCCTTGAGGGTGACGAAGCTGCCCGGCAGCAGGCTCAGGTCCGGGTTGGGGATGCGCGCGCGCAGCGAGACCGAGCCGGTGGACGGGTCCACCACGGCGTCGGAGAAGTCCAGCACGCCCGGTTCGCCGTAGGGCGTGCCGTCCGGCAGCACCACCTGCACGGTGGCCTGGCCGGTGCCGGCCAGCTCGACGTTGGCGGCGCTGCGCAGGCTGGCCAGCTCGTTGGCGCTGATCGAGAAGTTGGCGTACAGCGGGTCGAGCTGGTCCACCGTGGTCAGCAGGGTGGCCTCGCCCTGGCCGACCAGGGCGCCCTCGGTCACGCGCTGCTTGCTGGCGCGGCCGGAGATCGGCGCGGTGACGTTGGCGTAGCCCAGGTTGATCTCGGCGGTGCGCACGGCCGCGCGGGCGGCCTCGACCGCGGCGGCGGCGGTGCGCTCGGCCGACTCGGCGTTGTCCAGGTCGTTCTGCGAGACGAACTTCTGCGGGGCCAGCTGGCGGGCGCGCTCGGCCAGGGTCCGGGCGTTGGCGTAGGTGGCCTCGGCCTGGGCCAGCTGCGCGCGGGCCTGGTTGAGGGTGGCCAGCAGCGGCGCCGGGTCGATCCGGAACAGGACCTGGCCCTCCTTCACGTCGCTGCCTTCGGCATAGGCGCGCTCGATCAGCACGCCGGCCACGCGGGCCCGCACGTCGGCGCTGCGGTACGGGGACAGGCGGCCGACCAGTTCGCGCTCCAGCGGCACGGTCTGGGGCTTGGCCTCGACCACGGCCACCTCGGGCGGCGGCGGGGCGGCGGTCTGTTCTTCCTTGCAGGAGGCCAGGGCCAGCAGGCAGCAACTGGCCAGGAGCAGGGAGCGGAAGCGGGTCATGGTCACTCCGGGGGATGAGGTCAACGTTGGAATGTGTTCAGGAAAGCGGGCTGGGTGGGGCGAAGGCGCGCAGGAACGCGTCGATGGCGAACTGCGCCCACTGGCTGCGCGCCTCCGGCGACGCCCGGTGCGGCACCAGGTGCCGCTGCCGGTCGAAATCGAGGCCGACGATCATGCCCAGAAGCAGCTCTGCGGCGAAGTGCGGATCGTCATGCCGTAACAGGCCACGGCGCATGGCCTGCTGCAGCCATCCGGCCAGGCAGGCCTGCAGGGTACCAACACAGCCCTCGTAGAGGGCGGCAATGTCCTCCGGGTACTCCAGGGCCTGGGCGCTGACCAGCCGGGCGGCCCCCACCGCGGCCGGCTCGGCCAGGCGTGCCAGGTGCTCCTCGGCGAAGGCCACCAGGCTGGCCTGCAGGGTGTCGGCGGTGGGTACCGGCGGCAGGCGCGCGGTGGCCAGGCTCTCGGACACCACGCGCAGCAGCAGGGCGCGCTTGGAGCCGTAGTGGGCGTACAGTGTCTGCTTCGAGCAGCCGACGCGCGCGGCGACGGCATCCATGCTGATCTGCAATCCCTGCTCGGCGATGAGCGCGCGCACGGCATCGCACACCTGGCGGTGGCGGTCGTCGTCGGCCGGGCGCTCGCTGTGGGCGGGATCCATCGGGCTGGACTATACCGTCCAGTTCACTAAATGAAAAGGGCGCTTTTTTGCGCTTTGCGTCAAGGCAAGCGCGACGGCGGGGGCTACAATCCGCGCACCGCTGAACTTCCCAACCTCAGGTGAAGCGATTCCCATGAATTCCAAGCGTCCGGCGGCGAAGGCCGCCAAGCGTGCGTCCCGTTCCGTGGCCAAACCCGCCGTCGGCACCGCCGCGCGCGGCAAGGCGGCCAAGCCCGACAAGGCCGCCAAGCCCGACAAGGCCGCCAGGACCGCAAGGCCGGCCAACACCGCTCCCCAGGCCACGACCGCCGCGGCGCCCGCCGCCCAGGCCGCGACCTTCTCGCTGGAGCCGATCTTCGCCGCCGCGCGCAAGCTCGTGCCGGCCGCGCGCCACGCCGAGCTGCGCGAGTTCCTGGCCGCCTTCTACATGCGCATGGAGGCCGACGAGTACCCGTACCACGCGCCCGAGACCTGGGCCGCGATCGGCCTGGACATGCTCGAGTTCGCCCGCAAGCGCAAGCCCGGCACCGCCAACGTGCGGGTGATCAACCCGACCCGGGCCCGCAACGGCTGGGAGTCGCAGTACACCGTGCTGCAGATCGTCAACGACGACATGCCGTTCCTGGTGGACTCGGTGAGCATGGCCCTGTCCGAGATGGGCGTGGGCGTGCACGTGCTCGGCCACCCGCTGGTGCGCCTGGAGCGCGACCGCGCCGGCAAGCTGGTCGAGGTGGGCCAGGGCAAGGCCGAGTCGCTGATGCTGCTGGAGATCGACCGCCAGCCGCCGGAGGCGATGGAACGGATCGAGCAGCGCATCCGCCAGACCCTGGAGGAGGTGCGCGTGGTGGTGGCCGACTGGGGCCTGATGCGCGACCGCATGCAGACCCTGGCCGACGACCTGGCCACCCGCCGCATGCCGGAGTCGGTCAGCGACGCCGCCCGCCGCGAGGCCCAGGAGTTCCTGCGCTGGGCCGCCGCCGACCACTTCATCCTGTTCGGCTACCGCGAGTACCGCGTCGAGCGCCAGGGCGGCGAGGACGTGCTGGCGCCGGTGGAGGGCTCGGGCCTGGGCCTGATGCGCGGCAAGGACCGCTCGGCGCCGCGCCCGGTCCGCACCCTGGCCGCGCACGGCCTGAACCAGGCCGGCTTCAGCGAGCCGCTGATCCTGACCAAGACCAACGCCCGCTCGCGCCTGCACCGCAAGGGCTACATGGACTACATCGGCGTCCTGGAGTTCGACGCCAGGGGCCGCATCGTCGGCGAGCAGCGCTTCCTGGGCCTGTACACCTCCAGCGCCTACAACCGCCGCCCGTGGGAAATCCCGCTGGTGCGCGAGCGCTACGAGTACGTCATGCGCCGCTCCGGCCTGGCTCCGAACAGCCACAGCGGCAAGGCCCTGCGCCACATCCTGGAGACCCTGCCGCGCGAGGAGCTGTTCCAGGCCACCGAGGAGGAGCTGTACCGCACCGCGATGGGCGTGCTGAGCCTGCAGGAGCGGGTGCGCAGCCGCCTGTTCCTGCGCCGTGACCGCTACGGCCGCTTCTTCTCGGCGCTGGTCTACATCCCGCGCGAGCGCTTCAACACCGACGTGCGCCTGCGCGTGGAGTCGATGCTGCGCGAGGCCCTGGACGGCGAGCACGTGGACTCGGCCGTGGTCCTGGGCGAGTCGCCGCTGGCCCAGCTGCACCTGATCGTGCGCCCGCGCGGGGGCCAGGTGCCAGAGGCCGACATCGCCGCCATGGAGCAGCGCCTGGCCCACCTGCTGCGCAACTGGCAGGACGACCTGCGCGAGCTGTTGATCTCCCGCCACGGCGAGGCCGAGGGCCTGCGCCTGGCCAACGTCTACGGCCGCGCCCTGCCGGCCGGCTACATCGAGGACGTCTCGCCCGAGCTGGCCGCCAACGACGTCGAGCAGCTGGCCGCGCTGGCCGGCCCCGAGGACCTGCGCCTGAGCCTGCAGGCGGTGGCCCGCGAGGGCACCAGCGGCCTGCGCCTGAAGCTGTACCGCCAGCACGACGACATCCCGCTGTCGGACGTGCTGCCGCTGATGGAGAACATGGGCCTGCGGGTGATCTCCGAGCACCCGTACCGCCTGCAGGCCAGCCTGCCCGACGGCAGCAGCCAGCCGATCTACATCCAGGACTTCGAGGTCGAGCGCAGCACCGGCGGCGACGTGGCCGCCCTGGCGCCGGTGTTCGAGCGCGCCTTCGCCGCGATCTGGTCCGGCGAGGCCGAGAACGACGGCCTCAACCGCCTGGTCCTGGCCGCCGGCCTGGAGTGGCGCCAGGTGGCGCTGCTGCGCGGCTACTGGAAGTACCTGCTGCAGACCGGCGTGCCGTTCTCGCAGGGCGCGGTCGAGCAGACCATGGCCCGCTATCCGCTGCTGGCCCGTCTGCTGGTGGAGCTGTTCCAGGCCCGCTTCGACCCCGCGCTGGCCCGCCAGTCGGCGGCGCAGGTGCGCGAGGCGCAGGCGCAGCTGGAATCCCGCCTGCGCGCCCTGGCCCTGGGGGGCAACGACGAGGGCGTGGTGCGCGTGCTGCAGGAGGTGGTGGCCGCCCGCGCCGGCGACCGCGCCACCCAGGAGCAGGCCATCCATGAGGCCCTGCTGAAGCTGCTGGACCGCGTCGAGAGCCTGGACGACGACCGCATCCTGCGCGCCTTCATCGGCGTGATCATGGCCACGCTGCGCACCAGTTACTTCCAGGTCAAGGCCAACGGCCGCCCGGCGCCGACCATCGCCTTCAAGTTCGACTCGGCCAAGGTGCCCGACCTGCCCAAGCCGCGCCCGTACCGCGAGATCTTCGTCTACGGCCCGCGCGTGGAGGGCGTGCACCTGCGCTTCGGCCCGGTGGCGCGCGGCGGCCTGCGCTGGTCCGACCGCCGCGAGGACTTCCGCACCGAGGTCCTGGGCCTGGTCAAGGCGCAGATGGTCAAGAACACCGTGATCGTGCCGGAAGGCGCCAAGGGCGGCTTCTACGTCAAGCAGCCGCCGGTCTCCGGCGACCGTGACGCCGTGCTGGCCGAGGGCGTCGCCTGCTACCGCCTGTTCATCCAGGCGCTGCTGGACGTCACCGACAACATCGTCGACGGCAGAATCGTGCCGCCGCGCGACGTCGTCCGCCACGACGGCGACGACCCGTACCTGGTGGTGGCCGCCGACAAGGGCACGGCCACGTTCTCCGACATCGCCAACGAGCTGGCCATCGCCCACGGCTTCTGGCTGGGCGACGCCTTCGCCTCCGGCGGTTCGGTCGGCTACGACCACAAGGGCATGGGCATCACCGCCCGCGGCGCCTGGGAGTCGGTCAAGCGCCACTTCCGCGCCCTGGGCCGCGACTGCCAGAGCGAGGACTTCACCTGCGTCGGCATCGGCGACATGTCCGGCGACGTGTTCGGCAACGGCATGCTGCTGTCCAAGCACATCCGCCTGGTCGCCGCGTTCGACCACCGCCACATCTTCCTGGACCCGAACCCGGACGCGGCCCGCTCCTACGAGGAGCGCAAGCGCCTGTTCGCCCTGCCGCGCTCCAGCTGGGCCGACTACGATCCCAAGCTGATCAGCAAGGGCGGCGGCGTGTACCCGCGCTCGGTCAAGTCCATCACCATCACCCCCGAGGTGCGCGAGGCCCTGGGCCTGCCGGCCGAGGTCAGGTCGCTGGCGCCGACCGAGCTGATCAGCGCCATCCTCAAGGCGCCGGTGGACCTGCTGTGGAACGGCGGCATCGGCACCTACGTCAAGGCCAGCACCGAGAGCAACGCCGACGTCGGTGACCGCGCCAACAACGCCCTGCGCGTGGACGGCCGCGACCTGCGCTGCAAGGTGGTGGGCGAGGGCGGCAACCTCGGCTTCACCCAGCTGGGCCGCATCGAGGCCGCCCAGCACGGGGTGCTGCTGAACACCGACTTCATCGACAACTCGGCGGGCGTGGACACCTCCGACCACGAGGTGAACATCAAGATCCTGCTCAACGACGCGGTGCGCAGCGGCCAGCTGACCATGCCGGCCCGCAACAGGCTGCTGGCCTCGATGACCGACGAGGTCGCCCGCCTGGTGCTGCTGGACAACTACCGCCAGAACCAGGCGCTGAGCCTGATGGAGCGCATGAGCGTGCGCCGCCTGGGCTCCAAGCAGCACTTCATCCGCACCCTGGAGGAGCAGGGCCTGCTCGACCGGCAGATCGAGTTCCTGCCGTCCGACGCCGAGCTGGCCGCGCGCAAGGCCCGCGGCCAGGGCCTGACCCGGCCGGAGCTGGCGGTGCTGCTGTCCTACGCCAAGCTGGTGGCCTTCAAGCAGCTGCTGGACTCGGACATCCCGGAGGATCCGTACCTGTCCAAGGAGCTGCAGCGCTACTTCCCGCAGCCCCTGCAGAAGAAGTTCGCGCCGCTGATGGAGAAGCACCGCCTGAAGCGCGAGATCATCGCCACGGCGGTGACCAACCAGACCATCAACCGGATGGGCGCGACCTTCCTGCTGCGCATGCAGGAGGACACCGGCCGCAGCCCGGCCGAGGTGGCCAAGGCCTACACCATCAGCCGCGAGGTGCTGGGCGCCCGCGACCTGTGGGCGCAGATCGACGCGCTGGACGGCAAGGTGGCCGAGTCGGCGCAGATCGACGCCCTGCAGGTCATCTGGCACCTGCAGCGCTCGTTCGTGCGCTGGCTGCTCAACCGTCCCGGCCCGGTGCCGAGCATCGCCGCGGCGGTGGAGCGGTACCACGACGCGTTCAACGACATCCGCCAGGCCTCCGGCGTGCTGCCCGACTCGCAGCGCCCGACCTACGAGGCCGCGCTGCGCGAGTGGAAGGACAAGGGCATGCCGCCGGTGCTGGCCCAGCAGCTGGCCGAGCTGCCGTACCTTGAGCGCGCCTTCGACATCATCGAACTGGCCCGCGAGCGCAAGCTCAAGCCGGTGGACGTCTCGCGCGTGCACTTCCGCCTGGGCGAGGCCCTGCGCCTGCCGTGGCTGTACGAGCAGATCGACGCGCTGGCGGTGGACGGCCGCTGGCACGCGGTCGCCCGCGGCGTGCTGCGCGACGAGCTGGCCAACCACCACCGCGTCCTGGCCGGCCAGGCCATGGCGCAGCCGGCCGGCGACGCCGACGGCAAGGTGCGGATGTGGCTGGAGCGCGAGGACCCGGTCCTGCGCTTCACCCTGCGCATGCTGGCCGACCTGTCGGCGCAGAAGACGCTGGACTATCCGACCCTGTCGGTGGCGGTGCAGAAGCTCGGCCAGCTGGCCGCACTGGGCTGAGGACCGCCTGGTCCGGGCGCCGGTCCGCCACCGGCGCCCGGACGACGATCCGGCCGCGGCCTGCGCGCCGCGGCCGCCAGGCGGGTATGCTGCGCATGCAGACGGAGACCGACGATGAGCCGATCGCCCCGCATCGCCTTCCTGGCCAGCACCGCCGCCAACGCCCAGCAGGCCCTGGCCACGCTGGTGGAGCGCCACGGCCAGTGCCGGCCGGAGGAGGCCGAGATCCTGTGCGCCCTGGGCGGCGACGGCTTCATGCTGCAGACGCTGCACCGCCATGGCGGCCTGGGCAAGCCGGTGTATGGAATGAAGCTGGGCACCGTCGGCTTCCTGATGAACCACTACCACGAGGACGACCTGCTGGAGCGGCTGGCCGCGGCCGAGCCGACCACGCTGCGTCCGCTGGAGATGGTGGCGCAGACCGAGTCGGGCACCAGCATCGGCTCGCTGGCCTACAACGAGGTCTCGCTGCTGCGGCAGACCCGCCAGGCCGCGCACATCCGCATCGGCCTGAACGGCCAGACCCGGCTGGACGAGCTGATCTGCGACGGCGTGATGGTGGCCACTCCGGCCGGCAGCACCGCCTACAACTTCTCGGCCCACGGCCCGATCCTGCCGCTGGGCTCCAACACCATCGCGCTGACCCCGATCGCGGCGTTCCGGCCGCGGCGCTGGCGCGGTGCCATCCTCAAGGCCGACACCGAGGTGCGCTTCGAGGTCCTGGACCCGTACAAGCGGCCGGTCAGCGTCACTGCCGACTCGCACGAGACGCGTGACGTGGTCGAGGTGGTGATCCGCGAGTCGGAGACGCGCACCGTCACCCTGCTGTTCGACCCGGAGCACAACCTCGAGGAACGCATCCTCAGCGAGCAGTTCGTGGTGTAGTTTTGGGGCCGAATGCGCCGATGATGCCGAGCGGCTGGATGCCTTTAACGGTCTGCTGGTGGCCAATCTGGATGCGTTGTTTGATCGCTTTCTGATCAGCTTCGACGATACCGGGCACTTGCTGACCAGCACCCGCCTGTCCGCTGGCGATCTGCAGGGGCTTGGCATTCAGCCGGGCATGAGGCTGCGCTGGCTGGCCAGCGAGCACCTGCAGTATCTGCAATGGCACCGCGAGCGCTTCCTGCTCGCATCCTGATCGAGGAAATAGCATGGCCAAGGCCGAAGCAAGCGTTGAAGAACTGGTTTCCATGATCGAGCGCGGCGAGCTGCGCTTGCCGGAAATGCAGCGCCAGTATGTGTGGCGTTCTACACGGGTGCGCGATTTGCTGGATTCGCTGTATCGCGGCTACCCATCGGGCGCCATCCTGCTTTGGGAAACGGATGAAGCCGTGCCGCTGCAGGATTTCGCGGTCAGCCAGAGCACGAACCCCTACCAAAGCACGCGGCTTCTGCTGGATGGTCAGCAGCGTCTGACATCACTCTCGGCCGTCATTCGCGGCGAGCCGGTGTCGGTGCGCGGCCGTCGTCGTCCCATCGACCTGTTGTTCAACCTCGAGCATCCCGACCAACTGGCGGTTGTGACCGAAGTGGAAGAAAACGGTGGCGATGAGGAGGATTTCGATGAGGACGGCGAACTGATCGGTGACGAGACGGACTCGACCGAGGACGAACTGCTCAAGCGCTTCAACAAGATGACCTTCGTGGTGGCAACCCGCAAGCTGGAGCAGCTGCCGCAGTGGGTGAAGGTATCGGACGTGTTCAAGACCGACAACGATGCGCCGTTCCTCAAGCGTGCCGGCGTCAGTGGTTTTGACGATCCGCGTTACGAGAAATACAGCCAGCGCCTGGCCCGGCTGCGAGGCATCCGCAAGTACGTTTACCGGATGGATGTACTGGAGCGCACGCTTTCATATGACGAGGTCACGGAAATCTTCGTTCGCGTGAATTCATTGGGCGCCAAGCTGCGCAGTTCCGACCTGGCGCTGGCACAGATCACCGCCAAGTGGCGGCACTCGCTGCAGACGTTCCAGGATTTCCAGCAGGCCTGTGCAAAAACGGGCTTTGACCTGGATCTCGGCTTGCACTTGAAGAACCTGATGGCGTTTGCCACCGGTCAATCGCGGTTCCAGATCGTCGCCAGCCTTAGTGTGGAGAAGCTGCAGAAGGCATGGCAAGAAGCCTGCGAGGGAATGGAATTCGCGCTCAACTTCGCCCGGAGCAACCTGGGCATCGATAGCCCGGCGCTGCTGTCGTCGCCCTTCCTGTTGGTCGTTCTGGCGTACTTCGGGCACAGCCGCAACTATGCGCTTGGCAATGACGAGGCGCAGCAGTTGCGCTACTGGGCCTTGGCCGCCAATGCCAAAGGCCGTTTCTCCCGGGGTTCCAGTGAGACCATTCTGGATCAGGATTTGGCGACCATCCGCAATGGCGGCGGCGTCAATGAACTGATCGACCGGCTGCGTCTGCAGTTCGGTCGCCTTGACATCACGCCGGAAGAGCTGGAGGGGCGCAACCAGCGCAGTGCGCTGTTCAAGACCATGTTCCTGGCATTTCGTGCGGCAGGTGCCAAGGATTGGCGCAGCCACCTGGCCATTGCTCTGGACCACTCGGGCAGTCAGCACCGCTTGCAGTTTCATCACATTTTCCCCAAGGCATTGCTGCGCGGCAGCTACACCCCTCGCGAGGCCGACGACATCGCCAACCTGGCTTTCATCGGCGGCAAAACCAATCGTGCGATCAGCGACAAAGCGCCTGTGACCTACCTGTTGCCGCTGGTGGCGAAGCACGGTGTAGCACCATTCGCCGCACAGTGCATTCCGGTAGAGGAGGAACTGCTGGCACTGGATCACTACAAGGCGTTCTTGCAAGAGCGCCGTAAACGCATCGCGGCGGCACTGAATGCTTTCATCCATGCGGTCGCTTGAACTGTCAGCGCCACCTTGTTGCCACACGGTGACCCACATGTCGCCACAACGCTGCCGCCATGTTCACCACATTGACGCCACTTTGTGCACACAGTGTTGCCACCATGCCTGACACATTCCGGCCGGGACGCAGCCCGAGAGTCGCTTGTCCCCAGCACGATGAGCAGAGCCAGTTTTTTCGCACCCTTGCGCAGGGCCTGGTGCGGCAAGGGGGAGGGGACCATCCAGGCCTGGAGGGGGAGCAGTGAAACTCTGGCACCTGCTGCTGCTCGCCGCCATGCCGATGCAGGCGGCGATCGGCTGCCCGATCAAGAGCAACGTGCATCCGTTCCCGGCCAGCGGCCCGTGGATCGACACCACGGAGCTGCCGGCGCCGGTGGTGGAGAAGGTGAGCGTGACCCGCGGCCTGGACGGGGCCGGCAGTTGCGACCGGCTGGGCCTGCTTTCGATCCAGCTGCGCTGGCCACGCGCCAAGGGCGTGGACGTGGAGAACGTGGGCTTCGAGTACCGCGTGCTCCGCGGCCGGGCGCCCGAGGGCATGCTGCCGGATGCCGCGGTCGCGGCCCCGCCGGTCAGCGGCCGGCGCACCGAGCACCTGCTGACCTGGGACGACGGCCCGCAGGTGCGGGGGCAGCCGCTGGACCTGCTGGTGGAGGTCCGCGCCATCACCCGCGACTACCGGCGCGGCCCGCCGGCGGTGTTCGTCATCGACGAGGTGCGCAGCCGCTGAGGCTGCCGTCTCAGCCGGTGCGACGGGCGGTGCGATAATGCGGGCATGGACACCCGCATCCGCCAGCAGGACGACAACGCGCCACGGCTGCTGACCGTCGCGGTCACCTCGCGCGCGCTCTTCGACCTGGAGGAAAGCCACGCTCTGTTCGAACGCGAGGGCGTGGAGGCCTATGCCGAGTACCAGCGCCAGCACGAGGACGTGGTGCTCGAGCCGGGCGTGGCCTTCCCTGTGGTGCGCAAGCTGCTGGCGCTGAACCGGCGCCTGCCGGCGGAGGTGCCCAGGGTCGAGGTCATCCTGCTGTCGCGCAACTCGGCCGACACCGGCCTGCGCATCTTCAACTCGGTCCAGCACTACGGGCTGGACATCGTGCGCGCGGTGTTCACCTCCGGCGGGCCGACCTGGCCATACGTGACGCCGTTCGGCACCGACCTGTTCCTGTCGGCCAACCCGGAGTCGGTGCGCCGCTCGCTGCAGCACGGCGTGGCCGCGGCCACCATCCTGCCGGCGCGGGCGGTGGACGCCCCGCGCGACCAGCTGCGCATCGCCTTCGACGGCGACGCGGTGATCTTCGGCGACGAGAGCGAGCGCATCTCGCGCGAGCAGGGCGTGGAGGCCTTCGGCCTGCACGAGCGCCAGCGGGCGCGCGAGCCGCTGTCCGGCGGGCCGTTCCGCGGCTTCCTGGCGGCGCTGCACAAGCTGCAGGCGGCGTTCCCGACGGGCGAGGACGCGCCGATCCGCACCGCCCTGGTCACCGCGCGCTCGGCCCCGGCGCACGAACGGGTGATCCGCACCCTGCGCGAGTGGGGCGTGCGCCTGGACGAGGCGCTGTTCCTGGGCGGCCGTGACAAGGGGCCGTTCCTGGCCGCGTTCGGCGCCGACATCTTCTTCGACGATTCGGCGCACAACATCGACAGCGCCCGCCAGCACGTGGCCGCCTGCCACGTGCCGCACGGCGTGGCCAACCAGTAGCCGCCGGGCGCAGGGTCTCAGACCGAGGCCAGCTCCAGCAGCCGCGCCGGGATCCGCTCCAGCGGCAGGATCTCCTGCGCCGCGCCCAGGCGCACCGCCGCGCCGGGCATGCCCCCGACCACCGCGGTGGCCTCGTCCTGCACCAGGGTGGCGGCGCCGGCCTGGCGCAGCTCCAGCAGGCCGCGGGCGCCGTCGTCGCCCATGCCGGTGAGGATCGCCGCCACCGTCTTGGCGCCGGCGGCCTCGGCCAGCGAGTGGAACAGCACGTCCACCGAGGGCCGGTGCCGGTTCACCCGCGGGCCGTCGTCGATCCGGCAGCGCCAGCGGCCGCCCTCGCGGACCACGCGCAGGTGGCGGTCGCCCGGCGGCAGGTAGGCGTGGCCTGGCACGATCAGCTCGCCGTCCTCGGCCTCACGCACCACCAGCGGCGAGTGCCGGTCCAGGCGCTCGGCGAAGGCGCGGCTGAAGCCGCCGGGGATGTGCTGGGTGAGCACCACCGGCGGGCTGTCGGCCGGCATCTGCTCGAGCACCTCGCGGATGGCCTCGGTGCCGCCGGCGGAGGCGCCGATGGCGATGATGCGGTCGCCGCGGGGCACGGGGCGGCGCGGCGGCGCGGCCGGGGGACGGGCGCCGCCGCAGCGCAGCGGCGACTGCACGCGTGCCCGCGCCGCGGCCTTGACCTTGGCGGCCAGCTCCTCGGCGTACTCCTCCAGGCGCTGCTCGCCCAGGCGCGGCTTGCTGATCACGTCCACCGCGCCCAGCGCCAGCGCCTGCAGCGTGGTGTCGGCGCCGCGCCCGGTCAGGGTGGAGACCATCACCACCGGCATCGGCCGCAGGCGCATGATGTTCTCGAGGAACGCCAGGCCATCCATGCGCGGCATCTCGACGTCCAGGGTCAGCACGTCGGGGTTGAGCCGCTTGATCTTCTCGCGCGCCAGCAGCGGGTCGGCGGCGGTGCCGACGACCTCGATCTCCGGGTCGCGGCCCAGCAGCTCGGTCAGCAGCTGGCGGATGACGGCCGAGTCGTCGACCACCAGGACACGGATCCGGCCCATCAGAACAGCTCCACGCCGCCGCTGACCGGGGCGCGCGACAGGCGCGCGCGGGCCGCCGACTCGGCCGCGGCCACCTCGGCGTCATGCGCGTGGGGCAGGCGGTGGACCATCACCTTGCCGGTCTGCGGGAAGAACCACACCTTGCGCGGGTGGATGCCGCACAGGTCCTCGGCCACCACCGGGATGCCCTCGGCGTCCAGGTAGCTGCGCACGAACTCGGCGTTGCGGGTGCCCACCGGGTTGCTGGTGAAGCCCTTGAGCACGTTGGCGCCGCCGAACACCTTGGCCTCCAGGCGCTTGCGGCTGGCGCCGCGCTTGAGCAGTTCGTTGATCAGTACTTCCATGGCGTAGCTGCCGTAGCGCGCCGGCGCGCCGCCATCGGCGCCGTTGCCGTCCGGCAGCAGGAAGTGGTTCATGCCGCCCAGACGCAGCACCGGGTCGCGGATGCAGGCGGCCACGCACGAGCCCAGCACGGTGACCAACGCCGTGCCGTCGTCCACCACCAGGTACTGGGTGGGCAGGAGCTTGGCCGCCGGGACCTGGAACTGCGGGTCCATGTAGCGGAGGATGCCGTCGTTCTGCACGGCGCTCACCCGGCCACCGCCCTGGGATTGCGGCGATAGAGCGTGCGCCCGCACGGCTGGATCAGGTCGGCGGCGTGCAGGTAGTTCTCCGAGTGTCCGGTGTACAGCAGGCCGTCGGGCTCCATGTGCCGGACCAGGCGCGAGAGGATCGCCCTCTGGGTCGGCTTGTCGAAGTAGATCATCACGTTGCGGCAGAAGATCGCGGCGAACGTGCCGCCGACGTCGTAGCGCTCCTCCAGCAGGTTGAGTGGGCGGAACTCGACCAGCGCCTGCAGGGCCGGATGCGCCCGGCAGCGGCCCTCGTTGGGGCCGGTGCCGCGCTGGAAGTAGCGGCGGCGCAGGCCGTCGTCCAGCCCGGCGATGCGTTCCAGCGGGTAGATCCCCCGGCTGGCGGTGGCCAGCACCTGGGTGTCGATGTCGGTGGCGAGGATCCGCACCGGCGGGGTGAGCGAGCCGAACGCCTCGCAGGCGGTGATGGCCATGGAATAGGGTTCCTCGCCGGTGGAGGCCGCGCAGGACCACAGCCGGATGGTGCCGCGCCCGCTGTCCAGCTGGCGCAGCTGCGTCTGCAGGTGCTCGAAGTGGTGCGGCTCGCGGAAGAAGGCGGTCAGGTTGGTGGTCAGCGCGTTGGTGAAGGACTGCCACTCGTCGCTGTCCGGGTCGGACTCGAGCATGTCCAGGTACTGCGAGAACTTGGCCAGCCCCAGGGCACGCAGGCGCCGCGACAGCCGGCCGTAGACCATGTCACGCTTGCCCGGCGCCAGGGCGATGCCGGCGCGGTTGCGGATCATCTGGCAGACGCGCCGGAAGTCGCGGTCGGTGAAGGCGAACTCGCGCTGTTCCACGGGCGGGTGCGGCAGGGGAGAGGCGCTCATGTCGATCGGTGCGTCGGGGCGTCGTCCGGGCTGACCGGTCTTCCTCCTGTATCGGCACGGCGCCCGTCGGACTGAAGCGGTGCCGGATCCGGCGGCGATGCCGGACCCGGGCGCGGGCATCAGAACTCGGCCCAGTCGCCGTCGGGGCCGACGGCCACCGGCCGCGCGACCGGCAGGTGCGGCACCGGCGCCGGCCGGCCGCGCGCCGGCACGCCGGCCGCCGGGGCGGGCGCCGCGGCCAGCGCCGCGGCATCGGTGCGGAAGGCGGCGATGGCCTGTGCGAGGCTGGCGGCCTGGTCCTCCATGGCCCGGGCCGCGGCCGAGGCCTCCTCC
This sequence comes from Pseudoxanthomonas taiwanensis, assembly GCF_010093135.1. Classification (GTDB taxonomy): domain Bacteria; phylum Pseudomonadota; class Gammaproteobacteria; order Xanthomonadales; family Xanthomonadaceae; genus Pseudoxanthomonas; species Pseudoxanthomonas taiwanensis. The sequence goes on along the minus strand of NZ_PDWK01000016.1, from coordinate 153 downwards.
ACCAGCGCCGCGTTCTGCTGCGTGGTCTCGTCCATCTGCACGATGGTCTGGTTCACCTGCTCGATCCCCGCCGCCTGCTCCTGCGAGGCCGCCGAGATCTCGCCCATGATGTCCGTCACCCGCTGCACCGAGGCCACGATCTCCTCCATGGTC
>NZ_PDWK01000160.1 GCF_010093135.1 Pseudoxanthomonas taiwanensis | reverse complement strand
CTCGGCACCCGTCTGGCTTGGCACGAGTCAGGAACGCCAAACCGCAAAGTTCTCGCGAGGACCTCAACCGTTCATCACCCTGCCCCGCTTCCCAGTGGCGAGTGCCACGAGGACCTGGCGCGAATCGCATCGGAAACCAGCCAGGCGAAAGACTTCTTTCTGGAACTCCCTGTCTCAGTCGAGAAGTCTATGAGGCGTGTATCTGCTTCGATCGCCTCAAAGTTCCCGCCTGACACCTTCACTGAACGTGAACGCGGCTTCTTGGGGATCACCACTGGTTCGGCTACCCCTGCCGAACGGCAGCCCCGTCCATCCGTCATTCTCTTGGCCGCATATCGGGTCAAAGACAGGTTGTTCTTCGACGGACGGATACTGTCCAAATCCGTGCAGGCGGTGCCTCAGGAAATATGTCCTGCCTTGGCCGAAAAGCCCGGGGGCACAACCCGCATCGGCGGATATCTTCTTGCTTACGAAGGCAACCTGTGTCCAGGGGATGCCGGCGGGGGCTACCACGCGGCACT
>NZ_PDWK01000015.1 GCF_010093135.1 Pseudoxanthomonas taiwanensis | reverse complement strand
TGCAGACGGTGGCCGTGTTCCGCCTGGCCGCCGACGCGCGCCCGGCGCCGCAGGCGGCCAGGGCGCGGGGCGAGGATCGTGCGGCCCCGTCCAGGCCGGTGCCGGCCGGACTGCGCCGCATCACCGCGCCGGCACCCGCCGCCGCGGACGTGGCCGACGGGCAGGACTGGCAGGAATTCTGACGCCTCCCCCTGCGTGCCGGCGCGGCCGGGCACGCGGCGTCGGATGGGCCGGCCCCTTCGCGGGGCCGGTTTTTCTGTGGGCCGGTGCCCCGGCCCGGACGGGCCGTCAGGCGATGGCGATGCCGGCCGCCTCCAGCGCGGCGCGGGTGGGCGCGTCGCCCTCCGGCGTGACCGGACGGGTCAGCTCCCACAGGAAGCGCACACGGAAACCGGCCGCCGCTGCGTCCTGCGCGGTCCACAGCACGCAGTAGTCGCGCGCCAGGCCACACACGTGCACTTCGGCGATGCCGCGCTCGCGCAGCCAGCCGGCCAGCCCGGTCGGCGGGCGGGTGCCGTCGGGGCCGTGGTTCTCACGGAAGGCGCTGTAGGAATCCACCTGCGGGCGGGTGCCCTTGCGCAGCACCAGGTCGGCGGCGCTCCAGTCCACGCGCGGATCCAGCGCGGCGCCGGGCGTGCCCTGCACGCAGTGGTCCGGCCACAAGGTCTGCGGCTGGCCATGCAGCCGGATCTGCTCGAACGGCCGGCGGCCGGGATGGCTGCTGGCGAAGGAGGCGTGGCCGGGCGGGTGCCAGTCCTGGGTGGCGACCACGGTGCGGTACCGGCGCTGCCGCAGCAGCGCGGAGATGTCCGCCACGATGGCGTCGCCCTCGTGGCAGGGCAGCGCGCCGCCGGGCATGAAGTCCGGCTGCAGGTCGACGACGATCAGGGCGGTGGATTCGGGATGCATGGCGTGCGGGGCGGGCCGCGCCGGCGCCGGGCCGGCGCGGCCGCCCGGGTCTCAGGCGATGGAGGCCTCGTAGATGGACTGGATGGAGGCGTCCAGGGCGCGGTTGAACTCCTCGTCGCTCTGCTGCGCGGTCAGGCCTTCGGTGAGCGCGCGGCTGAAGCTGGCGATCACGCCCGGATTGCGGGCCAGCAGGGCATTGGCCTCCTCGCGGCTGTAGCCGCCGGACAGCGCCACCACGCGCAGCACCGACCTGTGCTCGACCAGCTCGCGGAAGAAGCCGTCCACGCTGGGCAGGGTGAGCTTGAGCATCACCGGGGTGGCCGGGTCGATGGTGTCCAGGCGCTGCAGGATGCCGCGCTTGAGCTCGGCCTCGATCGCGGCCTTGTCCGGGGCCTTGATGTCCACTTCCGGCTCGACGATCGGCACCAGGCCGGCGGCCAGCACCTTGCGCGCCAGCTCGAACTGCTGGTCCAGCACCGCGGCGATGCCGGCGGGGTTGTTGGCCTTGATCACCGAACGCTCCTTGGTGCCGAACACGCCCTTGGCCTTGGCCGTGGCCAGCAGCTCCTCCAGGCCGGGGATCGGCTTCATCAGCTGCACGCCGCCGTCCTCGGCCTCCAGGCCCTTGTCGATCTTGAGGAACGGCACCACGCGCTTGTCCTCCCACAGGTAGCGCGCGGCCTCCTTGCCGGCGAAGCTGCCGTCGAGGGTGCGCTCGAACAGGATCGCGCCGAGGATGCGCTCGCCGGTGAACGCCGGGCTGGTGACGATGCGGGTGCGCATCTGGTGGACCAGCGCGAACATCTCATCCTCGTTCGAGTACGCCGACTCGTCGATGCCGTACAGCTTCAGGGCCTTGGGCGTGCTGCCACCGCTCTGGTCGAGCGCGGCGATGAAGCCCTTGCCGGATGCGATGCGGTCCCGCTGTTCCTGGTTGATGGTCACGACTGCTCCCTTGGCGTTGAAGGTGGAACGGATGGGCGAATCTTAGCCTCCCGCGCGTGGCCGGACCGTAACCGCGGCTGGCGACAGCGCTGTCGTGCGGGCGCCCGGCGGGCGCCGGCGGTGGGACCGTCTTGGACCCATGCATGCCGCCGCCGCCGTTCCCGCCGCTCCGCCGCCGGCCGACGCCGCGGCGCTGCGCCGCTTCCTGGACCGCCACCGCCGCCTGTTCGTGCTCACCGGCGCCGGCATCAGCACCGGCTCGGGCATCCCCGACTACCGCGACGCCGACGGCGCCTGGAAGCGGCCGCAGCCGGTGTCCTACCAGGCCTTCACCGGGCAGGCGGCGGTGCGGCGCCGCTACTGGGCACGCAGCCTGGCCGGCTGGGCGCCGTTCGCCGCGGCGCGGCCCAACGCCGCCCACCACGCCCTGGCCGCGCTGGAGCGGCAGGGGCGGATCGGACTGCTGGTGACCCAGAACGTGGACGGCCTGCACCAGCGCGCCGGGAGCACGGCGGTGGTGGACCTGCACGGCCGCCTGGGCCGGGTGGTGGGCCTGGACTGCGGCGCGCGCACGCCGCGCGCGGGCCTGCAGCCGCGCCTGCTGGCGCTCAACCCCGGCTGGGAGCGGCTGCTGGCGCGGGTGGCGCCGGACGGCGACGCCGGCCTGGAGGCCGACTTCTCGGAATTCCGCGTGCCGGACTGCGAGGCCTGCGGCGGCCTGCTCAAGCCGGCCGTGGTGTTCTTCGGCGAGGCGGTGCCGCGGGCGCGGGTGGAGGGGGCGGTGGCCGGCCTGCACTGCTGCGACGCCGTGCTGGTGGTGGGCTCCTCGCTGATGGTCTATTCCGGCTACCGCTTCGTGCGCCTGGCCGCCGAGGCCGGCCTGCCGGTGGCAGCGGTGAACCGGGGTCGGACCCGCGCCGACCCGCTGTTGCGGCTGAAGGTGCAGGCCGACTGCGGCCAGGTGCTGGCGGCGCTGGCCGGCGGTGATCCGGCCGCGACGCAGTGATCCGCCGTTGGCGTTGAAGCGGGACCGGCGCGGCGCTGGAATGCGTCCCTCCGGTTCCCGTGACGTCCATGAGCCTGCTGTTCACCCCGCTCGACCTCGGTCCGCTGTCCCTGCCCAACCGCATCGTCATCGCGCCCATGTGCCAGTACTCGGCGCACGAGGGCTGCGTGTCGGAGTGGCACCACATGCATCTGGGCAACATGGCCCTGTCCGGGGCCGGCCTGCTGATCCTGGAGGCGACCGCGGTGGAGCCGCGCGGGCGCATCACCCACGCCGACCTGGGCCTGTGGAACGACGACCAGGAGGCGGCGCTGGCCGCGCTGGTGGCCGTGCTGCGGCGCTGGGCGCCGATGCCGCTGGGCATCCAGCTGGCCCATGCCGGGCGCAAGGCCTCCACCGTGCGGCCATGGGAGGGCGGCGGCCCGGTCGCCGCGGACGACCCGCGCGGCTGGACCACCGTGGCGCCCTCCGCGCTGCCGTACGACGCCGGGCACGGCGTGCCACAGGCGCTGGACGAGGCGGGCATCGGGGCGCTGGTGGAGGCCTTCGCCGCATCGGCGCGGCGCGCCGCGCGCATCGGCCTGGACCTGGTCGAAATCCACGCCGCGCACGGCTACCTGCTGCACCAGTTCCTCTCGCCGCTGAGCAACCGCCGCCAGGACGCGTACGGCGGCAGCCTGGAGAACCGCATGCGCCTGGTGCTGCGGGTGTTCGACGCGGTCAGGGCGGCGCTGCCGCCGCAGGTGGCCGTGGGCGTGCGCATCTCCGCCACCGACTGGGTGGACGGTGGCTGGGACCTGGAGCAGAGCCTGGCGCTGGCACGCGCGCTGGACACGCGCGGCTGCCACTTCATCCACGTCTCCAGCGGCGGCCTGGATCCGCGCCAGCGGATCGAGGAGGCGCCGGGCTACCAGGTGCCGTTCGCGGCGGCCATCCGCGCGCAGGTGCGTATGCCGGTGATCGCGGTGGGCCGGATCACCCGGCCGCGCCAGGCCGAGGCCATCCTCGCCGAGGGCCGTGCCGACGCGGTGGCGCTGGCGCGCGGCATCCTCTACGACCCGCGCTGGCCCTGGCACGCTGCCGCCGAGCTGGGCGCGCAGGTGCGCCCGGCGCCGCAGTTTCTGCGCTGCGAGCCGAAGGAGGCGCGCGGGCTGTTCGTCCGCTGAGGCCAGGGCCCGGGACGGCGGCGGTAACAGATGCAACCGGCGCCCACGCGCGGCGCCGGCCTCGCCTACCATGGCGCCCGTATGCGCCACGACCACATCCTCGCCCTGGTCTGCCCGGACCGCACGGGCATCGTCTACCGGGTCAGCGGCCTGCTGTTCGAGCAGGGCTGCAACATCCTCGACGCGCAGCAGTTCGGCGACCCGGAAAGCGGCCGCTTCTTCCTGCGCGTGCACTTCGACGTGCCCGCGCCGGAGGCGCTCGGGCAGGTGCGCGCGCGCTTCGCGGAGGCGGCCGCCGCCTTCGGCATGGACTGGCAGATCCACGACGCGCGCCGCCGCGCGCGCCTGCTGGTGCTGGTCAGCCGCCAGGGCCATTGCCTCAACGACCTGCTGTTCCGCACCCACAGCGGCCAGTTGCGCGCCGACATCGCCGCGGTGGTGTCCAACCATCCGGACTTCGCAGCGCTGGCGGCTTCCTACGGGGTGCCGTTCCACCACCTGCCGGTGGACGCAGGCAACCGCCCGCAGCAGGAGCAGGCGATCCTGGACCTGGTCGAGCGCGAGCAGGTGGACCTGGTGGTGCTGGCCCGCTACATGCAGGTGCTGTCGCCGCGCATGTGCCAGGCCCTGGCCGGGCGCGCGATCAACATCCACCACAGCTTCCTGCCCAGCTTCAAGGGCGCACGCCCGTACCACCAGGCGCACGCACGCGGGGTCAAGATCATCGGCGCCACCGCCCACTACGTCACCGCCGACCTGGACGAGGGGCCGATCATCGAGCAGGACGTGGCGCGCGTGGACCACGGCATGACCCCGCGCGACCTGATCCGCGTCGGCTCGGACATCGAGTCGCAGGTGCTGGCGCGCGCGGTGCGACTGCACGTGGAGCACCGCATCCTGCTCAACGGCCACCGCACCGTGGTGTTCCGCTGAGGCCGCACGGCGGTCGCGTCAAGTGCCGCTTTTCCATTCCCCCCGGTATGGGGCCGATCCGCGGAAAGCCTTGGGGCGCCTGGCTTTCCGCTGCACCGCAATAAAATTCACATTCGTGTGAGTGAGTATTGACGGCGGCTGCCGGGGCCGGCAGTATCCGGGCCGCACCCGCGTTTTAACCAGCATCCTGGGAGGGATTCGGAGATGGGGCGTCGTCTGCTGGCGGCCGCGTCCGCGGCCGCGTTGTTCGCCATGCCTGTGTCGCTGCTGGCGCAGGCCACCAACTAGGCCATCGAGGCCGAGCGCCAGGCCGCCGCGCCTGCCGAGCTCGACACGGTGGTCGTCACCGCCACCCGCCGCAGCGAGCCGTTGAAGGACGTGCCGCTGAGCGTGACCGCGCTGTCGCAGGAGGAGCTCGACTCCAAGGGCATCGTCGGCTACGAGGGCCTGGGTTATGAGACGCCGGGCGTGGTGCTCAACCGCGCCAGCGCCAACTTCAACAACTTCACCGCCCGCGGCATCGCCACCAACGGCTACGGCGCCGGCCTGCAGAGCACGGTGGCCATCTACATCGACGAGCTGCCGATCTCCGCCAACGGCAACTCCACCGTGCTCGACCCGAGCCTGTACGACGTGGAGCGGGTGGAGTTCCTGCGCGGTCCGCAGGGCACGCTGTTCGGCTCCGGCTCGCTGGCCGGCGCCCTGCGCATCATCACCCGTGCCCCGGACCCGAACGCCTTCGACGCCTCGTTCCTGGCCGACCTGGGCATCACCGGCTCCAGCGCGCTGCGCCAGCGCTACAACGCCATGGTCAACGTGCCGCTGGCGGAGGACCGCCTGGCCCTGCGCGTGGTCGGCTTCGCCCGCAACGAGGAGGGCTACATCGACAACGTCGGCACCGGGGTCGAGGACGCCAACAGGCTCAAGGCCTCCGGCGGCCGCGTCACCCTGCTGTGGGAGCCGACCGACCGCCTGTCGGCGCAGCTGCGCGTCTCACGCGAGGAGAGCGCGCCGGAGGATTCGTTCCTGGTCAACCCGGAGCTGGGCAAGGACAAGCGCTACTCCGACCGGCCGGACCTGTTCACCGGCACGATGACCAACTACAACGCCACCATCAACTACCAGTTCGATGGGGCCAGGCTGACCAGCTCCTCGACCCTGTCCGACTACGAGGCGCTGTTCAACGTGGACCTGGCCGGCACCTACGGCCATGCCTTCGCCTTCGCCCTCGACGCCCCGGCCGAGTACCGCACCTTCGTCCAGGAGACGCGCCTGGTGTCCGACACCGGCGGCCGCTTCGACTGGGTGCTGGGCGCCTTCTACTACAAGCGCGACCGCGACGTTTATTACGCCTACCGCTCCAACGAGGACTACCTGGCGCGCAGCGGCATCACCGGCCTGCCGGACGAGTACTATCTGAAGTTCCACTCCTACGACGTCACCCGTGAGCAGGCTCTGTTCGGCCAGCTGACCTGGCGCTTCACCGACGACCTGTGGGCCAACCTGGGCCTGCGCTACGGCAGCATCGAGGCGCAGGGCTTCACCCGCGAGGGCGGCTACAACTCCGACTACCTGACCCTGGCCTACTACTGCAGCTTCTTCAACGTCTGCGGCCTGCAGGCCACGCTCACCCCGGTCGAGGCGGCCACCGGCGTCAAGGCCAGGGAGACCGCGCCCTCGTACCGCGCCAGCCTGTCGTGGCGGCCGACGCCGTCCATCACCACCTACGCGGCGGTGGCCACCGGCTTCCGCGCGCCGATCGTCAACGCCCAGGCCGGCAACGCCAGCACCCTGGACCCGGACGACATCGTCATCCCGTATGGCGCCGACTCCGACGAGCTGGTCAGCTACGAGCTGGGCATGAAGGGCCGCTGGCTGCAGGGCCGCCTGGCCGGCAACATCGCCCTGTACTACATCGACTGGAACGACATCCAGGTGCAGGCCAACCGCGTCTCCGACTCGGTGCAGTTCGTCACCAACATCGGCGGCGCCTACAGCCGCGGCGTGGAGTTCGAGCTGATGGCCATGCCGACCCTGGGCTGGACCTTCGCCCTCAACGGCGCGTTCAACCAGACCAGGGTGGACGACCTGACCGCGGCCGAGGCGGCAATCTCCGGCACGGTGAAGGGCGCGCGCCTGGCCGGTCCGAAGTTCAGCGGCTCGTTCACCGCCGCCTACGACTTCGACCTGTTCGACAACGCGGCCGGCAAGGCCTCGCTGGCGGTGGTGCACGTGAACGGCTTCCCGAACTCGTTCCCGTACGTGCCGGGCCAGCCGGGCGTGCCCAGCGCGACCTTCGGCCACACCGACAGCTACACCTTCGTCAACGCCACCCTGGCGGCGGTGTTCGAGAATTGGACGGTCGGCCTGTACGCCGAGAACCTGTTCGACGACCGCTCGGTGACCTACGTGCACCCGGAGGCCTTCCTCGACGGGCGCTTCGCCACCCTGCGGCCGCGGACGGTGGGCGTCCGCGTCGGGTACCAGTTCTGATGGCCGGCATCGCGGGCCATACGGGCACCGCACCGGGCGCGCCAGTGGCGCGCCCGGGCCCGTATGCGTGGTTCGTGCTGGCGATCCTGTGCTTCGTCTACGTCCTGAACTTCCTGGACCGGCAGCTGCTGTCCATCCTGGCCAAGCCGATCCAGGACGAGCTGGGCGTGAGCGACAGCCAGCTGGGCCTGATCGGTGGCCTGTACTTCGCCATGTTCTACTGCATCCTGGCCATCCCGGTCGGCTGGCTGGCCGACCGCGGCAACCGGGTGCGGGTGCTGGCCTTCTCCTGCGCGCTGTGGAGCGCGGCCACCGCCGCCTGCGGTATGGCCTCCAGCTATCCGCAGCTGGTGGCCGCGCGCATGACCGTGGGCGTCGGCGAGGCCGGCGGCGTTCCGCCGTCGTACGCGATCATCTCCGACTACTTCCCCTCGGGCACCCGCGGCACCGCGCTGAGCCTGTTCAACCTCGGCCCGCCGATCGGCCAGGCCCTGGGCGTGGCCTTCGGCGCCTCCATCGCCGCCGCCTACTCCTGGCGCCAGGCCTTCATCTGGGTCGGCGTGGTCGGCGTCATCACCGCCACCGCGGTATGGCTGCTGGTGCGTGAGCCGGCCAAGGGCGGCCTGGACCGCGGTGCCGTCCCGGCCCCCGCGCCGGAGGCGGGCAAGGGCGGGGCGCCGTTCTGGCCGACCCTGCGCGCATTCTTCGCCAGCCCGGTGCTGCGCGGCATCGCCCTGGCCTGCGGTGCGACCCAGTTCATCACCTACGCCATGCTCAACTTCACCGTGCTGATGCTGATGCGCGAGAAGGGCATGAGCCTGGAGCAGGTGGCGGTGTGGTACGCGCTGGTGATGGGCGTGGGCATCGCCGCCGGCATGGCCGCCTCCGGCTGGCTGATCGACCGCCTGGCGCGCCGCTCCAAGGCCGCCTACGCCTGGCTGCCGGCCCTGGGCCTGGCCCTGGCCGTGCCGCTGTTCATCGCCTTTGTCTCGGCCGGCAGCTGGCAGCTGGCGCTGGCGTTCCTGCTGCTGCCCACCGGCCTGAACTACTTCTACCTGTCGCCGGCGGTGACGCTGGTGCAGGAGGAGGTGCGCCCGGACCAGCGCGTGCTGTCCGGCGCGCTACTGCTGCTGGTGATGAACCTGATCGGCCTCGGCCTGGGCCCGACCTACCTGGGCGCGGCCAGTGACTTCTTCCGCGCGCAGGGTACCGAGCGCCCGCTGCAGATGGCGTTCTACTCGCTGCTGCCGTTCTACGCGCTGGCCATTGGCATGTTCCTGCTGGTGGCGCGGCGCATCCGCCAACAGACCATGCAGGAGGCAAACCGATGATCCGTTCCGCCGCCCGCCTGTGCATCGCCGCCGCGGCGCTGTGCTGCGCCCTGCCGCTGGCGGCCCGCGAAACGCAGGGCCCGGTCGTGGAGGCGCCGGCAGGCGCCGTGCGCGGCCAGGCCGTGGACGGGCTGCACGTGTTCCGCGGCATCCGCTACGCCGAGGCCCCGGTGGGCCAGCTGCGCTGGAAGCCGCCCGTGCCGGCGCGCCGCTGGGACGGCGTGCGCGACGCCACCCGTTTCGGCGCGTCCTGCCACCAGCCACCCTCGCGTCCGGGCAGCCTGTATGCGCCGGCGGAGATGCCGGCGATGAGCGAGGACTGCCTCTTCCTCAACGTGTGGGCGCCGCAGGACGCCAGGGACGCGCCGGTGTTCGTGTGGATCCACGGCGGCGCCCTGTCCGGCGGCACCAGCAGCGACCCGATGTACGACGGCGCCGCGCTGGCGCGGCAGGGCCTGGTGGTGGTCTCGATCAACTACCGCCTGGGCGTCCTCGGCTATCTGGCGCATCCGGACCTGAGCAGGGAGTCGCCGGAGGGCGTGTCCGGCAACTACGGCCTGCTCGACCAGATCGAGGCGCTGCGCTGGGTCCAGCGCAACATCGCCGCCTTCGGCGGCGATCCGGGCAACGTCACCATCGCCGGCGAGTCGGCCGGCGCGCTGAGTGTGATGTACCTGATGGCCTCGCCGCAGGCGCGCGGCCTGTTCCACAGGGCCATCGCCCAGAGCGCCTACATGATCACCATGCCGGCCCTGCGCGAGACCGTGCACGGCACGCCGTCGGCCGAGCAGACCGGCCTGGAACTGAGCCGCAGGCTGGGCGTGCGCGGCCTGGCGCGGCTGCGCGCGATGGATCCGCAGGAGCTGACCATCAAGGCCGCCCTGGCCGCGTACATGCCGCTGGGCAACGTGGACGGCAAGGTGCTGCCGGCGCAGCTGGTGGACGTGTTCGACCGCGGCCAGCAGGCGCCGGTGCCGATCCTGGCCGGCTTCAACGAGGGCGAGATCCGCTCGCTGCGCTTCCTGCTGCCGCCGCCGCCGGCCGACGCGGCCACCTACGAGGCCGAGATCCGCGCCCGCTACGGCAGCCTGGCCGAGGCCATGCTGGCCCGCTATCCATCCACCGACCTGGACGCGGCGATGCTGGCCACCACCCGCGACGCCATGTACGGCTGGACCGCCGAGCGCCTGGTGCGCGCGCAGACCGCGCTGGGCCAGCCTTCGTACCTGTACTTCTGGAACCACGGCTATCCGGCCATGGACCAGTCCGGGCTGCACGCCTTCCACGCCAGCGAGATCCCGTACGTGATGGGCACCCGGGCCGGTACCCCGCCGGCCTGGCCGAAGGTGCCGGACACCACGGCCGACAACGCCATGGCCCGGGCCACCCGCGAGTACTGGGCCTCGTTCGCCCGCGACGGCAGGCCGGCGGCCGCCGGCCTGCCGGCGTGGCCGGCCTATGGCGAGGCACGCGCCTACATGGCCTTCGCCGGCACCCCGCAGCCGGGCGAGCACCTGATGCCGGGCATGTTCGAGCTGGTGGAGACGGTGGTGTGCCGCCGCCGCGCGCAGGGCGACCAGCCCTGGCACTGGAACGTGGGCGTGATTGCGCCGGTGCTGCCCGAAGGAGTGGCTGGATGCCCGTGATGCACGGCCAGATGCAGGACTGGCCGCTGACCCTGGACAAGTTCTTGGAGCACGGCGCCAAGTGGCATCCGCAATCGGAAGTGGTGACCGCCGGCGTGGGGGATGACCGCACCGGCTACGCCGAGCTGCACCGGCGCGCGCGCCGCGCCTCGGCGGCGCTGGCGGGCCTGGGCATCGGCCGCGGCGACATGGTCGCCACCCTGGCATGGAACACCCGCGCGCACATGGAGGTGTGGTTCGCGGTGATGGGCATGGGTGCGGTCTGCCACACCCTCAACCCGCGCGTGGGCGAGGCCCACCTGGGCGCGATGCTGGCGCAGTCGCAGGCGCGCCTGGTGGTGGCCTCGGCCGACCTGGTGCCTTTGGCGCAGCGCATCGTCGGCCGTGCCGGCACCGGCGCGCGCATCCTGGCCATCGACGCCGGCGCCGCAGAGGCCGGCGTGGAGGCCTTCGAAGACCTGCTGCAGGCCGCCGCCGGCGAGGTGCCCTGGGGCGGTTTCGACGAGCACAGCCCGTGCGGGCTGTGCTTCACCTCCGGCACCACCGGCGCGCCCAAGGGCGTGACCTACACCCACCGCGGCGTGTTCCTGCACACCCTGCGTGCGCTGCAGGCCGACACCATGGCCCTGTCCCGGCGCGACAGCGTGCTGCTGGCCGTGCCCATGTTCCACGCCAACGCCTGGGGCGTGCCGTTCGCCGCCCCGGCGGTGGGAGCGAAGCTGGTGCTGCCCGGACGCCACCTGGACGGCGCGCGCCTGGCCGGGCTGATCAACCGCGAGTCGGTGACCGTGGCCATCGGCGTGGCCACGGTGTGGCTGGGTCTGGTGGACCACCTGGACGCGCACGGTGGCGAGGTGCCTTCGCTGCAGCGCGTGCTGGTCGGCGGCGCGCCGATGGCGCCGGCGCTGATGCGCCGCATCGAGGAGCGCCTGGGTGTGGAGGTGCAGACCAGCTGGGGCATGACCGAGCTTTCCCCCACCGGCACCGTGGCCCTGCCGGGCGATCCGCAGCGCGCCGCACACCTGTCCGGGCGCCCGGCGCTCGGTGTGGACCTGCTGCTGACCGACGCCGAGGGCGTGCCGCTGCCGCGGCAGCGCGGCTGCGAGGGACACCTGCGCGTGCGCGGCTCCAGCACCGTGTACCGCTACTTCGGCCAGGAGGAGCCGGCGGTGGACGCCAACGGCTGGTTCCCCACCGGCGACCTGGCGCGGATCGACGAGCACGGCAACCTGACCATCACCGGGCGGGCCAAGGACCTGATCAAGTCCGGCGGCGAATGGATCAACCCGGCCGAGATCGAGGAGATCGTCGGCCGCATCCCCGGCGTGTCGCTGGCCGCGGTGATCGGCCGCGCCCATCCCAGGTGGGGCGAGCGCCCGGTGCTGGTGGTGGAGCTGCGTCCGGGCGCGGAGCTGGACGACGCCACGCTGCTGGACGCGCTGCGCGGCGAGGTCGCCTCGTGGTGGGTGCCGGACGAAGTCATTCGCGTGGAACGCATGCCTTTGGCAGGGACCGGCAAAATTGACAAAATGCGGCTCAGGGCCGAGTTCGGCTGCGCGCAGCGGCGGCAGGAGGCGTGATGTCTCCGGTCCGCGCATATCCGAAGCGGCATGGGAGGCTGCAGGGTGCCAGCAAAGGCTACGACTTCCAGAACCCGCCAGGGCGGCGACGGGACGAAGCGCACGAAGGCCGTCGGTCCGCGGCGCATGACCAAGGCCGAGCAGCGCGCGGAGATGACCGAGCAGATCCTCGACGCGGCCGAGCACCTGTTCTCGCGCGAGGGCCTGTACGGGGTGACGCTGAAGGACGTGGCCAAGCGGGTGGGCGTGCACCACACGCTGGTCAACTACTACTTCCACGACAAGCAGACGCTGTTCGACGCGGTGATCGCGCGCCGCGCCGGCGTCACCAGCAGCGCTCGCATGCAGGCGCTGGACGCCTACGAGAAGGCCTGCCGGGGCAAGCCCACCGTGGAAGGCGCGCTGCGCGCGTTCCTGGACACCGACCTGGACCTGTACAGCCAGGGCGGCGAGGCCTGGAAGAACTACGGCGCGCTGGGCGCGCTGATGTCCAACACCCGCCACGGCGCCGAGCTGATGGACCAGCACTTCGATCCGGTGGTGCTGCGCCTGATCGGCCTGCTGCGGCAGGCCATGCCGGAGGCGGCCGACGAGGACATCTTCTGGGGCTACCACTTCGTCACCGGCGCGCTGATGCTCACCCTGGCGCGCACCGGGCGCATCGACCGCCTCTCCGGCGGCCTGTGCCGCTCCGACGACTACGAGGCGGTCAAGGCCCGCATGGCCAGGTTCATGGCCGCGGGCTTCAAGGCCATCTGCAAACCGCGGAAGGGGACGCGCGGCAAGTCCGGCTGAGCCCGGCCGGCGCACTCCCGTTCCGCACCAGACGACAGACGGGAGTTCGATGATGCCACTTGAGGGACGTACTGCGATCGTCACCGGCGCCGGCGGCGGCCTGGGCCGCCAGCACGCGCTCTACCTGGCGCGCAAGGGCGCGCGCGTGCTGGTCAACGATCTGGGCCAGGACGCGGCGATGGCGGTGGCCGACGAAATCCGCGCGGCCGGCGGCCAGGCCCTGGCCTTCGCCGGTTCGGTGACCGACGAGGCCGCGGTCGGCGAGATGGTCGGCCGCGTGCTGGCCGAATGGGGCCGGATCGACATCCTGGTCAACAACGCCGGCATCCTGCGTGACAAGAGCTTCGGCAAGATGGACCTGGCCGACTTCCGCCTGGTGGTGGACGTGCACCTGATGGGCGCGGCGATCTGCTGCAAGGCGGTGTGGGATGCGATGCGCGGACAGAAGTACGGCCGCATCGTCATGACCACCTCCTCCAGCGGCCTGTACGGCAACTTCGGCCAGGCCAACTACGGTGCGGCGAAGATGGCGCTGGTGGGCCTGATGCAGACCCTGGCCATCGAGGGCGCCAAGTACGGCATCAAGGTCAACTGCCTGGCGCCGACCGCGTACACGCGGATGATGGAGGGCATCCTCCCGCAGGAGCAGCTGGACACGCTGGATCCGGCGCTGGTCAGCCCGGCGCTGCTGCCGCTGGTGGTGGAGGACGCGCCCACCCGCGCCATCCTGTGTGCCGGCGCCGGCCATTTCGCCCGCGCCTATGTGACCCTGACCGAGGGCACCTTCGTCGGCGGCGGCGAGGACGCCGGCGAGCGCCTGATGATGGCCTGGGACGCGGTGTCCAGCAGCACCCACCAGATCGTGCCCGAGTACGGCTTCACCCAGGCCGAGCGCGAGGTCGCCAGCGCCTGGCGCCACGCCGCCAATCGAACCTGAGCCGGGCCGCGCCCGTGCACCGCCGCGGGGAACCGCCGCGCCGCGGTTCCCCGGCTTCCGCATGAACAGGGAATTCCCATGACCGACGTGTTCATCGTCTCGGCCGTGCGCACGGCCATCGGCACCTTCGGCGGCAGCCTGCGCGACGTGCCGCCCTCGGACCTGGGCGTGGCCACCGCCCGCGAGGCCATCGCCCGCGCCGGCGTGCCCGCCGGCGCGGTGGGCCATGCCGTGTACGGCCGGGTGCGGCCCAGCGAACCGGCCGACGCCTCCTGGCCCGGGGGATCGCGGTGAAGGCGGGTGTGCCGGTGGAAACCCCGGCGCTGCCCGTCAACCGCCTGTGCGGCTCCGGCCTGCAGGCCATCGTCTCGGCGGCGCAGGCGCTGATGCTGGGCGACTGCGAGGTGGCCCTGGCCGGCGGCGCCGAGTCCATGAGCCGCGTGCCGTTCCAGCTGCCGACCCAGCGCTGGGGCCGCAAGCTGGGCGACGCGGTGCTGGTGGACGGGCTCAACGAGGGCCTGAAGGATCCGTTCGACAAGGTGCTGATGGGCGTCACCGCCGAGAACGTGGCCGCGCGCCACGGCATCGGCCGCGAACGCCAGGACGCGCTGGCCGCCGAGAGCCACCGCCGCGCCGCCCGCGCCATCGCCGAGGGCCGCTTCGAGGGCCAGATCGTGCCGGTGAAGGTGGGCCGCCGCGGCAGGGAGACCGAGTTCCGCGTGGACGAGCACGTGCGCCCCGGCACCAGCGTCGCGGAGCTGGCCGCGCTGCGCCCGGTGTTCAAGGCCGACGGCACGGTGACCGCGGGCAATGCCTCGGGCATCAACGACGGCGCCGCCTCGGTGGTGCTGGCCACCGGCGAGGCGGTGCGCCGCCATGGTCTGAAACCGCTGGCGCGGCTGGTGGCCTACGCCCACGCCGGCGTGGAGCCGCTGTACATGGGCATGGGCCCGGTGCCGGCGGTGCGCAGGGTGCTGGCGCGCGCCGGGCTCACCGTGCAGGACCTGGACGTGGTCGAGTCCAACGAGGCCTTCGCCGCCCAGGCCTGCGCGGTGGCCGACGCGCTGGGCTTCGACCCGGAGAAGACCAACCCCAATGGCAGCGGCATCTCGCTGGGCCATCCGGTCGGCGCCACCGGCGCGATCATCACCGTCAAGCTGGTGCACGAGCTGCAGCGCACCGGCGGCCGCTACGGCCTGGCCACCATGTGCATCGGCGGCGGCCAGGGCATCGCCGCGGTGTTCGAGCGGACCTGACCGGGCCGGCGCGGTGCGCGGGGGCCGGCCGGCGGCTATGCTCGGCCGGGATCCCAACAGGAGGTGGTCGATGCGTCCGGTTCCCTGCCTGCTGTCCCTGCTGCTGGCCGCGCTGTCGGCCCTGCCCGCGTCGGCCGAGGTGGCGCGCGCGCAGCGCCCCGAGGTGGCCGAGGCCGCGCAACGCCTGCGCGACCAGGTCGTCGCCTGGCGGCGCGATTTCCACCGGCATCCGGAGCTGTCCAACCGCGAGGAGCGCACCGCCCGCGTGGTGGCCGAGGCGCTGCGACGCATGGGCCTGGAGCCGCGCACCGGCATCGCCGGCCACGGCGTGGTGGCGGTGGTCCGCGGCGGCCGCCCCGGCCCGCGCATCGCCCTGCGCGCGGACATGGACGCGCTGCCGGTGGCCGAGCGCACCGGCCTGCCGTTCGCTTCCACGGCCACCGCCGAATACCGCGGGCAGACCGTGGGCGTGATGCACGCCTGCGGCCACGACGCGCACACCGGCATCCTGCTGGGCGTGGCGCGCGCGCTGGTGGACATGCGCGAGCGCCTGCCCGGCGAGGTGCTGCTGGTGTTCCAGCCGGCCGAGGAGGGTGCGCCGCCGGGCGAGGAGGGCGGTGCGTCGCTGATGCTCAGGGAGGGCCTGTTCGACGCGTTCCGCCCGGAGGCGGTGTTCGGCCTGCACGTGTTCTCGTCGGTCCAGGCCGGGAAGATCGCGGTGCGCGGCGGCCCGCTGATGGCCGCTTCGGACCGCTTCGCGATCACCGTGCGCGGCCGGCAGACCCACGGCTCGAGGCCGTGGGGCGGCATCGACCCGATCGTGGCCGCGGCCGACCTGGTCGGCACCGCGCAGAGCATCGTCAGCCGCCGCACCGACATCGCCCGCCTGCCGGCGGTGGTGACCTTCGGCGCGATCAACGGCGGGGTGCGCTACAACATCATCCCGGACGAGGTGGAGATGGTCGGCACCATCCGCACCTTCGACCCGCAGATGCGCGAGGCGATCCTGGCCGACCTGCGCAACGTCGCCCGGCACGTGGCCGCCGCGCACGGCGCCACGGTGCAGGCGCAGGTGCCCGAGGGCGAGGGCAACCCGGCCACGGTCAACGACCCGGCCCTGACCGCGCGCATGCTGCCGAGCCTGCAGGCGGTGGTGGGCACGGAGAACGGGTACGAGCCGCCGCTGCAGATGGGCGCGGGGGACTTCGCCTACTACGCGAAGGAGGTGCCGGCGATGTTCTTCTTCGTCGGCGCCACCGCGCCGGGCATCGATCCGGAAACGGCCCCGTCCAACCACTCGCCGGAGTTCCTGTTGGACGAAACCGCGCTGGACGTGGGCCTGCGCGCGCTGCTGCAGGTGGCCCTGGACTACCTGGAAGGCGCCGGCGCCTGAGCGCACGCCGGCGCCTGGCGGTGGCCGGCTACAGGCCCAGCCACTGCCGCAGCGGGTGCGACGGGTCGGCCAGCAGGCGCGCGGCCAGCAGCAGCGACACCGTCACCAGCAGCGGCCGGACCAGCTGCGCACCGCGGCGCACGGCCAGGCGCGAGCCCAGGTGCGCGCCGAGCACCTGGCCGGCGCCCATCACCAGGCCGACCTTCCACAGCACCGTGCCCGAGGCCAGGAACACCGCGAAGGCGCCGAGGTTGGAGCCGAAGTTGAGGAACTTGGTGTGGGCGGTGGCCTTGAGCACCGGATAGCCGGCCAGGGCCACGAAGCCCAGCATCAGGAACGAGCCGGTGCCCGGCCCGAACACGCCGTCGTAGAAGCCCACCACCGGGACGAAGCCGGCGCCGAAGGCCAGCGGGCCCAGGCGCCGCTGCCGCTCCACCGTGCCGATGTCGCGCTTGAGGGCGAAGTACAGGGCGATGCCGGCCAGCAGCAGCGGCAGCGCCGCGCGCAGCCATTGCCCCGGCACCACGGTGGCCAGCATCGCCCCGCACGCCGCGCCGGCCGCGGCGGCCGTGGCCATGGGCAGCTGCGCGCGCAGGTCCACCAGGCCGTGGCGCGCGTAGTTCCAGCTGGCCGAGCCGGAGCCGAACAGCGACTGCAGCTTGTTGGTGCCCAGCACCTGCAGCGGCGGGATGCCGGCCAGCAGCATGGCCGGGATGGTGACCATGCCGCCGCCGCCGGCGATGGCGTCGATGAAGCCGGCCGCCACGGCGGCCAGGAACAGCGCCGGCAGCAGGTGCAGGGCAAGGTCGGTCACGGCGTGGGGCGCGGTCGCGGATGCGCTTACAGGTCGAAGCCCAGCAGCAGCGGATCATGGTCCGAGCTGCGCCACGGGCCGGGCTCGTTGCGGCCGGCGTAGCCGGCCTCGTCCGGCTCGTCGGCGTTGACGTGCCACTCGGCGGCGCCGCGCAGGTGCGCGGCCAGCGCCGGGCTCAGCAGGGCGTGGTCCAGGCGCCCGCTGTGGCCACGGTAGACATAGCTCCACGGCCGTTCCACCCCGGCCACCTCGAAGGCGTCGCGCCAGCCGCCCTCGCTGCGCAGCCAGTGCAGCGGGTCTTCCATGGCGTAGGCGTTGAAGTCGCCCAGCAGCACCACCCGCTCCAGGTCCGGGCCCAGCGGCCGGCCGGCCAGCCACTGGTGCAGGCGCCGGGCCGATTCCAGGCGCAGCGCGTTCCAGCAGCCCTGGCCGTCGCCCTGGTCGGCGTCGGCGCCTTCGGCCTCGCTGCAGCCCTTGGACTTGAAGTGGTTGGCCACCACCACCAGCGGCACGCGCCCGCCCTTGCGCACGAAGGCCTGGGCCAGCGGCACGCGGCTGCGCTGGCCGAACGGGCCGCCTTCCAGCATCGCGGGCCGGCCCCTGGGCACGACCCGGTCGGCGCGGTAGATCAGGCCCACGCGGATGGTGTCCCCGCCCGGGCCGTGGCCGGTGTCCACGAAGCGCCATTGCGCGCCATCGGCGTTGAGCGCCTCCACCAGCTGGGCGATGCTCGACTCCGGTCCGTAGCCGTCGTTCTCCAGCTCCATCAGCGCGGCGATGCCCGCGTCCAGCGCCTGGATGGTGGCCACCAGCTTGGCCAGCTGCGCGCGCATGGCCGCCTCGGTCCTGGCGCCGCGCGGGGTGGGGAAGCCGCCCCCGCGGCCGTCGCCGTTGAACAGGTTCTCCAGGTTGAACGCCGCCACCTTCAGCGTGCCCGGCACGGTGGGCGGGGCCGGGCGCGGCGCCGGCTGCAGCGCCAGCGGCGCGGTCAGCTGCAGGCGCCAGCTGCCGTGGCGGTGCTCGAGGATGCCCTCGGCCGCGGTGATGGTGCTGCCCACGCGCGGCGCGCGGCCGCCTTCCAGGTAGGGCACCGGGCCGTGCGGGCGGCCGCTGCCGCCGTCGTCCAGCAGCAGGCGCAGGCGCGCGTTGTCGGCCGCGATGCGGGCGTGTTCGGCGCTGCCCGGACGGGCCAGCTCCGCCGGCTGCCACAGGCGTCCGCCGAAGCTGGCCAGCAGCTCGCCGTACCGCCCCAGATCGTGGCTGCCGGCCACGGTGAGCGGGGCCTGGATGCGCCCGGCCATGCCTTCCAGCGGCTCCCAGTCCCCGGGCACGGCGGTGATCAGCTGCGGCTGCGGCGTCCGGCCGGGGCGGCAGGGGCCGACGGCGGCCGCCTCGATCGCGGTCAGGCTTTCGCGCCCGGAGCCCAGCTCGGCCACGGTGCCGCGCACCCGGCAGCGCGCGCCCACCGCCAGCGTGTCCGGCGCGGCCACGCCCTCCGGCAGGCGCACGAAGATGCCGTCGGAGGTGCGCGGATCGCCGTCGCCGCCGTCCTGCAGGTAGAAGCCTTCCAGCCCGGTGCGGAAATCCGCAGTCACCGTGCCTTCGACCGTGACCGCCTGTCCAAGCAGCGGACTGCGCGCGTCCGCGCCCTGCACCTGGCCGATGGCGAGCGGGCTGGCGGCATCGCAGGCGAAGGCGGCGGCGCACAGCAGCAGCGACCAGGCGTGACGGGACGGACGGGGGGACATGGCGGATCTCCGTGGACGTAAACGCAAGACGCCGCCCGGAGGCGGCGTCTGTGCGGATGCGGGTGGGGCTTACTGCAGGTTGGCCAGCATCCAGTCGACGGTGGCCTGGACCTGCTCGTCGGTCAGCGCCGGGTTGCCGCCCTTGGGTGGCATCACGCCGGCCGCACCGGTGAAGCCCTCGATGGCGTGCCGGTACAGGGTTTCCTTGCCCTGGGCGATGCGCGCGGCCCAGGCGCCCTGGGTCAGGGTCGGGGCGTTGCCCACGCCGGTCTTGTGGCAGGCGCCGCAGAGGTTGTCGAAGATCACCGCACCGTCGGTGGTGCCGCCGTAGGCGACCTGCGAGGCGGCCGCGGCGGCGGCCGCGGCGGCGGCGGCCGCCTGGGCGGCGGCGCCGGTCTCGCCGGCGTAGACCGCGCCGACCGGGGCGATGCGCTCCTCGGTGCGCTTGGCCGCGCTCGGCGAGACCTCGGGCGGGATGCGGGTGTGCAGGTAGGCGGCCAGGAGGATCAGGCCCAGGGTGAGCACGGCCAGCAGGCCGATCACCATCGAGAAGCGCTTCAGGAATTCAAGGTCGTAGTTACGCACATCCCATCCTTATGGCGCGTGGCCCCGGCCACATGCTGACCGGCGATTATAGAGCATGGTCTCCGCCCGGCCGGAAGCGGTGCCGCCCCGGTGGCGCGCGCGTCCCAGGCATCGCAGCGGCCTGGTGCGGCGCAGCAGGCACGGGGCCCGGCCCGGCACCGCGGCCGCCGGGGCCGGCCTGGCGCCAACCGGCCGCAATCCCGGTGCCTGCGGGCTTTTCCCGCGTCCCGGGCGGGGCCGGCCGCGGCCGCCGGGCCCGCCCGGCGGATTCCCGGAGGGGGCCGGAGTTGACAGCGCTGCCAACCGTCCGGAAGCCTCTGCGCCGAGCCTGCCCCGTGCCGCGGGGCCGGGGTGCATCCACCTGACGCGGAGGGACCACCTTGACCAGCAGCATGCTTCCAGGCGCCCGCGTGCCGGGCATCCGTTTCCGCTTTCCCCTGGCCGCCGCGCTGGCACTGGCGGTGGCACTGCCCGGCGGCGCCGCGCCGGGGCAGGATGCCGGCGATGGCCGCATCCATCCGGAGCGCTGGCCGCAGGTGCAGTGGCCGTTGCCGCCCGATCCGGCGCTGGAGCGCCAGGTCGAGGACCTGCTCTCGCGCATGAGCTTGGAGGAGAAGGTCGGCCAGGTGGTGCAGGGGGACATCGCCAGCATCACCCCGGAGGACGTGCGCCGCTACCGCCTGGGCTCGATCCTGGCCGGCGGCAGTTCCGACCCCGGCGGCCGCTACAACGCCCCGCCCGCCGACTGGCTGGCCCTGGCCGACGCCTTCTACGAGGCCTCGATGGACACCTCCGGCGGGCACAACGCCATCCCGGTGATCTTCGGCATCGACGCGGTGCACGGGCAGAGCAACGTGGTCGGCGCCACCCTGTTCCCGCACAACATCGGCCTGGGCGCCACCCGCAACCCGGAGTTGATCCGCCAGATCGGCCGTATCACCGCCATCGAGACCCGTACCACCGGCATGGAGTGGACCTTCGCGCCCACCGTGGCGGTGCCGCAGGACGACCGCTGGGGCCGCACCTACGAGGGCTATTCGGAGGACCCGAAGCTGGTGGCCGGCTATGCCGCGGCCATGGTCGAGGGCCTGCAGGGCAAGCCCGGCACGCCGGAGTTCCTCGACGCCCACCACGTGGCCTCGTCGGTGAAGCACTTCCTCGGCGACGGCGGCACCACCGACGGCCGCGACCAGGGCGACACCCGGGTCAGCGAGGAGGAGCTGCGCGACGTGCACGGCGCCGGCTATCCGCCGGCGGTGGCGGCCGGCGCGCAGATCGTGATGGCCTCGTTCAACAGCTACCACGGCACCAAGCTGCACGGGCACAAGCCGCTGCTGACCGACGTGCTCAAGGGCCGGATGAACTTCGGCGGCTTCGTGGTCGGCGACTGGAACGGCCACGGCCAGGTCGCCGGCTGCACCAAGGACGACTGCCCGGCGGCGCTGCTGGCCGGCCTGGACCTGTACATGGCGCCGGACAGCTGGAAGGGCGTGTACGAGAGCACCCTGGCCGCGGTGAAGGCCGGCACCATCCCGATGGAGCGCCTGGACGACGCGGTGCGGCGGATCCTGCGGGTGAAGTTCCGCCTGGGCCTGTTCACCGCCGGCAAGCCTTCGCAGCGCCCGCTGGGTGGCCGCTTCGAGCTGCTCGGCGCGCCCGAGCACCGCGCGGTGGCGCGGCAGGCGGTGCGCGAGTCGCTGGTGCTGCTGAAGAACAACGGCGGCCTGCTGCCGCTGGATCCGCGCAAGCGCCTGCTGGTGGCCGGCAGCCACGCCAACGACGTCGGCCGCCAGTCCGGTGGCTGGACCCTCAACTGGCAGGGCACCGGCACCACCCGCGCCGACTACCCCAACGCCGACACCATCTGGGAAGGCATCCAGCGAGCGGTGCAGGCGGCCGGCGGCAGCGTCGAGCTGGCCGAGGACGGCCGCTACACCCGCAGGCCGGACGCGGCCATCGTGGTGTTCGGCGAGGAACCCTACGCCGAGTTCCAGGGCGACCTGGCCAACCTGCTGTACAAGCCCGGCGACGATTCGGACCTGGAGCTGCTGCGCCGGCTGAAGGCCGACGGCATCCCGGTGGTGGCGGTGTTCATCAGTGGCCGCCCGCTGTGGGTCAACCGCGAGATCAACGCCGCCGACGCCTTCGTCGCCGCGTGGCTGCCCGGCTCGGAGGGCGCCGGCGTGGCCGACGTGCTGCTGCGCACCGCCGACGGCGCCATCGCCCACGACTTCAAGGGCAAGCTCAGCTTCTCCTGGCCGCGCCGCGCCGACCAGTACCGCAACAACGTCGGCCAGCCGGACTACGACCCGCTGTTCCCCTACGGCTACGGCCTGACCTACGCGGACAAGGGCGACCTGCCGCCGCTGCCGGAGGACTCGGGCATCCGCGGCGAGGCCGCGCCGGTGGGCGTGTACTTCGTGCGCGGCCGGGTCGCGGCCGGCATGGCGATGCGGCTGGAGGACGCCGGCGGCGGTGCGGTGCCGGCCGACGCAGTGCCGGCGGCGCTGCCGGACCGCAGCCTGGCCCTGCGCGGGGTGGACCACAACGCGCAGGAGGACGCGCGGCGCATGCAGTGGTCCGGCCAGGCGCCGGCGGCGGTGGCGCTGCTGGCCGAGCGGCCGCAGGACCTGTCCCGCGAGACCAACGGCGACGTGCTGCTGGTGCTGACCCTGCGCCGCGAGTCGGCGGTGGCCGGGGCGGTGGGCGCGGAGGGGGACTGCGGCGAGGACTGCGGCGCCAGCCTGCCGCTGCAGGCGGCGCTGGCGCGGCTGCCGGAGAACGCCTGGACCACCCTGGGCCTGCCGCTGAAGTGTTTCGCCGCCGCCGGCGCCGACATGACCCGGCTGCAGACCCTGCTGCGCCTGCGTGCGGACGGCCCGCTGGCGCTGTCGGTCTCGCGCGTGGCCCTGGGCTCGCTCAGCGACGCCGAGCACGTGGCCGGCTGCCCGGCCGCCAACTGAGTTCACCGGGGAGGCGCGCCGCGCCGCCCACCTCCCTTGCGCCCGCCGCCGTGCGGGCGCTTTTCTTTGGACGCTCAGGCCGCGCGCGCGTCGGGCACGATGCGCAGCGGATCGTCCCACCGCGCCAGCAGCTCGGCCTGGCGCGCCAGCGCGCGCTGCAGGTGCGCCTCCTTGACGTGGCCGTAGCCACGGATCTGCTCGGGGATGCGTGCGATCTCCACCGCCAGGTCCAGGTTGCCGGCATCCAGCCTGGCCAGCAGGCGCCCGACGGTGGCGAAGTAGTCGTCGATCAGCTGCCGCTCCGCGCGCCGCTCGGCGGTGCGGCCGAACGGGTCGAAGGCGGTGCCGCGCAGGAACTTCAGCTTCGCCAGCCAGCGGAACGCGGTGAGCATCCACGGGCCGTACTCGCGCTTGACCAGGCGGCCCTGCTCGTCGCGGTCGGCCAGCAGCGGCGGGGCCAGGTGGAAGCGCAGGGTGTACCCGCCCTCGAACTGCTGCTGCAGGCGGCGCAGGAACGGCCCGCTGGTGTACAGCCGCGCCACCTCGTACTCGTCCTTGTATGCCATCAGCTTGAAGGCGTAGCGCGTCACCGCCTCGGTCAGCGCGGTGGAGCCGGGCACGCGCGCCTGCTCGGTGGCGCGCACGCGGTCCACCAGCTCGCGGTAGCGGCGTGCGTAGGCGGCGTCCTGGTAGTCCGTGAGGAAGCGCTCGCGGCGGGCGATCAGCTCGTCCAGGTCGCGCGACAGGCGCAGATCGTCCACCGGCAGCAGGACAGGTTCGCCGGGGCCGTGCTCGGGCAGGACCTGGCGGCCGTGGCCGTGCTCCTGCGGGCGCGGCGCGCTGGGGCTGCCCCACTCGCTGCCTTCCCACTGTCCCGGCGGCAGCTCGCGCAGCTCGGCGGCGCGGCCCGCGTCGTGGCCGCCGGCCCCGACCTGCAGGCCGGCGGCGCGGGCCACCGCCTCCGGGTCCACCGCGGCCAGGCGGCCCCAGGCGAAGGCCTGCCTGTTCATCTCCACCGCCGCGCCGTTGAGCTCGATGGCGCGCATCAGCGCCGCGTGGGACAGCGGCACCAGGCCCAGCTGCCAGGCGTAGCCGAGCATGAACAGGTTGGTGGCGATGGCATCGCCAAGCAGCGCGGTGGCCAGCTGGGTGGCGTCGAGCAGGCGCGGCTGCCGCCCGCCCAGGGCCAGGCGTACCGCGGCGATGATCTCGGCCGCGGGGAAGTGCAGGTCCGGGCGGGTGGTGAAGCTGCCAGGCATGGCCTGGTAGGTGTTGAGCACCACCTCCGAGCGCTCCGGGCGCACCTTGGACAGCGACCAGTAGTCGTTGACCACCACCATGTCGCAGCCCAGCACCAGGTCGGCCTCGCCGGCGGCGATGCGCACGGCGTGGATGTCCTCCGGGCGCCGCGCCAGGCGCACATGGGTGGTCACCGCGCCGCCCTTCTGCGCCAGGCCGGTCTGGTCGAGCACGGTCGCGCCCTTGCCCTCCAGGTGGCCGGCCATGCCCAGCAGCGCGCCGATGGTGACCACACCGGTGCCGCCCACGCCGGTGATCAGGATGTTCCAGGGCCGCTCCAGGCCGGTGCGCACCTGCGGCTCGGGCAGGTTGTCGAGCAGGGCCTCGGCCTGCGCGCGCGGGCCCTTGCGCAGGCGCCCGCCGTGCACGGTGACGAAGCTGGGGCAGAAGCCCTCGACGCAGCTGTAGTCCTTGTTGCAGTTGGACTGGTCGATCTGGCGCTTGCGCCCGAACTCGGTCTCCAGCGGCAGCACCGAGACGCAGAAGCTCTTCTGCCCGCAGTCGCCGCAGCCCTCGCACACCAGCGAATTGATCACCACGCGCCTGGCCGGGTCCTCGAGCTTGCCGCGCTTGCGCCGGCGCCGCTTCTCGGTGGCGCAGGTCTGGTCGTAGATCAAGATCGACACGCCCTTGACCTGGCGCAGGCGCCGCTGCACTTCGTCCAGTTCCTTGCGGTCGTGGAACTCCACGCCCGGCGGGAACAGGTCGCGGCGCGACCATTTGCCGATGTCGTCGCTGACCACGACGATGGTGTGGATGCCCTCGGCGCGCATCTGCCAGGCGATGTCCGGGACGCTCAGCACGCCGTCCACCGGCTGGCCGCCGGTCATGGCCACCGCGTCGTTGTAGAGGATCTTGTAGGTGATGTTGACCCCGGCGGCGACGGCCTGGCGGATGGCCAGTGAGCCGCTGTGGAAGTAGGTGCCGTCGCCGAGGTTCTGGAACACGTGCCCGGTCTCGGTGAACGGCGCCTGCCCCGCCCAGGTGACGCCTTCGCCGCCCATGTGGGTGAAGGTGTCGGTGTTGCGGTCCATCCACGTGACCATGTAGTGGCAGCCGATGCCGCCGAGCGCGCGCGAGCCCTCGGGCACGCGCGTGCTGGTGTTGTGCGGGCAGCCGGAGCAGTAGTGCGGCACGCGCGGGAAGTTGGCGCGCGGCAGCGCCATCTCCGCCTCCTTCTGCTCCATCCAGCGCAGGCGCTGCTCGATGGACTCGGTGGTGAAGAAGCGCTGGATGCGCCGGCCGATGACGCCGGCGATGGTGGCCGGGGTCAGCTCGCCGGTGGAGGGCAGGATCCACTCGCCCTGCTCGTCGTACTTGCCGACGATGCTCGGCCGCCGGCCCCAGGCCTCCGGCCAGTTGTAGAACTGCTCCTTCATCTGCCGCTCGATGAAGGCGCGCTTTTCCTCCACCACGACGATGTCCTCCAGCCCGCGGGCGAAGGCGGCGATGCCCTCCGGTTCCAGCGGCCAGCTCATGCCGACCTTGTACACGCGGATGCCGATGTCGCGGCAGGCTTCCTCGTCCAGACCCAGGTATTCCAGCGCCTGCAGCACGTCCAGGTAACTCTTGCCGGTGGTGACGATGCCCAGCCGCGCGCGCGGCGAGTCCAGCACGATGCGGTCGATCCGGTTGGCGCGGGCGAAGGCCTGCGCCGCGCGCACCGCGTAGCGGTGCAGGCGCATCTCCTGCTCCAGCGGCGGATCGGGCCAGCGGATGTTGAGTCCGCCCGGCGGCAGCTCGAAATCCTCCGGCAGCACGATCCGGCGCGCGAACGGGTCCACGTCCACCGAGGCGGAGGATTCCACCGTCTCGGCGATGGTCTTGAAGCCGATCCAGCGCCCCGTGTAGCGGCTCATCGCCCAGCCGACCAGGCCCAGGTCGAGGATGTCCTGCACCCCGGCCGGGTTGAGCACCGGCATCATCGCGCTGACGAACTCGTCCTCGCTGCCGTGCGGCAAGGTCGAGCTGCGGCAGGCATGGTCGTCGGCGGCCAGCGCCAGCACGCCGCCATGCCTGGAGGTGCCGGCGGCGTTGCCGTGCTTGAACACGTCGCCGCAGCGGTCCACGCCCGGGCCCTTGCCGTACCACATGGCGTACACGCCATCGACCTTCGCCCCGGGGAACAGGTTGGTCTGCTGCGTGCCCCAGACCATGGTCGCGCCCAGGTCCTCGTTGAGGCCCGGCTGGAAGCGCACCTTGGCCGCTTCCAGGTGCTTGCGCGCGCGCCACAGTTCCAGGTCGAAGCCGCCCAGCGGGCTGCCGCGGTAGCCGCTGATGAAGCCGGCGGTGTCGAGCCCGGCCGCCGCGTCGCGCAGCTGCTGCATCAGCGGCAGGCGTACCAGCGCCTGCACGCCGGACAGGGAGATGCGGCCCTTCTGGCGCGTATACCGGTCCTCCAGCGTGTACTGGAGGTCGACCGGGGCGGAGGAGGGAGCGGGGGGGACGGTGCTGTTCATGGCGGGCCCTGTGCGGCGGGCGCGACCGGGCGGCGCCGGCCGGGGCGGATGATAACAAGGGTCCGTTGTGTGACGGTTGCCACGCAACGGGTGTGCTTCATGCCGCTATCCTCGGGGGTCCTGAACGTCCTGAGCACCGGGGGAACGCGCGATGGGGTTTCGCACGTGGTTGTGTCTTGGATCGCTCCTGCTGGCAGCGGCGGCGCAGGCGCAGTCGTTGCCGGCGCCGCGCGAGTTCTACTTCGACGAGGACCGCTACACCACCCGGCCGATCGTGGCCGTGCCCGGCGAGGGCGGGGGGGGGGTGGAGCGGCTGGCCGCGCGCGTGCAGCGCCGGCCCGAGGACGTGGAGGCCAGCGCGCAGCTGGCGCACGTGGCCATGCGCTCGGGCCGCACGGAGCTGGGCCACAGCCTGTACCAGGGCGCGCAGCGCAACGCCGCCAACAACACCCGGCTGCAGCGCGCGGTGACCTGGAACTACGCCTGGGACCTGTACCGTGCCGGCGAGGTGCAGCAGGCGCTGGAGCAATGGCGCACGCTGATCGGCGGCTGGCCCAAGGCGCCGTCCTGGCAGCCGCCGACCCTGGCCCTGGCGCTGTGGCGCCTGGGCCGGCAGCGCGAGGCGGTGGCCTGGTACGCGGCGGCGGTGCGCACCGAGCCGACGCTGTGGACCGACGCGGCCAACTTTCCGCGGCTGCTGCCGGACTGGGACGAGGCCGACCGCGCGGTGCTGGCCGAGGTGCTGGAGGCCTGGCGCGCCGACCCGCCGTCCTGGCCCTGAGCCGGCATGCGAAAATGGGCCGGCGCCGGACCGGCGCCCGACGGCCCCTCCCGTGACCTGCACCCAGCCGGACATCCACCCGCAGCGCACCCGTGGGCACGCCGCGGCGTGCCGTGCCCGTGGCGTGCGCCGCGGTCGGCGCCGTGCGGTGGACGCGCGGAGCCCGCCAGGCCGGCGCCGCGCGCCCGGTGGCTGGGGCCTGGCCACGCCGCGGCCGCGCCGGGCGCGCCGCGGCTATCGCGGCCGCTGGCGCCGCAACCGAGCTGACAATGGCATTTGACGCTTTCGCCCTGATCCTGGCCATGCTCGCCCTGGGCATGGCCATGGCCCGCACCACCCTGCTGCCGGACAACGCCGCCGACACCCTCAACCGGGTGGTGCTGTACGTGTGCCTGCCGGCGGCGGTGCTGCTGTACGTGCCGCGCCTGCACATGCAGTGGTCGCTGCTGGGCGTGGCGGCCACGCCCTGGATCCTGATGCTGGCCACCTGGCTGCTGGTCGGCCTGGCCGCGCGGATCTGGAAGTTCGGCCGCGGAGAGTATGCGGCGCTGCTGCTGCTGGTGGGCCTGGGCAACTCCAGCTTCGTCGGCTACCCGATGGTGCGCGCGCTGCTGGGCGAGCACGCGGTGCAGTACGCGGTGGTGTACGACCAGTTCGGCACCTTCATGCTGCTGTCCAGCGTGGGCCTGTACATCTGCGCCCGCTACGGCGGCAACGGCACGCCGGGCGCGCGCCGGATGCTGGGGCGCGTGCTGCGCTTCCCGCCGTTCTGGGCGCTGCTGTTCGGCCTGACCCTGATGCCGGAGCGGCCGCCGGAGTGGATCGCCGCGGGCCTGCAGCGCCTGGCCGACGCCATGCTGCCGCTGGTGATGCTGGCGGTGGGCCTGGCCATCCGCCTGCGCCTGCCGCGCGGCGAGCTGGGCCCGCTGGCCGCCGGCCTGGGCCTGAAGCTGGTGGTGATGCCGGCCATCGCCCTGCCGCTGTCGCTGCTGTTCGGCATGCCGAAGGAGATGCTCTCGGCCAACGTGCTGGAATCGGCCATGCCGGGCATGGTCTCGGCCGCCGGCCTGGCCATGGCCCACGGCCTGGCCCCGCGCCTGTGCGCGGGCCTGGTCGGCTACGGCATCGTGCTGTCGCTGGCGACCCTGCCGGCCTGGGCCTGGCTGCTGGCGCACGTGGCCTGAGCGCCGCGCGCTCAGGCCGCCGGCACCGTGCGCGTGGCCGCCCAGGCGCGCAGGGCCTCGACCTGCTCGGCCATCAGCACCGACAGCGGCCGGGTGCCGCGGATCTCCTGCATCAGCAGCGTGGTGTCCAGCGGGCGCTGCTCGGCATGGGCGGCGTACAGGCCGGAGACGATGGCCTGCTCGATCTCGGCGCCGGAGAAGCCCGCGCCGGCCGCGGCCAGCGCGGGCAGCGCGAACGCCTCCGGGTCCAGGCCGCGTTCGCGCAGGTGGATGCGCAGCAGCTCCACCCGCGCCTCCGGGCCGGGCAGGTCCACGAAGAAGATCTCGTCGAAGCGGCCCTTGCGCAGCAGCTCGGCCGGCAGGTGCTGCACCTGGTTGGCAGTGGCCACGAGGAACACCGGCGCCTTGCGCTCGGCCATCCACGTCAGCAGATAGCCGAGCACGCGCCGCGACACGCCGCCGTCGCCCTCGCCGGCGTCGGCCGCCACCCCCTTCTCGATCTCGTCGATCCACAGCACGCATGGGGCCAGCTGCTCGGCCGAGGCCAGCGCGGTGCGCAGGTTGGCCTCGGTCTCGCCGTGGTACTTGGCATAAAGCGTGCCGAAGTCCAGGCGCAGCAGCGGCACCTGGAACTCGCCGGCGATGGCCTTGGCCAGCAGCGACTTGCCGCAGCCCTGCACGCCCAGCAGCAGCACGCCCCGCGGCGGGTCCCGGCCCGGGGGCGCGTTGCCGGCGAAGGCCGCGCGGCGCAGGCCGATCCAGCGTTTGAGCCGGGCCGCGCCGGCCACCTCGGAAAAGCCGGCCGCGTCGTACTCGTAGTGCAGGTGGCCGCTGCGGTTGAGCAGCTCGTACTTCAGCCGGGCCAGCTGCGGCAGGTCGGAGGCGGTGAGGGCGCCGTCGGTGTGGATCAGCTGGCGGGCGATGCGGCGCGCGTCGTGCAGGTCCAGGCCCTGCAGGGGGCGCACGATCTGCTTCCCCGCCCCCGGGTCGGCCTCGCCCCGGCGCCCGCCGTTCTCGCGCGCGTAGGCCGCGGCCTCCTCGCGCACCAGCTTCAGCAGCGCGGCCGCGTCCGGCAGGCGCGGGGTGAAGCGCACCGCCAGGCTTTCCAGCTCCGCCGGCAGCTCCACCTTCGCGCCGACCAGCACGACCACGTGCGGCTGGCAGTGGCGGCGCTGGATGATGTCGCGCAGCAGGCGCTGGTGGCTGGCGTAGCCGAGGTAGGGGTGGAAGTCCAGCAGCAGGTAGATGCCGCGCTGTTCGGCGGCCTGGATGGCGCGCAGCACCGAGGAGGCGTCCGGCGGGCCCTCGGGCGGATCCTCGCGGTCCAGGTCCAGGCGGCGCAGCCCCTCGGTGATGGTCCAGCGGTACAGTGCCCGCCACACGTGCAGCAGGGACTGCCGGAACAGCTCCACCACCCGGTCCTCGTCGCGTGTCTCCACCACCACCAGCGGGGTGTTGGCGCGGATCAGGGCGGTCAGGTCCTGCAGCTGGCTCATACGGCGGTCCGGGGGGATCCGCGCCACGATAGCAAGCCGGCCGGCGCGCTTCCTACCGCCGCCACGGCACGCGGTGTACCCTGCCGGCAGGCCAATCGGGAGGCAGCCGCGGATGAAGACGATTCTGGTGGCCGGTTCCAAGGGCGGCGTGGGCAAGACCACAATCGCGACCCACCTGGCGGCCCATTCGGCCCTGCAGGGCAGGCGTACGGTGCTGGCCGACGCCGACCCCCAGCATTCGGCCACCCGCTGGGCGCAGCGGCGCGCGGCGCTGGACAGCGCGGTGCTGCCGGTGGACGCCACCCGCCGCAACTGGCGCGCCGCGGTGCCGGCCGACAGCCAGCAGATGGTGATCGACGCGCGCGCCGGCGCCCTGGCCGGCGACCTGGAGGGGCTGCTGGAGGCCGCCGACGCGGTGGTGGTGCCGGTGCAGCCCTCGGCCCTGGACATCGAGGCCACCGTGGAATTCCTCAACACCCTTGGCAAAGTGCCGCGGGTGCGCCAGCGGCGCCTGCCGGTGGGGCTGGTGCTCAACCGCACCCGGCCGTGGACGCACGCCTCCCGGCAGGCGCTGGAGATGCTGCAGGGCTGGCCCTACCCGGTGCTGGCGCAGCTGCGCGACACCCAGGCCTACGTGGTCCTGGTGGGTCTGGGGCGCAGCCTGTTCGACTACCGTTCGGCCCAAGTGCGCGAGCATCAGGCCGACTGGGAACCGCTGCTGAAATGGATCGCCAAGGCATGAACGGGGAGCCCGCGTGCGCGAACTGATCCTGCTGCGCCATGCGCACGCCGAGCCGGCCGCGCCGGGCCAGGCCGACATCGACCGGCCGCTGTCGGCGCAGGGCCTGGCCGAGGCCGAGGCCGCCGGGCGCTGGCTGCTGGCCCAGGGCCTGGTGCCCGACTGCGTGCTGTGCTCGCCGGCGCGGCGCGCCCGCGAGACGCTGGAGGCGGTGCTGCAGGTCGCCGGCTACGTCGAGCAGCGGCTGGAGCAGGCCATCTACGAGGCCACGCTCGGCACGCTGATCGGCCTGCTGCAGGAGCACCGGGAGGTCGAGCGGCTGATGCTGGTGGGCCACAACCCCGGCATGGAGCGGCTGGTGGCGCTGCTGCACAGCGGCCAGTCCGGCCAGTACCGCGGCATGCCCACCGCGGCGGTGGCGGTGCTGTCGCTGCCGGGGACGGACATCGAGCCGGGCGTGGGTCGCCTGTCGGCGTTCTGGTGGCCCTGAGCGCATGGTGCGGCCGGTCCGGGAACGCAGGTGGATGCCCTGGTTCCTGCTGGCGGCGTTGCTGGCGCCGCCCGGCAGCGCCGCGCCGGTGTCCGCGTCGCAGCCGCCGCTGCGGGTCGATCCGGCGCGCAGCCACCTGGGCTTCGAGGTCCGCACCCGCGTCGGCCACCGCCTGGGGGGCGAGTTCCCGCGCTACGAGGGCCTGGTCGAGCGGCTGGCCGACGGCCGTCACCGCGTGCGCCTGCGCGTGGCCACGGCCGAGGCGGTCATCCCCGGCCGTCCGCGCTACACCGCCTGGATGCGCGGCGAGCACTTCTTCGACCCCCTGCGGTATCCGTGGATGGAGTTCGTGTCCGAGCCCTACGACCCGGCCGTGCTGGCCGCCGGCGGTCCGCTGCGCGGCCATCTGACCCTGCGCGCGCACACCCACGCCGAGGTTCTGGAGGTGGCACCGGCCGCCTGCGCCCGTCCCGGCCGCGACTGCCCGGTGTCGGTGCGCGGGGACATCGACCGCGGCCGCTACGGCATGGCCGACTGGCGGATGGTGCTGTCCGACCGGGTCCGCTTCGTCATGCAGGTGTGGCTGCGGGAGGAGGCGCCATGAGGCTGCCGCTGCGCCTGCTGCTGCTGACCCTGCTGCTGCCGCTGGCCGCCTGCGCCACGCTGTCCCCGGAGAAGCGCGCGCAGGCCGAGGCCGTGGCCCTGGCCGCGCGCGACACCACGGTGAACTGCCAGCGTCCGGACCGCTGCGCCCCGCCCTCGCCGCTGCGCGGCCTGGCCGGGCAGGCCTTCGCCGCCTCCGCGCCGGAGGCGCCGCGCCACTACGCGCTGATCCTGGACAGCGGCGCCGACGCGCTGGTGGCGCGCCTGGACCTGATCCGCGGCGCGACCCGGCGCATCGACCTGCAGACCTACATCTTCGACAAGGACGACAGCGCCCGCCTGGTGCTGGACGAGCTGCTGGCCGCGGCCCGCCGCGGGGTGAAGGTGCGGCTGCTGATCGACCAGCTGTCGGCCATCGCCGACCTGGACATCCTCGCCGCCCTGGCCGGCGCGCACGCCAACCTGGAGCTGCGCATCTACAACCCGACCTTCGGCCTGGCCAAGCCCAACTACCTGCACTACGCCGCCAGCGTGCTGTGCTGCTTCCGCCGCTTCAACCAGCGCATGCACAACAAGCTGCTGGTGGTGGACGACGCGGTGGGCATCACCGGCGGGCGCAACTACCAGGACGACTACTACGACTGGGACCGGCAGTACAACTTCCGCGACCGCGACGTGCTGGTGGCCGGCCCGGTGGTGCGGGAGATGGCGCGCAACTTCCAGGAGTACTGGAACGACCGCCGCGCCGTGCCGGTGGCGCACCTGCGCGACGTGGGCAAGCTGCTGCTCGCGCGCGGGGTGCCGGAGATGCCGCCGGCGCGGCCGGCGCACCCGGAGCGGGTGGAGCGGATGTCGGCGGTGGCCGCCGACCCGGCGCTGGTGCGCGAGCGCCTGGCCGGCCGCGCCCTGCCGGTGGGCCGGGTGGCCTACCTGGCCGACCGCCCGGACAAGCACCACGAGGGCGTCACCGACGGCGGCGCGCCCGGGCTGGCCAGCCTGCTGTCCCACGCCGAGCGCGAGGTGCTGCTGCAGACCCCGTACCTGGTGCTGTCCGACCGCGCGGTGGAGGTGTTCCGCGAGCTGCGCGCGCGCCCGCGGCCGCCACGGGTGGTGGTGTCGACCAACAGTCTGGCGGCCACCGACAACCCGATCGTCTACGCGCTCAGCTACAAGTACAAGCGCCGCAACGTGCGCGAGCTGGGCTTCGACCTGTACGAGTACAAGCCGTTCCCGGCCGATCCGCCGGTGGACCCGGCCCTGTCCTGGCTCCCCGGCGCCGACGCCGGCCCCACGGTGCCGCGCAGCGAGCTTCCCGGCGGCAGCCTGGGCGGCAGCCGCGGCCCGCAGCCGCGCCAGGTGGAGGACAAGCTGCGCACCGAGACCCGGCCGTCGCTTCTGCGCGCCAGCGCCCCGGCCAACCGGCCGCTGCCGGTGACCCGCAGCGGCTCGCGCATGGGCCTGCACGCCAAGTCACTGGTGATCGACCGCCGCATCGGCGTGATCGGCACGCACAACTTCGACCCGCGCAGCGAGAACTACAACACCGAGGCGGTGGTGGTGATCGAGGACCCGGCCTTCGCCCGGGCGCTGGCCGCCAGCATCGAGCGCGACATCGCCCCGGGCAACGCCTGGGCCGTGGCGCCGCGCTCCAGGCCGCCGGTGCTGTCGGGCCTGAACTACAGCGTGGGCAAGGTGCTGGAGCGTTCGCCGGTGCTGGACGTGTGGCCGTGGCGCTACGCCACCAACTACGAGTTCCGCCCGGGCCCGGACTGCCCGGCGCCGTTGCCGCGCACCGCGCCGGACTTCCACCGCTGCTACGAGCCGGTCGGCGACTTCCCCGAGGTCAGCCTGGGGCCGCGCTCGCTGATCACGCGTATGCTCCCCGCCTTCGGCGCCGGCCTGGTGCCGATCCTCTAGCCACCCCGGGAACCCGCACCTCCATGATCTTCCGCGCCCCCGTCGACCTGGACGCGCTCAACCGCCTCAGCCAGGGCACCCTGATCGAGCACCTGGGCATCGTCTTCACCGCCGCCGGCGAGGACTGGCTGCGTGCGACCATGCCGGTGGAGCCGCGCACCCGCCAGCCGTACGGCCTGCTCCACGGCGGCGCCTCGGTGGTGCTGGCCGAGACCCTGGGCAGCAGCGCCGGCAACCTGTGCCTGGACACCCGCCGGCAGATGGCCGTGGGCCTGGAGATCAATGCCAACCACCTGCGCGCGGTGCGCGAGGGCGTGGTCACCGGCACCGCCCGCGCCCTGCACGTGGGCCGGACCACCCAGGTCTGGGAGATCCGCATCGAGGACGAGCGCGCCCGGCCGGTGTGCGTCTCGCGCCTGACCCTGGCGGTGGTGCCGGTGGGCTGAGGGGACGGATGCGCAGGCGGCGGCGCATCCGGTATCGTGGGCGCCCTATGGCTCAGCATCCCCATCGCGCCAGGGCCGGTGGCCTGGCGCGCAGTCTCCGTTACCTCTACCGCCTCCCGCTGCTGCTGCTGCACCTGCTGGTGTCCCTGCCGCTGTGCCTGCTGTGCCAGGCGCCGGTGCTGGGGCGCCGGCGCTGGGGCCAGGAGACCGTCGCCGACCGCGCGGTGCGCGCCTGGTCGGCCGGGCTGATGTGGATCTTCGGCTTCCGCCTGCGCCGGGTCGGCGCGCCGCTGCCCGGCCCGACCCTGTTCGTGGCCAACCACGTCAGCTGGGTGGACATCGAGGTCCTGCACAGCCAGCGCATGATGGGCTTCGTGGCCAAGCGCGAGATCGCCGGCTGGCCGGTGGTCGGTTGGCTGGCGGCGCGCGGGCAGACCATCTTCCACCAGCGCGGCAACAGCGACTCGCTCAACGGC
Organism: Pseudoxanthomonas taiwanensis; assembly: GCF_010093135.1. Classification (GTDB taxonomy): domain Bacteria; phylum Pseudomonadota; class Gammaproteobacteria; order Xanthomonadales; family Xanthomonadaceae; genus Pseudoxanthomonas; species Pseudoxanthomonas taiwanensis. Next base: position 16,884 of record NZ_PDWK01000015.1, on the reverse strand, counting down.
GTGATGGAGGAGATGCGCCGGCGCCTTGAGTCGGGCCGCTCGGTGGGCGTGTTCCCGGAGGGGCGCACCCGCGACGGCCGCGAGGTGGGGCCGTTCCACGCCCGCATCTTCCAGGCCGCGGTCGAGGCGCAGGTGCCGGTGCAGCCGGTGGCCCTGCGCTACGGCGAGGGCGGCGGCGCCCAGACCGTGGTGGCCTTCGGCCCGGGCGAGAGCTTCGTGGCCAACTTCTTCCGCCTGCTCGGCGAGCCGGCGCGGGTGGCCGAGGTGCACTTCCTGGAGCCGATCCCGCCGGGCAACGTGGAGGGGCGCCGCCGCATCGCCGAACAGGCGCGCGAACGCATCGTGGCGGTGATGGGGCGGTGAGGCGCGGCCGGCGGGGGTGATGGCTGTGGATGCGGGCCGGACCGGAGCGGGGGTGCCCATGCCGACGGCGGCCGACTACCTGCCGCCGCTGCTGCTGCGCAATCCCCACCTGCAGTCGGTGCTCGGCTCCAGCCACCTGCGCCGCCTGCGTGGCCGCCGCGCCCTGGCCGCCACCGGCGCGCACACCCGGGAGCTGATCCTCGACGGCGGCAACGGCGCGCGCCTGCAGGGCTGGCACAGCCGCGTCCCCGGCGCGCGCGCGCGCGGCATGGCCCTGCTGCTGCACGGCTGGGAGGGCAGCGCCGAGTCCGGCTACATGCGCCTGGCCGCAGCCCGCCTGCTGCGCTGCGGGTTCGAGGTGTTCCGCCTCAACTTCCGCGACCACGGCCAGACCCACCACCTCAACGAGGAGCTGTTCCACTCCAACCGTCTGGACGAGGTGGTGCACGCCGCCGTCGACATGGTGCGGCGCCTGCGCGTGCGCGACCTGGTGGTAGCCGGCTACTCGCTGGGCGGCAACTTCGCCCTGCGCCTGGGCCTGTGCGCCCGCGTCGCCGGCCTGCCGCTGCGGCACATCGCCGCGGTCTGCCCGCTGGTGGACCCGGCCACCACCTTGGCGCACATGGAGCGGGCCCCGGCGATCTACGACTGGTACTTCCGGCGCAAGTGGCGCAGCTCGCTGCGGCGCAAGCGCGAGCTGTTCCCCGAGCGCTACCGCTGGGACGACTCGGTGCTGGCCCAGGACATGCGCGGGCTGATGGCCTGGCTGGCGCAGCGCCACGCCGGCTTCGACAGCCTGGACGCCTACTTCGACAGCTACTCCATCGCCGGCGACCGCCTGGCCGGGCTGCAGGTGCCGGCCGACATCCTCATGGCGCAGGACGATCCGGTGATCCCGTTCGAGGACTTTCGGCGCTGGCGCCTGCCGTCCACGGCGCGCCTGGAGGTGGCGCGCTGGGGCGGCCACTGCGCCTTCGTGGAGAACCTGGCCGGCGACGGCTTCGCCGAGCGCTGGCTGGCCGCGCGCCTGTGCGCGGCCCTCCCGGCGGACTGAGCCGGCCCGTTACACTCGGGACTTTTCCACGCGAAAGTCCCGGAAACCATGCAGGAAGCGATCCAGCAGGCGCTGCAGGGCGGCGACCTGGACAAGGCTCTGGCCCTGGCCCGCGAATGGGCCGAGGCCTCCCCCGACGATGCGGCCGCCCGGCACGCCCTGGCCGTGGCCCTGGCCCAGTCCGGCGATCCGGACGCGGCGCTGGCCGCGCTGGACGAGGCCCTCCGCCTGGCGCCGGAGAACGCCTGGCTGCACATGGACCGTGCCGTGCTGCTGGTGCAGGGCGGCCGCCTGGAAGCCGCGCGCGAGGCCCTGGACCAGAGCTTGGGCCTGGACCCCAACCTGGTGCCGGCCTACCTGGCGCAGGCGCGGCTGGCGCTGCTGCGCGGCGACCTGGACGCGGCCGGGCAGGCCCTGCGCACCGCCGCGCGCATCGCCCCGGAGGGCGACCCGCACCTGGCCACGGTGCAGGCGATGCTGGCCCTGCGCCGCGGCGACGCCGAGCAGGCGCTGCGCCACGCCAGCGCCGCGGCCGAGCGGCTGCCGGACGATCCGCAGCTGCTGTCGGTGCTGGCCCTGGCCTACCTGGCCCGCGGCCACCTGGCGTTCGCCGAGCAGGCGCTGCGCCGGGTGATGGAGCTGGCGCCTCCGGCCGCGGCGAAGCTGCGGCCGCTGCTGGCCCAGCTGGTCGACGCCCAGCGCCGTCCCGGCGAGGCCGTGGACGTGCTGGCGCCGCTGCTGGAGGGCGAGGCCGCCCCGGCCCTGTACCGGGCCGCGGGCCTGTACGCGCTGCGCGCCGGCCGCGCCGGGGAGGCGCTGGCCCACCTGCGCCGCGCGCTGGACGGGCTGCCGGACGACCTGGCGGTGCTGGACGGGCTGATGCGGCTGTGGCAGGCGCGCGGCGAGCGCGAACAGGCCCGCGCCACGCTCGAGTCGGTGCTGGCCGCGCACCCCGATGCCGGCGCGGCGTGGTCCGCCCGCCTGGTACTGGAGACGCCCGGCACCGCCGAGGGCGCGCAGGTGCTGGAGCGCTGGCTGGCGGCCATGCCGGAGCACGTGCCGGCACTGCACGCGGCGCTGTTCGACCGCGAGCGCGCCGGCGACCCGGCCGGGGTCGAGGCGTTCGCGCGGCGCGTGCTGGCGCTGCGCCCGGAGGACTTCGTGGCTGGCCGCATGCTGGCCGAGACCCTGCTGGAGCGCGACGCCGAGGCCGCGCTGGCGCAGGCCCGTGCGCTGCTGGCGGCGCAGACGGAGGAGGCCGCGCGCGCCGGTGTGCGCAGCTGGCTGGGCCAGCTGCTCGACCGCGCCGGGCGCCCGGACCAGGCCCTGGCCGAATGGCTGGCGCTGCACGCCGAGCACGGCGGGCGGCTGCCGCCGCCGCCACCGCCGGCGGAGGTCGCCGGCCCGTGGCCGGACGCGGCCGCGCCGGCGCCGGAGACGCAGGTGCTGCTGGTATGGGGTGCGCCGGGCTCGGGCGTGGAGCGGGTGGTGGACACCCTGGTGGCCGGCGGCGGTCCGGTGCTGCGCGACCGCTTCGGCCCGCGGCCGCCGGACGATCCGCTGCAGCCCCGCCACCGCCGCGGCGCTGGCCGCGGGCCGGCTGCCGCCGGACGAGCTGGTGGCGCGCTGGCGCCGTGCCCTGCCGGCGCGCGGCATCGGCAACGGCGTTGCGGTGGACTGGCTGCCGTGGTGGGACAACGCACTGCTGCTGGCGCTGCGCCCGCACCTGCCGGAGGGCCGCCTGCTGCTGGCCCTGCGCGACCCGCGCGACATGCTGCTGGGCTGGATCGCCGGCGGCGCGCCGTTCGCGCTGGAGGCGCCCGGGGCGGCCGCCGCGTGGCTGGCGGCGCGGCTGGAGCAGGTGGCGCAGCTGCACGAGCAGGACCTGTACCCGCACGTGCTGCTGCGCCTGGACGAGGTGCTGGCCGATCCGCCGCAGCTGGCCGCCCGCCTCGGCCAGGCGCTCGGCTTCCCGCTGCCGCCGGCCCCGCGCGATCCGCGCGGGCTGCCCGCCGGGCGCTGGCGCGCCTACACCGGGCTGCTGGCCGACGCGTTCGCGCGCCTGCAGCCGGTGGCCGTGCGCCTGGGCTACCCTGAACACTGACCACGGAGGACTGCCATGCGCATCTGGAGCGACAGTTTCGAGCATCGCGGCCGGATCCCGGCCGAGTTCGCCATGGGCCGGCCCGACGGGTTCGCGCCCAATCGCAACCCGCACCTGGCCTGGGACGGGGTCCCCGACGGGACCCGCTCCTTCGCCCTGCTGTGCATCGACCCGGACGCGCCGACGGTGCCGGGGACCGTCGGCCGCCAGGACCTGCAGATTCCGGTCGAACAGCCGCGCGCGGAATTCGTGCACTGGGCGATGGCCGACATCCCCGCCGACGTGCGCCAGATCGCGGCCGGCAGCTGCAGCGATGGCGTCACCGCGAAGGGCAAGCGGCAGCCGCCGGGCCGGGCCGGCGCGCGCCAGGGCCTGAACGACTACCCCGGCTGGTTCGCCGGCGACGCCGACATGGGCGGCGCCTACTTCGGCTACGCCGGCCCGTACCCGCCGTTCAACGACCTGCGCGTGCACCGCTACTTCTTCCGCCTGTTCGCACTGGACGTGGACAGGCTGGAGCTGCCGGAGCGGTTCACTGCCGCCGACGTGCTGCGCGCCATGCAGGGCCACGTGCTGGCCGAGGCGGTCCTGTACGGCACCTACACGCTCAATCCGCAGCTGGGCTGAGTCGCGGGGGGGCGTCGCGAAGATCGACCTCAAGCGCCGCCTGGGACCGCTGTACCGTCCGGCAGCGGGCATCGTCGAGCTGGACGTTCCCGCCTTCCCCTTCCTGATGGTCGACGGCGGCGGCGACCCGGACACCGTGCCGGCCTGGCGCGAGGCCGTGGAGGCGCTGTACGCGGTGTCCTACGCGGTGAAGTTCGCGCTCAGGCGCCGGCACGCGCTGGACTACGTGGTGATGCCGCTGGAAGGCCTGTGGTGGGCGGACGACCCGGCCAGCTTCCTGCGCGGCGAACGCGCCGCCTGGCGGTGGACGGCGATGATCATGCAGCCGCCGGAGGCGGGCGCGGAGCTGGTCGCCGAAGCGGTGGCCGGCGTGCGCGCGAAGAAGGCGCTGCCGGCGCTGGAGCGACTGCGCCTGGAAACCTTCACCGAAGGGCGTTGCGCGCAGGTGCTGCACGTGGGGCCGTACCGGGACGAGGGGGCGGCCATCGCGCGCCTGCACGCCTGGATCGGCGAACGCTCGACGCTGCGCGGCCGGCACCACGAGATCTACCTGGACGATCCGCGGCGCAGCGCGCCGGAGAAGCTGCGGACCCTGCTGCGCCAGCCGATGGCCTGAGCGGCTACGGGGCGACCTGCTTCGACTCGACCACCATGTCCAGCACGTAGGCGTAGCGCGAGGCGTCGGCCGGCGCCGGCTCGCGCACGTAGCGGTCCACGCGCAGCACGTTGCGCACGCCCGGCTGGTGCCGGTAGCCCTCGATCGGCCCGGAGAAGTTCTCCCAGGGCCCGGGGTCGCCCACGGCCAGGCCGCGCTCGTCGTAATGCAGCCGGCGCACCTGCAGGCACTGCACCTGCCCCATCAACGGGTGCTCGCAGGGCCGGGTCTCGGCGGCCACCTCCAGGAAGATCCGCTCCGGTTCGCCGCCGTAGCGGGTGGCGGCGGTGGGCCGGCCCGCGAACACCAGGCGCTCGCCGGCGGCGGTGGCCAGCACCAGCCGCGGCGGCCCACCGTCCTCCAGGGCCAGGTGCGGCCGGCCTTCCAGGCGCGTGCCCAGCTCGCGGTCCAGGGCCATCAGCGCCGGGTCCGGGCAGGCCATCAGCGTGGACACCAGCCGCTCGATCACCAGCAACCCGTCCTCGATCCGGTAGCGGCCGGACATGCGGTTGCAGGTGTTGGACACCACCAGGCGGCCGTCGGCGAAATCCAGCTGCACCGGCCGGTCGGCGCGTCCGGCCAGCGCCGGCACGGGCCGGCCGGCGGCGTCGCGGGCCTCGCGCAGCTACCAGTGGTGGGCCGCCAGCAGCGCCGGCGCGGCGGCCTTCCCGGCGGCGGGCGCGGGGCTGGCCGGATCGGCTGGCGGGGTGCTGCCGCAGGCGGCCAGGGCCAGCAGCAGGCCCGGCAGTGCCAGGCGGAAATACGGGGTGGCAGGGCGCATGGCAGCGGCTCCTTGTCGGGGGAACGTGTGCCGGGCCCTGCGCCGGAGGGCTACTGTCCGGGCATCAACGCCAGCAGCAGCAGGCCCAGCACGATGCGGTATAGCGCAAAGCCCGTGAAGCGGTGGGCCTTGATGTACCCCATCAGCCAGCGCACCACGGCAAAGCCGGTCACCGTGGCGGCGGCGAAGGCCAGCGCCACCTCGTCCCAGGGCTCGCGGCCCAGGCCGCCCGCGGCGGCCAGTTCCACGAAGGCGTAACCGCTGGCGGCGAACATGGTCGGGATGCCGGCCAGGAACACGAATTCGGCCGCGGCCGGGCGCCGCGAGGTGCCGGCCAGCATGGCCATGAAGATCGCCGCGGCCGAGCGCGAGGTGCCGGGGAACACGCCGGCCACCACCTGGGCCAAGCCCACCAGCACCGCCACCTTCCAGCTGACCGTGGCCACGTCGCCGCGGCGCTCGGCCAGGCGTTCGGCCACCAGCATCCACACGCCGCCCAGCACCAGGGCGGTGGCCACCGGCGTGACCGTCTCCGGCAGCTCCCAGCCGGCCAGGCGCACCGGCAAGCCGACCAGTGCGGTCACCAGGAAGGCCACCGCCAGCTTGGCCACGTAATCGCGGTTGGCCGGGTCGTCCAGGCCGGTGAGCAGGCCCCACAGGCGCTGCCGGAACACCAGGGTGACGGCGAGGATCGCGCCGGCCTGGATGACGATGTTGAAGAAGTCCGAGCGGGCGCCCAGCCAGTGCTGGGCGATCAGCAGGTGGCCGGTGCTGGACACCGGCAGGAACTCGGTCAGGCCTTCGAGGACGCCCAGCAGCAGGGCGGAGAGCATGTCGGACACGGGCGGGTGCGGGGTCAAAGGTGCCCAGCATACGTGACCGGCCGGCGGTGCGTGGCACCGCACCAGGTGCACCTTTACAGTGCATTCCTGCACAGGAAAAGTGCAAATGGCTGGACGGGGCGGCGCATACTCCTGTGGAAATACATTCGAATCAATGGCTTACGTACGCGCCGCGGGTTGGCACAGCCCCTGCTATGGAAGGGGTACCCACCAACCCGAGGTTTGCAAGCGATGTCCGTGGAGAACGTTGAGAAGCTGATCAAGGACAACAAGGTCGAGTTCGTCGACCTGCGTTTCGTCGACATGCGCGGCGTGCAGCAGCACGTCACCTTCCCCGCCAGCATCGTCGACGAGTCGCTGTTCGAGGACGGCAAGATGTTCGACGGCTCGTCGATCGCCGGCTGGAAGGGCATCAACGAGTCGGACATGGTGCTGCTGCCGGACGCGGACACCGCCTTCATCGATCCGTTCACCGCCGATCCGACCCTGGTCCTGACCTGCGACATCCTGGACCCGGCGACCATGCAGGCCTATTCGCGCTGCCCGCGCGGCGTGGCCAAGCGCGCCGAGGCCTACCTGAAGTCCCTGGGCATCGCCGACGCCGCGTTCTTCGGTCCGGAGCCGGAGTTCTTCATCTTCGACGCGGTGCGCTTCGCCAACGAGATGGGCCACACCTTCTTCCACATCGAGTCGGAGGAGGCGGCCTGGAACAGCGGCCGCGAGTACGACACCGGCAACACCGGCTACCGCCCGGGCGTGAAGGGCGGCTACTTCCCGGTGGCCCCGACCGACTCGCTGCACGACCTGCGCGCGGAGATGTGCAAGGTGCTGGAGGAGATCGGTATCCCGGTCGAGGTCCACCACCACGAGGTGGCCACCGCCGGCCAGTGCGAGATCGGCACCCGCTTCAACACCCTGGTGCGGAAGGCCGACGAGCTGCTGACCCTGAAGTACGTGGTCAAGAACGTCGCCCACCGCAACGGCAAGACCGCCACCTTCATGCCCAAGCCGATCGTCGGCGACAACGGCAGCGGCATGCACGTGCACCAGTCGCTGTCCAAGGACGGCAAGAACCTGTTCGCCGGCGACGGCTATGGCGGCCTGTCGCAGCTGGCGCTGTGGTACATCGGCGGCATCTTCAAGCACGCCCGCGCCATCAACGCCTTCGCCAACGCCGGCACCAACAGCTACAAGCGCCTGGTGCCGGGCTTCGAGGCGCCGGTGATGCTGGCCTACTCGGCGCGCAACCGCTCGGCCTCCTGCCGCATCCCGTGGGTGTCCAGCCCGAAGGCCCGCCGCATCGAGATCCGTTTCCCGGATCCGCTGCAGTCCGGCTACCTGACCTTCACCGCGCTGATGATGGCCGGCCTGGACGGCATCCGTAACCAGATCGACCCGGGCGCGCCCTCCGACAAGGACCTGTACGACCTGCCGCCGGAGGAGGAGAAGAACATCCCGAAGGTGTGCTCGAGCCTGGACCAGGCGCTCGAGGCGCTGGACGCGGACCGCGAGTTCCTCAAGGCCGGCGGCGTGATGAGCGACGACTTCATCGACGGCTACATCGCGCTGAAGATGCAGGAGGTCACCCGCTTCCGCGCGGCGACCCACCCGCTGGAGTACCAGCTCTACTACGGCAACTGAGCGCAGCGGCGCGGGGGGGAACCCCGCGCCGCTTCCGCATCCGCATCCGACCAGCGCCGCCCGGCCGGGGAACCGGGCGGCCTCCGGCAGAGGAGAACGCACGCAGCTACAGGGGAAGCAACGGGATTCGACGGGCCTGCACACCTCCCCCCAGGGAAGTCGGGTGCAGTCCGTGAATCGGTGCGCCGCCGCCGTCATGGAGCGGCCATGTCGTACGGGGCGCGCCGGGCCCGCGGGTCCGGCCGCTCCTGGTTCCGAACGCCGGCCGCCAGGCCGGGACCTCCACCATCGGGATGCGAACATGAAACTGATCACTGCCATCATCCGGCCGTTCAAGCTCGACGAGGTGCGGGAAGCCCTCGCCCAGGCGGGCGTGTCGGGAATCACCGTGACCGAGGTCAAGGGCTTCGGTCGCCAGAAGGGCCACACCGAGCTGTACCGGGGGGCCGAGTACGTCGTGGACTTCCTGCCCAAGATCCGCATCGAGACGGTCGTGACCGACGACCGCGTCGAGGCGGTGCTGGAGGCGATCCAGCAATCGGCCGGCACCGGCAAGATCGGCGACGGGAAGATCTTCGTGACCCCCGTCGAACAGGTGGTCCGCATCCGTACCGGCGAAATCGGCGCCGACGCACTCTGACCCGTCCACTCCGGAGTACAGCCATGAACGTCCGTAGCCTGCCCGGGTGGAAGACCCGGTTCCATACGCTGTGCCTGATGCTGCTGGTGGCCGTGGCCGCCGGCACCGCGGCCGTCCCCGCCACCGCCCAGGAAGGGACGGGGGCGCCGGTGACCGAAGCGGTCCCTGCCGGGCCTGTCGCCGCACCGGCCGATGCCACCGCCGAAGCCGCTGCCGACGCCGTCGCGGGCGAGGAGGCGGCCGCCGGTGAGGAGGCCGCCCTCGACTCGGGCGACACCGCCTGGATGCTGACCTCGACCCTGCTGGTGCTGCTGATGATCGTGCCGGGCCTGGCCCTGTTCTACGGCGGCCTGGTGCGCAGCAAGAACGTGCTGTCGGTGCTCAGCCAGGTGCTGGTGGTGGCCTCGCTGGTGATCGTGCTGTGGTCCTTCTACGGGTACAGCGCGGTGTTCACCGAGGGCAACGCCTTCTTCGGTTCCTTCGCCGAGAAGTCGTTCCTGAAGGGGATCGGCGTGGAGACCCTCAGCGGCTCCATCCCGGAGCTGCTGTTCGTCGCCTTCCAGTCCACCTTCGCCGCCATCACCACCGCGCTGATCGTCGGCGCCTTCGCCGAGCGCATCAAGTTCAAGGCGGTGCTGCTGTTCTCGGTGCTGTGGTTCACCTTCAGCTACGTCCCGATGGCGCACATCGTCTGGGGCGGCGGCTACCTGGCCGAGCTGGGCGCGATCGACTTCGCCGGCGGCACCGTGGTGCACATCAACGCCGGCGTGGCCGGCCTGGTCGGCGCCTACTTCGTCGGCAAGCGCCTGGGCTACGGCCAGGTCGCGCTCAAGCCGCACAACGTGCCGTTCACCTTCATCGGCGCCGCCCTGCTGTGGGTCGGCTGGTTCGGCTTCAACGCCGGCTCGGCCGTGGCCGCCGACGGCACTGCCGCACTGGCCTTCATCAACACCATCCTGGCCACCTCGGCCGCGGTGGTGGGCTGGACCGCGGTGGAGGCCCTGACCAAGGGCAAGCCCTCGGCGCTGGGCGCGGCCTCCGGCGCGGTCGCCGGCCTGGTCGGCATTACCCCGGCCTGCGGCACCGTCGGCCCGCTGGGTGCCATCGTGGTCGGCCTGGCCGCCGGCGTGGTCTGCGTGTGGGGCGTCACCGGCCTGAAGCGGCTGCTCAACGTGGACGACACCGCCGACGTGTTCGGCGTGCACGGCATCGGCGGCATCGTCGGCGCCATCCTCACCGGCGTGTTCACCGCCCCGTCGCTGGGTGGCACCGGCGAGGCCGACTTCTCCATCGCCAGCCAGGTCTGGATCCAGGTGGTCAGCGTCGGCTTCACCATCCTCTGGTGTGCGGTGGTCACCGCCGTGGCGCTGCTGCTGACCCGCGTGGTGTTCGGCCTGCGCGTGAGCGAGGACGCCGAGCGCGAGGGCCTGGACATCGCCTCCCACGGCGAGTCCGCGTACGAGCTGTGAGCCAGGGTGCCGGCCCGCGACGTGCGCCGCGGGCCGGCACCGGTCCTCTGCCGCCGGTCGCGGCCGGCGGCCCAGTGCGGCGGGCAGGGCCTGCCCGCCATCGCCGAGGTGATCCGTGTCTGCCGCTGTTTCCAGGGACCATGGCGTGCGCCGCTTGCCAGGCACGGCGCGGCGCGGTGCAATGCACGGCCATGATCCCGCGTCTCCTGCTCCTGTCCCTGGTCCTGCTGCTTGCCGCCTGCGCGCAGGCGCCCGTGCGCAATCCCCTGGCGCAATGGCGGCCCTCGCCCAACCACGACGAGCGCCGCGCAGTGGCCATCGTCATCCACGCCACCGAGCAGCGTTCGGTGGCCGAGAGCCTGCTCACGCTCAGCACCGGCAACAGCGGCGGCCCGGTGAGCGCGCACTACCTGGTCGGCGAGGACGGGACGATCTACCAGCTGGTCGAGGAGTCGCGCCGCGCCTGGCACGCCGGCGGCGGCCGCTGGGGCACGATCACCGACCTCAACTCCGCGTCCATCGGCATCGAGCTGGACAACGATGGCGCTGAACCCTTCCCGCCCGCGCAGATCGAGGCGCTGCTGCGCCTGCTCGAGGACCTGTGCACGCGCCTGGGCATCCCGCGCCACGCGGTCATCGCCCATGCCGACCTGGCGCCCACGCGCAAGCGCGACCCGGGCATCCACTTCCCGTGGCGGCGCCTGGCCGAGGCCGGCTTCGGCCTGTGGCCGGACCCGGCCGACGGCGATCCGCCGCCCGGCTTCGACCCGTGGCTGGCCATGGAGGCCATCGGCTGGCCGCTGCACGACCGCGCCGCGGCGGTGCGCGCCTACCGCCGCCACTACCGCGGCGACGAGGCCGACACCCTCGACGCCGAGGACCTGCGCATCCTCCACTCGCTGGTCCAGCAGGCCCGCCGCCTGCGCTGAGCATGCCGCGTGGCCGGCATCGCGCCGGCCGGCGTCTTGCACTAGATTGGTGCAATGGACGCCATGACCGCTCCCCCGACCCTCGACCAGCTCGGCACGCCGGTGGCCTGGGCCGACGCGCAGGGGCGCATCGCCGGGGTCAACCCGGCCTTCCAGCGCTGGCTGGGGGTCGGTCCCCGGCGCGTGCTCGGCCAGCCGCTGGCCGCGCTGGAGCAAGAGGGCGACGCCCTGGCCCGCTTCCTGCGCCAGGACGAACGCGACACCCTGCGCCTGAAGCGTTCGGCCCTGGGTCTGCCCGGGGAGACGCCGCACTACGCCGACGGCTGGCTAACCCGCACCGGCGAGGGCTGGCTGCTGGAGGTCCACCCGGCCGACGGCTCCCCCGAGCTGGACACCGCACAGTCGTTGCCCGGCGCGCTGGCCGCCGCACTCAAGGGCCTGGCCCACGAGCTGCGCAACCCGCTGGCGGGGATGAAGGGCGCGGCCCAGCTGCTGGCCCGGCGCGCCGCGCAGCGCCCGGAGGACGCCGCCGAGCGCGAGCTGATCCAGCTGATCGGCTCGGAGATCGAGCGCCTGAGCCAGCTGCTGGACCAGCTGATGTCGCCGGCGCCGCACCGGCCGCACGCCCCGCTCAACATCCACGCCGTGCTCGAGCGTGTGCTGCGCCTGGCCGAGGCCGAGGGCGCCCCCAGCGTGCGCCTGCAGCGCGACTACGACCCCAGCATCCCCGAGCTGGCCGGTGACGCCGACCGGCTGACTCAGGCGGTGTGGAACCTGGTGCGCAACGCGCAGCAGGCCGGCGCCTCGACCATCGTCCTGCGCACCCGCGTGGAGAGTGGCCTGCACATCCGCGAGCGCGTGCACGCGCGGGCGGTGCGGGTGGACATCGTGGACGACGGCTGCGGCGTGCCGGAGGCGCTGGCCGACCACCTGTTCCTGCCGCTGGTCAGCGGCCGCGCCGAGGGCACCGGCCTGGGCCTGGCCCTGGCCCACCAGGTGGCGCGCGAGCACCGCGGCTCGCTCACCTACCGTTCCCGGCCCGGGAACACCGTGTTCACCCTGCTGCTGCCGTTGGCCGATCCCGAAGGAGGTTCCACCGCATGAGCGCCGACAGCCGCCGTGTTTGGGTGGTCGACGACGACCGCTCGGTCCGCTTCGTGCTGGCCACCGCGCTGCGCGACGCCGGCTACGAGGTCGACGGCTTCGAGGACGCGGCCAGTGCGCTGGCCGCGCTGGAGGTGCGCGGCGCGCCGGACCTGCTGTTCACCGACGTGCGCATGCCCGGCGAGGACGGCCTGGTGCTGCTGGACCGGCTCAAGGCCGCGCACCCGCAGCTGCCGGTGATCGTGATGAGCGCCTACACCGACGTGGCCAGCACGGCCTCGGCGTTCCGCGGTGGCGCCCACGAGTTCCTGTCCAAGCCCTTCGACCTGGACGACGCCGTGGCCCTGGCCGCGCGCGCGCTGCCGGCGGCCGACGCGCCGCCGGCGCCGGTGTCCGAGCCGGCACCGGACGGGGATGGCCAGCAGGAGCTGATCGGCGACACCCCGGCCATGCGCGCGCTGTTCCGCGCCATCGGCCGCCTGGCGCAGGCGCCGCTGTCGGTGCTGATCACCGGCGAGACCGGCACCGGCAAGGAGCTGGTGGCCAAGGCCCTGCACCGCGAGTCGCCGCGCGCCGGCGGCCCGTTCGTGGCGCTCAACACCGCCGCCATCCCGGCCGAGCTGCTGGAGAGCGAGCTGTTCGGCCACGAGGCCGGCGCCTTCACCGGCGCGCAGAAGCGCCACATCGGGCGCTTCGAGCAGGCCCACGGCGGCACCCTGTTCCTGGACGAGATCGGCGACATGCCGGCCTCGCTGCAGACCCGCCTGCTGCGCGTGCTGGCCGAAGGCGAGTTCTTCCGCGTCGGCGGCCGCGAGCTGATCCGGGTGGACGTGCGGGTGATCGCCGCCACCCACCAGGACCTGGAGGCGCTGGTCCAGCAGGGCCGCTTCCGCGCCGACCTGCTGCACCGGCTCAACGTGGTGCGCCTGCAGTTGCCGCCACTGCGCGAGCGCCGCGGCGACATCCCGCTGCTGGCCACCACCTTCCTGCGCAAGGCCGCACGCAAGCTGGGCGCCGGGGCCAAGCGCTTCGACCGTGGCGCCCTGGCCGCGCTGCAGGCCATGGACTGGCCCGGCAACGTGCGCGAGCTGCAGAACCTGTGCTGGCGCCTGGCCGCGCTGGCGCCGGGCGAGACCATCACCGTCGAGGACCTGCGCCTGGCCCAGGGGCCGGTGGCCGCGCCCGGCGTGGCCGCGGCCGGCGGGGACGACTGGGACCGGCGCCTGGCGCAGTGGGCGCTGGCCGCGCTGCGGGCCGGCGCGCGCGAGCTGCACGCGCAGGCGCGCGAACGCTTCGAGCGGGCGCTGTTCAACGCCGCCCTGGAGCACACCGGCGGGCGCCGGGTGGAGGCGGCCGCGCTGCTTGGGGTGGGCCGCAACACCGTGACCCGCAAGCTGGGACCGGGGCGCCGCCGGCGCGGCTGAACGCCCTCGCACGGCGCTCATCCGCCCTGGACCGGGCAGGCGCTATGCTTGGGGCTTTCCCCGGATCAGGAGGACCGACCATGCGCACCATCCTCGCCTCGCTCGGCCTGGTGGCCCTGGCCGCCTGCAGCAGCACGCCCCCGTCCGCCCCGCCCGTGGAGCCGGCCGCGCCCGCCGCGGGCACGGCGCAGCAGGCGGTGGCGGTGCTGGCCTCGGCCTCCGGCAGCCGGGTCAGCGGCAAGCTGACCCTGGCGCCGATGGGCGACGGCGTGCACATCGCCGGCGAGGTCGGCGGGCTGCCGCCGAACGGCCAGTTCGGCTTCCACGTCCACGAGAAGGGCGACTGCAGCGCGGCCGACGCCAGCAGCGCCGGCTCCCACTTCAACCCGGCCGGGGCGCCGCACGGCCGGGCCGGTTCCGGCGCGCACCACGCCGGCGACATGGACAACCTGGCCTCCGACGCCGACGGCGTGGCCCGGGTCAACGTGCACCTGCGCGGGGTCAGCCTGGGCGGCGGCGCGGCCAACGACATCGCCGGCCGCGCGGTGATCGTCCACGCCGACCCGGACGACTACCAGAGCCAGCCCACCGGCAACGCCGGCGCGCGCCTGGCCTGCGGCGTCATCCGCATCGTGCAGTGATCCGTCGGCCCCGGGGCGCAGCCCCGGGGCCTCGCGCCGGCGGGGTCAGGCGTCCTGGCCGCCCTGGGCGAGCAGTTCGCGCGGGTCATGGGCGCCGTCACAGTGCACGTACAGCACCGGGATGCCGTGCGCCTCCAGCACCGCGGCCAGCTGGCGCTGGCGCGCCAGGAAGAGCTCGTAGGCGCGCTGCAGCTGCCCGCACTCGCCCGCGCCGCCGTGGTAGTGCCGGCACCAGGCGGCTGGGTCGAACAGGGCCATCCGCGCCTGCCCGCCCTGCACCCGCAGCAGCGGCTCCGGTCCGGCGTCCAGCCATTCTTCCGCCGACGGCGCCAGCAGTGCCGCCTCGATCAGCGGCCACAGCGGGGCCAGGCCGCGGTGCTCGTACTGCATGGCGGTCATCGCCGCCAGGTCGTGCGCGGTGAGGTAGCGGGCGTGCTCGATGCGTGCGCCGAAGGCCTCCTGCGCCAGCAGCGCGGTGTCCGCGGCGGCCATGCCGAACTGCAGCAGCTGCTCCTCCAGCGCCTCGGCCACCGGCTCCAGCACGGCGCGCGGGCCGGCCAGCAGGTACGGCAGCACGCGCAGGCTGCCGCCGGCCAGTTCCGGGTCGGCGCGGAACGGCAGCGGCACCTCGCCGCCGGCGTCGGCGCCGAAGGCCAGCACGCGCGGCCCCTGCTTGCGGCCGGGCGCGCGCGCGTGCCGTTCCTCCAGCCGCTGGTGCAGCGGCCAGACCGGGCGCAGCGCCTCGGCCGGGTCGAAGTGCGCGGCGGCCAGGACCAGGTCCAGCTCCGCCACCTCCGGCCCCAGCCGGGCCAGGTCCCGGCCCACGCGCACGGCCAGCTCGCCGGCCGGGTCCGGGGACAGGGCGGGGACGGCCGGCACGGTGCCACCGGCCAGCTCGAGGGCGAACACGCCGCGGGCGACGGCCTCAGCCATGGCGGGCCTGCCTCGGCGCGGCCGCGCGCCGGTTGTTCATGCCGGGGAAGGAGTGGGTCATTGGCCGCCTTGCGGGTGGAAGCTACACTCCACGCATTATGCCTGCGCGCGCGTGCAGGCATCCCCACACGATCCCAACGTTTCGAGGTAGGCCGATGCCCGCTGCCCGTCCTGTCGCCATTCTCGGCGGCGTCCGTATTCCCTTCTGCCGGCAGAACACCGCCTATGCGGACGTGGGCAACCTCGGGATGTCGGTGCGCACCCTCGGCGCGCTGGTCGAGCGCTTCGGCCTGCACGGCCAGCAGCTCGGCGAGGTGGCCATGGGTGCGGTCATCAAGCATTCCTCGGACTGGAACCTGGGCCGCGAGGCGGCGCTGTCCTCCGGCCTGTCGCCGCTGACCCCGGGCATCACCCTGCAGCGCGCCTGCGGCACCAGCCTGGACAGCATCATCACGGTGGCCAACAAGATCGCCCTGGGCCAGATCGACTCGGGCATCGGTGGCGGCTCGGACACCACCTCCGACGTGCCGATCGTCTACGGCAAGAAGCTGCGCTCGCGCCTGCTGGCCGCCAACCGCGGCAAGACCACCCGCGACAAGATCGCCGCGTTCAGGGGTTTCAAGCTGGCCGAGCTCAAGCCCGAGTTCCCGGGCGTGGCCGAGCCGCGCACCGGCAAGAGCATGGGCCAGCACTGCGAGGACATGGCCAAGGAGTGGAACATCTCCCGCGACTCGCAGGACGAGTGGGCGCTGTCCTCGCACAAAAAGCTGGCCGCGGCCTACGAGCGCGGCTTCTTCGCCGACCTGATCGCGCCGTTCCGCGGCGTGGAGCGCGACAACATCCTGCGCCCGGACACCACCCTGGAGAAGCTGGCCGCGCTCAAGCCGGCCTTCGACAAGTCCGGCCGCGGCACCCTGACCGCGGGCAACTCCACCCCGCTGACCGACGGCGCGGCGGCGGTGCTGCTGGCCTCGGAGGAGTGGGCGCGTGCCCACGGCCACGAGCCGCTGGCCTACCTGCGCGACGCGCACGTGGCGGCGGTGGACTTCGTTCACGGCGAGGGCCTGCTGATGGCCCCGACCGTGGCGGTGGCCGAGATGCTCCGCCGCAACAACCTGACCCTGCAGGACTTCGACATCTACGAGATCCACGAGGCCTTCGCCGCCCAGGTGCTGTGCACCCTGCGCGCCTGGGAGAGCGAGGACTACTGCCGCAACCGCCTGGGCCTGGACGCGCCGCTGGGCCGGATCGACCCGGAGAAGATCAACCCGGTCGGCTCCTCGCTGGCCACCGGCCATCCGTTCGCCGCCACCGGGGCGCGCATCGTCGCCACCGCCGCCAAGCAGCTGGCCGAGCGCGGCGGCGGACGCGCGCTGGTGTCCATCTGCACCGCCGGCGGCATGGGCGTGGTGGCCATCATCGAGCGCTGAGCCGGCCCAAGGCGGCATGGAAAAAAGGGCGGCCCGGGGGCCGCCCTTTGGCTTCTGCGGGCCTGGCGGGCTCAGAACTCCTGCCAGTCGCCGTCGTCGTCGCCGGCCGGGACCGGTGCGGCCGCCGCGGTGCGCACCGGCCGGGCCACGGCCGGCCGGGCCGGGGCCGGGCGCGCTTCGGCCCGGGGCGCCGGCGGCAGCGCCGGGCGCGCGTCGGCGGCCAGGCGGAACACGGCCACCGCGTCGG
>NZ_PDWK01000159.1 GCF_010093135.1 Pseudoxanthomonas taiwanensis | reverse complement strand
CGGTCAGGGTGGTGTGCTGCCTTTTCACCACCGAGGTGCTGGGAGGCGGCACGTGTATGCCGTTTGCCCCGGTTACCGTGCGGCGATCTTCTGCCGTCGACGGACGTCCCACGTGGGTGACTTTCACCGGGCGGGTAATCACTTCCTTCGCCGTCACCGCCTTACCGATACTGCTGACCCAGCCACGGAACACAGCGACCGTGCCGTTCGGGAAGCGGATTTTATAGGCACGGGTATCGCCTTCATTAAACCACGCCAGCAGCGCCTGCTGCCCCTGCTCTCCGGGCATCCACGCCAGCGTGAAGCTGGTATCTCCGGCAGATTTCTGCCCCTGCCCGGTCGCAGTCCAGTCTGCATCTTCATCATCGAGATAGCTGTCGTCATAGGACTCAGCGGTCAGTTCGCCGGGCGTCAGGTCTTTAACTTTTGCCAGACGCGACCAGTCAACGTCTGAAAGCGGATTCGCGTAAGGGTCACCGCTCCCCTTATAAACCCACAGGGTGGTCCCGGCACCTTTCACC
>NZ_PDWK01000158.1 GCF_010093135.1 Pseudoxanthomonas taiwanensis | reverse complement strand
CCATCGGCGTCATGATGGCTCACAGTAATTACGGTGCTGCGCTGGAGAAACAGGGTGTGGAAATCACGCTGATTTACAGCGGCAGCCATAAGGTGGATGGCAACCCCTACAGCCATCTTCCGGATGACGTCCGGGAGACACTGCAGTCCCGGATGGACGCAACCCGCCAGATGTTTGCGCAGAAGGTGTCGGCATATACCGGCCTGTCCGTGCAGGTTGTGCTGGATACCGAGGCTGCAGTGTACAGCGGTCAGGAGGCCATTGATGCCGGACTGGCTGATGAACTTGTTAACAGCACCGATGCGATCACCGTCATGCGTGATGCACTGGATGCACGTAAATCCCGTCCCGCAGGAGGGCTAATGACCAAAGAGACTCAATCACCAACTGTTTCAGCCACTGCGTCGCAGGCTGACGTTACTGACGTGGTGCCAGCGACGGAGGGCGAGAACGCCAGCGCGGCGCAGCCGGACGTGAACGCGCAGATCACCGCAGCGGTTGCGGCAGAAAACAGCCGCATTATGGGGATCCTCAAC
>NZ_PDWK01000157.1 GCF_010093135.1 Pseudoxanthomonas taiwanensis | reverse complement strand
ATGGTCGCATAGATCGTTTCGTGGCTGACCAGACCGGGACGTTCGGCGTCGGGCATCTGCCGCAGTCTGGCGGCAATTTGCTGCGGCGACCAGCGCGAGAAGACCCGCCGGTCGTGCACGTGCTGGTACAGCGCAGTGCCCGGGAGCAGCAAGCGCGGACGGCGACTGGTGCCGCGGCGCTGGCGGTACCCTTGGCTGGCCCGCGTCGCGTCGTAGGCGCCAGGTCCGGCCCGCTGCAGCTCACGCGACACGGTAGAAGGCGAACGGCCCAGGCGGCGCGCAATCGAACGCAGACTGCTGCCGTTCTGGCGTTCGATCATGATCACGGCGCGGTCTTCGGGACTCAGATGGTGGTAGGTTCTGGACATGGCAACGCCCTGATATGGGGGCGTTGCACTTGGAAGTTGAGTCTAAGGAAGGTCTGAACAACCCGCTCTGCCGCCCGGATTGCGGCATCGTGGCGCCGGCCTGGCGTCGCTTTCGAGCCGGATTTCGCCCGTGCGGGGCGGTTTTTGGCGGGTTTCCCCGCCTTACGGACGCA
>NZ_PDWK01000156.1 GCF_010093135.1 Pseudoxanthomonas taiwanensis | reverse complement strand
ACGCACGAATCGGCCAGCGATCCGGACGCCAGGCTTTACCGCAAGGGCAATACCGGGGCGCAGCTGAGCTACCAGGCCCATGTGCTCATGGAGCATCGCAGCGGCCTGGTGCGTGCAGCGTGTGTCACGCAGGCCAGCGGCCATGGTGAGCGTGACGCGGCGTTGGCGATGCTTGGTTCGCTGCGCGGCCGACGACGGCGCACGCTGGCCGCGGACAAGGGGTACGACACGGCGGACTTCGTCGCGGGCTGTCGGGCCATGGGTATCACCCCGCACGTTGCGCAGAACACCTCGCACCGCCGCAGCGCCATCGATGGCCGCACTACCCGACACGCCGGGTATGCGATCAGCCTGCGGACGCGCGCCTGGATCGAAACGCACTTCGGATGGCTCAAGGCGGCTGCCGGAATGCGTCAGGTCAAGCAGCGCGGCCTTACGAAGGTCGAGGCGCTGTTTCAGCTGGCGATGGCGGCGAGCAACCTCGTCCGCCTGCCGAAGCTGATCGCCGCGGGGGCCGCGTGATGGCGGCCCCGGCGGGGAAGGTG
>NZ_PDWK01000155.1 GCF_010093135.1 Pseudoxanthomonas taiwanensis | reverse complement strand
GGTGGGCCAAGGCCGGGGTCCTGGATCGGGTCTTCGAGCGCATGCAGGCCGAACAGCTGGTCCGGGTGCGGCTGGAGGCGGTCAGCCTGGACAGTACGATCGTCAAGGTCCACCCGGACGGCACCGGCGCACGAAAAAAAACGGCCCGCAGGCCATCGGCCGCTCCCGCGGAGGCTGGACCACCAAAATTCATATGGCTGCCGCGGATTCCCGCTGCGCGTTAGCCTTCTGGCTTTCGCCGGGCCAGGCGGGCGATGCCCCAGCCGGTCGCGCCCTGCTGCATGCCCTGCCACCCCTGCCCGCGCGCTGCCATCTGGTCATGGATCGCGCCTACGAGGGCAATGAAACCCGGCAGCTCGCGCTGGATCTGGGCCTGGATCCGGTCGTGCCCCCGCATCCGCTGCGGGCCCAGCCATGGGCGTACAACACCGAGATCTACAAGCGCCGCAACGAAATCGAGCGCCTGTTCCGCCGTCTGAAAGGGTTCCGCCGCATCTTCAGCCGCTTCGACAAGCTCGACGTCATGTTCGCGGCCTTCATCCACTTCGCACTGATCGTCGAATC
>NZ_PDWK01000154.1 GCF_010093135.1 Pseudoxanthomonas taiwanensis | reverse complement strand
CAACGTCTGGCTGGCGAGCGACAGGTCACTGCCTTTCGGCAGGAACTGACGCAGCAGGCCATTGGTGTTCTCGTTGCTGCCGCCCTGCCACGGCGCATGCGGATCGCAGAACCAGATGTCCATCTTCAGCCGCCGGCTCAGTTCCTGGAAGTTGGCCATTTCGCTGCCCCGGTCATAGGTCAGGCTCTCGCGCAGCAAGGCCGGCAGCTTCTTCATCTGGCGAGTGAAACCCTCCACCGCATCCGCCGCTGTGCAGCCATCCATACGGCACAGCATCACGAAGCGCGTCTTGCGCTCCACCAGCACGCCCACCGCGGAGCGGTTGTAGGCGCCTTTGATGAAGTCGTCCTCCCAGTGCCCGGGCAGCAAACGATGCTCGATGTGCTCCGGTCGGTTCTGGATCCGCAAGGCCTCGGGCACGAAACTCCGGGCCGCTGCAGTGGTGCGGCGGCGCCCACGCGCCGGCTTCGCTTGGCGCACCGCGGCGACCATGCCTTGCTTCAAGGCACCGTGCGGCTGGGCGTAGATGGTCGCATAGATCGTTTCGTGGCTGACCAGACCGGGACGTTCGGCGTCGGGCATCTGCCGCAGTCTGGCGGCAATTTGCTGCGGCGACCAGCGCGAGAAGACCCGCCGGTCGTGCACGTGCTGGT
>NZ_PDWK01000153.1 GCF_010093135.1 Pseudoxanthomonas taiwanensis | reverse complement strand
GGGGTGTTCGCCCGCATGCGCGACGACGCCAACGCCACCGTCGAGCAGCTCAAGGCCATCGTCCACCGCATCCAGGAGGCCTCCGGCGCCATCAGCACCGCCTCCACCGAGATCGCCTCGGGCAACGCCGACCTGTCCCGCCGCACCGAACAGCAGGCCGCCAACCTGGAGGAAACGGCCGCCTCCATGGAGGAACTGACCTCCACCGTGCGCCAGAACGCCGAACACGCCCGCCAGGCCAACCAGCTGGCCATCGGTGCGGCCGCGGTGGCCTCCGAGGGCGGCCAGGTGGTGGGCCAGGTGGTGGACACCATGGGCCAGATCCAGGCCGCCTCGCGCAAGATCGCCGACATCATCTCGGTGATCGACGGGATCGCCTTCCAGACCAACATCCTGGCGCTCAACGCCGCGGTGGAGGCGGCGCGCGCCGGCGAGCAGGGCCGCGGCTTTGCGGTGGTGGCCACCGAGGTGCGTTCGCTGGCCCAGCGTTCGGCCACGGCGGCCAAGGAGATCAAGGCGCTGATCGAGGACTCCACCGGCAAGGTGGCCGACGGTGCGGCGCTGGCGGAGAAGGCCGGCCGGACCATGGAGGAGATCGTGGCCTCGGTGCAGCGGGTGACGGACATCATGGGCGAGATCTCGGCGGCCTCGCAGGAGCAGGCGGCGGGGATCGAGCAGGTGAACCAGACCATCGTGCAGATGGACGAG
>NZ_PDWK01000152.1 GCF_010093135.1 Pseudoxanthomonas taiwanensis | reverse complement strand
AAGCGCTCAACGAAGGCCGCAGGCCCGAGGGCTGGAATGCCAAGCGGCTGCAGCACACCGACCGCGACGCGCGCTGGACCAAGAAGCACGGCAAGAGCTTCTACGGCTACAAGGTGCACGCCAACGCGGACGCGCGCTACAAGCTGATCCGCCAGGCGAAGGTCACGCCGGCCAACGCCGACGACGGCCAGACGCTCAAGGAGGTGCTGGACCGCGCCAACACCGGCGCGCGGCTGCTGGCCGACCGAGGCTACGACGCGCAGACCAACCGGGAGTTGCTGCAGGTCCACGGGCTGCGGGACGGCATCGCGCGGCGTGCGAAGCCCGGGCAGGAGCGGCGCGTGCGACTGGACGCGCGCAACAAGGCGATCAACCGCGTCCGCGCCAGAGGCGAACATGTGTTCGCCGGCCTCGAGCAGTTGGGCGGCAAGTGCGTGCGGGCGATGACGCTGGCGAGAAACGAACTGGCGATCCTGCTGAAGTGCGCGGCGTACAACGCCAAGCGGCTGGTCTGGCTGGTGCGCCATGACCCGTGCGGGTGTGCGCGATGAAGGCAGAGGTGCGCCCGCTGAGCCTGCAAACGCAGTTTTGCAGGGCCTCGGGCGCCCGCCAAGGCTGCGATGACGGGGCCTGAGCGGCACCGAGAACCCCGAACTGAACGACGCGAGCGCCCTCATGCCGGTTCAGCCTTCGGAAATGGGGTTATGCGAAGTGCCC
>NZ_PDWK01000151.1 GCF_010093135.1 Pseudoxanthomonas taiwanensis | reverse complement strand
TCCTGAAGCGGCGCAATATGCTCACTGGCTACCTGCATCAGGCTTTTTTTTGTTTCTTCCGCCTCCCGGATCCGGAACAGTTTTTCTGCTTCCGTATCCTTCACCCAGGCTGTGCCGTTCCACTTCTGATATTCCCCTCCCGGCGATAACCAGGTAAAATTTTCCGGTAACGGACCGAGTTCAGAAATAAATAACGCGTCGCCGGAAGCCACGTCATAGACGGTTTTACCCCGATGGTCTTCAACGAGATGCCACGATGCCTCATCACTGTTGAAAACAGCCACAAAGCCAGCCGGAATATCTGGCGGTGCAATATCGGTACTGTTTGCAGGCAGACCGGTATGAGGCGGAATATATGCGTCACCTTCACCAATAAATTCATTAGTTCCGGCCAGCAGATTATAAATTTTTATGGTCCGTGGTTGTTCACTCATTCTGAATGCCATTATGCAAGCCTCACAATATAGTTAAATGCAATGTTTTTGACGGTGTTTTCCGCGTTACCCGCAGCGTTAACGGTGATGGTGTGTCCGTGTGAACCAATACTGAACGAATGGGCATGAGCACCGATAACAACCGGATGCTGGTGCGCACCAATACCAACTGTATGCGCATGTGCAACGGCACTCACGGCTGTACCGGACAATGAGTGACTGGGGCTGCCCGGACTGTCCGTTTTCGATAAAGAAGCAATAACCTGTGTGCTGGGTACTTTAACTGTGGAGAAACTTCCTGTAATG
>NZ_PDWK01000150.1 GCF_010093135.1 Pseudoxanthomonas taiwanensis | reverse complement strand
AATAGATACGTACGACGCTCCCACCTTGTTATTCAACATTGTCTGTATATGTGTTTTTTTTTTTTCCAAGAAGAAGCCGGCTTCCGATTTCCGCTTTAGTCTCTTGGGCGCGGACTCCCCCGGCGCCCCCTCGATCAGCACCCACTGCTCGTCAGGTCCCTGGCGTTTGTGGGCGGCACGACCCCGCACCGCCGCGAACCGCGAACTGAGCGTGGCGTCGCTGCCCTGGCGCCAGCTGACCTGCCGATACGTCCTTGCGGGCAAGCGCTGCGCGACTTCATGTACCGAGATCGGCGCATGTGCGCTATCGCGCATCGGTCGTGTGCGGGGCCGACCGCCCTTAGGGCTGGCTGGCGGCATGGGCGCAGGTTGGTGCGATCCCCACCAGACCTTCGTGTTGCTGCGGACGCCAACCATGTACAGCAGGCCGCGTTCGCTGAGCTGGTCTCGCCAGTGGGTCTCGGTGCCGTAGGCCGCATCGGCTAGCACGACGCCTGCCGCAATCCCTGTCGCCAGCGCGCTGTCGATCTGATCCATGGCCAGCGCTGTCTTGGTCTGAAACACGACCTGATCCGGAACGCCTGCCTTCTTGCGCCGCACAGTGTCCTGAGCCCACTGCTCGGGAAGATACAGCCGATAGCCCACTGGCAGGCTGCCGTGGTCGTTGGCGATCGACAAACTCACGGCAACCTGGCAATTGTCCGTCTTGCCAAGGCGGCCGCAGTACTGGCGTGCAACACCGACCGAATGCACCCCTTTCTTTGAAAATCCCGTGTCGTCCACGATCCAGTGACACGCTGCGCTCTTCCTGCTCAGGGTCGGCAGCACCTGTGCCG
>NZ_PDWK01000014.1 GCF_010093135.1 Pseudoxanthomonas taiwanensis | reverse complement strand
AACCAATCTGGTCGAAGGCATCAACAACAAGATCAAGGTCATCAAGCGGGTGGCCTACGGCTACCGGGACGACGCCTACTTCTTCCTGAAGATCCGGGCGGCCTTCCCCGGACTTGGGTGAAGAACCTCTTTTTCCCCGGGTGGCCACATGGCACGTGCCGCGCGGTGCGGCGCGGGGCGCCCGAGGTGCGGCGCATCGTCCCCGCCGGGTCCGGTGGCGCGGCCGGGAGGCTGCCCCGCTCCCGGAGGGAGAAGGGCCCATGGTCAACGCAGCAACAGGGGGATCGTCCCGCGTGCCGCGTGTTCGCTGCGCACCGAGCGGCAATAGGGGCCATTCATCACGAAACGCCGGCAGGTATCCGGGCGGTCGTCGTAGATGCCGCAGTTGCGATGCTCCGCATCCAGCGCCACGCACCAGCCATCGGCGCCGTGCGCCATCACCCGTGCCCCGCCGGGCAGCAGCTCGGTCAGGTGTTCGGGGACATGGTCGTCATCGTCCAGCACCACCGTCAGCCGGCAGCACACCGCGTCGCAACGGCTGCACTCGGCCGCGCAGCGCGCGTGCCGGGCGCCGTGGCGGCTCATGCCTGGCCGCCGGGAACGCCGCGGGTGTAGTGCAGCAGCCGCCCGCGGTAGGGCGGCGCCTCGCCAGGCTGCAATGCGCAGCGCCGCTCCTCCAGGGCGAAGCCGCGCGCGGCCAGCTGGCGGTTGAGGTGCGCGCTGTTGCCGCGCCCCGGGTCGGCCACCAGCACCTCGGCGGCCGCGTGCGCGTGGCGGTCGATCACCCCGCCCAGCAGCGGCGCGTGCGCGGTCTCGTAGAGCACGTCGCTGGCGATGATCAGGTCGAAACGGCCCAGCTCCGGCAGCGGCGCGTCCCATTGCAGGTGGCGGTAGTGCAGCGCCGGCAGCTCGTTGAGCGCGGCGTTGTAGGCCAGGAACACCTCGGCCAGCGGGTGCATGTCCGAGGCGACCACGTCGGCGCCGCGCCGTTGCAGCACCAGGCTGGCCAGGCCGATGCCGCAGCCCAGCTCGAGGATGCGCTTGCCGCGGATGTCGAAGTCCTGCATCGCCCACGCCAGCAGCTGCCCGGCCGGCCACAGCTGGCCGAACAGCGCCCACTGCGCCGAGGAGATGCCCAGGCGCTCGCCGTGCCCGTCCGGATCCCAGAACTGCTGGCGATCGGCGAGCACGCGCAGGCGGTAGTCGTGGCCGCCGATGGCGACGTGTTCTTGGCGGGTTTCGTAGCCAGGCATGTGCTGCTCCCCGGGCTTGGCCGCGCAGGGCGGGCCTCTCAGGTGTGGAAGGGAGCGAATCGGGGCCGCAAGGCCGCGCGGGACGCGCGTGGGAGCACGGAGCTCGCCGCCATGGTACCACCCGGGCCGATGAACCCAGGCCCAAGCGCCGGGCGGGCGCCGCCGCGCGCCACGCCCGGAGGGACATCCGGGGAACTCAGCCGCCGCTGCAGGAGCAGCCGCAACCGCAGCCGCCGCCGGCACCGGCCGGGGTTGGCGCGACAGGGATCCCGGCCGCGGCGAGGATGCGGTCCACTTCTTCCGGGTCAAGCACGGTGAGGACCTGGACGCTGCCGTGGTCCGGATCCAGCGCCACCTGCGCGCCGGGATCGTGCGGGCGCAGCGCCGCGCTGATGGCGGCCAGGCGCGACAGGCCGGCGCCGGTATCGGCCTGGGCGGAGGGATGGCTCATGCGTTCCTCGTGGCGTGACCGGAGTGGCCGCACGTTAGGCAGCACGCTCGCTTCCCGCCTTGACCCTGGTCAAACCCGGCGCAACGCTCCGGGCTGACCTGGGTCAAGGCGGCATCCCTGGACGGGAGACAGACTGCGCCCATGCACATCGAGACCGTTCCCCTGCCCCGCCGCGGCCATGCGCGGCCCTCGCCTGCCTGGCTCGCGCATGCCCCGCACCGGCTGATGTTCTTCATCGGCGCGGCCAATGTGCTGCTGGCGATGCTGTGGTGGGCGCTGTGGCTGGTGTCCGCGCGCTGGGGCGCGTGGACCATGCCGGAGTTGCCGGTTCCCGCCGGATGGCTGCACGCCTTCCTGATGCAGCACCTGGTGCTGCCCAGCTTCGTGTTCGGCTTCCTGCTGACCGTGTTCCCGCGCTGGATGGGACTGCCGGAACTGCAGCGCCACCACTACCTGCCGGTGGGCGCCGGCCTGATGGGCGGGCAGCTGGCGATCCTGCTCGGGGCCGCCGGCTGGGAAGCGGGCCTGACCGTGGGCCTGTGGATGGCACTGGCGGGCTGGAGTACCGCGCTGTTCCTGCTGGGCCGCCTGCTGGTCGACGAGCGCGGCCGCACCTGGCACGCCCGCTCCTGCTTCGCCGCGTTGCTGCTGGGCTGGCTGGGCCTGGCCATGTTCCTGGCCTTCGTGCTGGGTGCATCGGC
Organism: Pseudoxanthomonas taiwanensis; assembly: GCF_010093135.1. Lineage (GTDB taxonomy): Bacteria > Pseudomonadota > Gammaproteobacteria > Xanthomonadales > Xanthomonadaceae > Pseudoxanthomonas > Pseudoxanthomonas taiwanensis. Next base: position 49,300 of record NZ_PDWK01000014.1, on the reverse strand, counting down.
GCAATGGGCCTTCGCCAGCATCAAGCTGGGGAGCTTCGGCCTGCTGCTGCCGCTTTACGTCACCGTCGCCCATCGCATGTTCCCGTTCTTCGCCGGCAATGCCGTGCCCGGCTACCGCGCCTGGCGGCCGCTGTGGTGGCTGCTGGCGGTGTGGGTGCTGGCGCTGGCCCATCTGGCCCTGGAGCTGGTGCACGGCTACGCCTGGCTGTGGACCACCGATGCGCCGCTGCTGGCGCTCACCGCACTGGCCGTGTGGCGCTGGTGGCCGCGCGCGCGCATGCCGGGCCTGCTGGCGGTGCTGTTCATCGGCACCGCATGGCTGCCGGTGACCTTCGGCCTGTACGTGGCGCAGAGCCTGGCCTATGGGCTCACCGGCGAATTCATCCTGGGACGTGCGCCGATGCACGCGCTGTTCGTCGGCTTCTTCGGCAGCCTGCTGGTGGCGATGGTCACCCGCGTGACCCAGGGCCATTCCGGGCGTCCGCTGCGGATGTACGGCATCGCCTGGTTCGCGTTCGTGGCGATCCAGGTCGTGGCCACCCTGCGCATCCTGGCCGACGTGCTGCCCGATCCGGGGCTGTGGCAGGCACTGGCCGCGGTCGGCTGGCTGCTGGGGCTGTCGCCGTGGGTGGCGCGCATCGGCCATATCTACCTCACCCCGCGCCGCGACGGTCGTCCCGGCTGAGCCACTCCCATGATCGAGTTCTATCCGCAGATCAAGCTCGTCCACGTCAGCGCCGTGATGCTCAGCGGCAGCTTCTTCGCCCTGCGCGGGCTATCGCTGCTGGCAGGCCTGCAATGGCCCCGGCACGCGTTGCCGCGCTACCTCAGCTACACGATCGACACCGTGCTGCTGACCGCGGCGCTGATGCTGCTGACCATCCTGCCGCGCGAGCTGTACGCCAACGGCTGGCTGCTGGTGAAGCTGGGCTTCGTCGCCAGCTACGTGGTGCTGGGCATCCTCGCCTTCCGTCCGCGCCGCGGGCCCGGGGCGCGCGGGGGACTGCTGGCCGCCGCGGCGCTGTGCTTCCTGCAGGCCTACTGCATCGCCCGCGCCCACCATCCATTAGGCGCGCTCTACCTGCTCGGCGGCTGAGCGGAGGAACCATGGAACACGAGTGCCCCGAGCTTCCCGATCCGTGCCTGGCGGCCAGCCCGCTGCTGCAGGAATCCTGCGATGCGGCGGGCGTGGCGCTGTTCCTGGAAGCGGTGCCGCCGGCGGATCCGTCCGCCGGCTAGCCACGCTGCCTCAGTAGCTGTACTGCAGCTGCAGCCAGAGCTTGCCGGTGTCGGCGCTGTAAGCCGGGTCGTCGCTGCGGTAGCGGGCCAGCTTCAGCAGGCCGGTCAGGCCCTGCACGCCCGGTACCGCGTGCGCGTAGGAGACATCCAGCTCCCGTCCATAGCTGCCGCCGCCGCGCTCGGCGGCGAAGTCGTGGTACCAGGCCTGCAGGCTGCCGCCGGCCAGCGGCACGGTGGCGCCCGCGTAGCGGTCGTCCACGCCCTGCGCCGGCGTGGTCAGGAACACGTCGGCCCAGCCCTGGAAGGCATGCCGGGTCGCCAGCGGGGTCTGGAAGGCCCGGTTGCCCTCGCCCTCGCCGCCGCCCAGCGACTCGTACCCGGCCTTCAGCACGCTGCCGCCGGCCAGGGCGTAGCCCAGCTCGGCCAGTACGTAGCGGCTGTCGAGCCGCCACGGGTTGCCCGCAAGGTCCCGCTGGCGCGCGTATTCGCCCGCATAGCTCCATCGGCCCCGGCTTCCCTCCAGGCGCAGGCCGCTGGTGCGGCTGTCCAGGGTGCCCAGCGGCGCGGCCGCGGTGACCGCCATGTCCTCCAGTTCCACCCGGTAGTGGTAGGCGACCAGGCGCAGCGGCGGCGCAAGCTGCAGCGCGGCGCGCAGCAGATGGCTGTCGCCGCTGCTGTCGGAGGGGTTGGCACCGGTGGAGGCGCTGCTGTCGGCCGGCCCGAAGATGGTGCTGACCCCGCCGATCCAGGCGTAATCCAGCGCCAGGCGCGGCGTGGCGGCCAGCTGCAGGTGCACGCCGTCGTAGGTCTGTTCGTTCTGCCGCCACGCGCTGCCGCCGACGAAGCGCTGGTTGTCCAGGTTGATCCGCTGCCGGCCCAGGGTCGCGACGGTGCGGGTGCCGGCGTGGCGCAGCAGGGCCTGGTTGATCTCCGCGCCGGCCGGATCGGCGACCACGGGATAGGCGCGGCGGCCATTGCGGGTGTCGTTGTAGCGACCATCGTCCTGGCCCAGCACCGCGTCGGCCTCGGCCAGCGCCGACCAGCCATGCCACGGCGCGCTGCGTGCGCCCACGCGCAGGCGCAAGGTGTTGGCGACCGCATCCTCGCCGAAGCCGGACTGGTCGACGCGTTCATGGCGGTAGCGCAGGTCGAGCCAGGTGCCGGGGCCTGCGTCCTGCGCGGCCAACGCGGGCAGGGGAAGCATGGCCAGGGCAAGCAGGGGTGCGACGTGGCGCGGACGGTATTGGGCAGTCATGGGGGAGCCGGAGTGTGGGGTTGCGCGCACGCTAGGCCCGCCAGCGCCAGCGAGCCATGACGAGGGTCAAGACGCCGCGGCGGCGGAGTGATCCGCGCACGCGGCTGACGCACGTCAATGCGCCGCGGCAGCCGCGCTGCGAACGTGCAGCGGCCCGCACCCGCCCGCCGATCGCCATGGCCCATCTGCTCGACCTGCGCCACCTGCCGCCACCCGAACCAATGCAGCGCATCCTCGATGCGCTGGAGGTCCTGCCCGTACGCGCGGTCCTGGTGGCGCTGACGCCGTTCCGTCCGGTACCCCTGCTACCCATGCTGGAAGCGCAAGGCTGGGCATGGCGGCTGCGAGATCTGCCCGAAGGCGGTTGCCGCATCGCGATCTGGCGGCGGCCGCGCAGCCGGGCCGGCTCCATCGCTGCGCCCGCTGCGGGCGCGGCAACGGCACGGGCATGAGCGGCCTGGCCTTCGCCAGCGCGCCGCCGGCGGTGCGGCCGCTGCGCTTCCTGCTGTGCGCGCCTGCGTGGGGCGTGGTTGCCGGCGCACTGCTGGTCGCCGACCCGCACCTCCTGGACGGCGGACGCTGGTCGCCGCCGGTGGTGGCCCTGGTACATGTGTTCACCCTGGGCGTGCTTGGCAACGCCATGCTCGGCAGCCTGCTGCAGTTCCTGCCGGTGGCCGCCGGCACGCCGGTGCGCGCCGGGCGCCTGCTGCCGCTGGCGCATGCGGCGCTGAACCTGGGCCTGGTCCTGTTCGTGCTGGCGTTGTACCGCTGGCCTGCCGTGCTGCCCGCGGCGGCGACCCTGCTGGCGGCATCGTTGTTGCCCGTGCTCGCCCCGCCGCTGCCGGCGCTGCTGCGCCAGGGCACGCAGCGGCTGCTGCGCGCGGGCATCGGCGCGGCGCTGCTGGCACTGGCGGCGACGGCGTTGCTGGGCGTGGTGGCGATCGCAGTGCTGCGCGGCTACCTCATGCTGCCCCTGGACCAGGTGGTGGACGCCCACGCCATGCTCGGTGGCGGCGGCTGGCTGCTTGGCCTGCTGGCGGCAGTCGGCGGGGTGACCGTGCCCATGTTCCAGGGCACCGCGCAGGTGGCGCCCCGCGCGCAGCGCGCCTGGACCCTGGCGGCGGTGGTCCTGCCGCTGGCCGCGGCAGTGGCGCGATTGCTTGGCATGCCGGCGACCGTGGTCACGCTGGCCCTCGCCCTGCAGGCCGGCGTCCTTGCCGCGGCGGTGCTGCGGCTGCAATGGCATGCGCCGCACCGGCGCAATCCGGCGCTGGTGCGCTTCTGGTGCGCCGGCTGCATCGCACTGTGCCTGGCGGCCGCGGCGGCCTGCGCGGGTGCAGCCGGCGCTCCAGGCCTTGAAGCACCGGCGTGGGCCATGCTTGCGGGTGTGCTGGGCCTGGGCGTCGGTGCGCCGCTGCTGGTCACCGGCATGCTGCTGGAGATCGTTGCATTCATCGCCTGGGTGGACCTGCGCGGCCGCTGCCCGCGCGGCATGCGCATTCCCGCGGTGGGCCGCCTGCAGCCGGAGGAAGACAAGCGCCGCGTCCTGGCCCTGCACCTGGTCGCAGCGCTGCTGCTGCCGGCCGCGTTCCTCGGACCGCTGGCGACGCTTGCCGCCGGCCTGGCCCTGTCTGCGGCGCATGCGGCAACCGCGCTCTGCCTGCTGCGTTGCCTGCGACGCGCGCGCCACTTCCGGCTGCATCCGGAAGCCTACCGATGAGGTGCGGATATCCGGCGGCGGTCCCCGACAGCGCCGCCACCGGCAACATCCGGCTCAGTAGCTGAAGTTGAGCTTGATCCAGGCCGTGCGCCCCGGCTCGGCGATGCGCTCCGGCTCGGAGGGGTAGCCGAAACCGCTGTTGCCGGCGGCATTGAGGTGCTCGCGGTAATTGCGGTCGAACAGGTTGTCGATGCCCGCGGCCAGCTGCACGCGCTGCCCGAAGCGGTAGCCGCCGTTGAGCGAGAACACCGCGAAGCCCGGGCTCGGGCCCAGGTCGCGGCCGACCACGTTGCCCTGCCCGGTATTGCTGCGGTGCTGGGCCGCGGCCACGCGCAGCAGCGCGCCCCAGGACCAGGGACCGCGCTCGCCACTGGCGGTCCGGCGCTCCTCCAGCGGCGGCATCTGCGGCAGCGCGCCCTCCGTGGTCCGGCCCCCGGCATAGGCCAGGGCGCCGCCCAGCTTCAGTCCGGGCCGCGGCTTCCNGTCCGCGCCCAGTTCGCCGCCGGCGATGTCCGCATCCAGGTTCCGTGCACGCGTGCTGCCTCCCATCATCCCGCCGGGGACATAGTCGAACACGATGTAGTCGTCGATCCGCCCGGCGTAGACCGAGGCCCAGGCTTCCACCTTGCCGGCGCGGTACTGCAGGCCGGCGTCGAGCTGGGTGGTGCGCTCCGGCTGCAGACCGATGAAGGCATTGGCCGCGCCCTGCGGCCCCATCGTGGGCGAGAACAGCTCCCAGTAGTCCGGCATGCGCTCGGCGTGGCCGAGGCCGGCATACCAGCCGAAGCGCCCGGCCATGTCGTGCTCGTAGCGGACGAAGCCGCCGGCGAGGGTTTCCCCCCGGCGCTGGCCCGCGGTCGGGTTGGGCATGGCGTCCATGCCGCTGCCGGTGCGCGCGCGCCGGTCCTCGGCACGGGCGCGGTCCACGCGCAGGCCGGACATCAGGTGGTGCACCTCGTCGATGTGCCAGTGCGATTCGGCGAACGCGCCGACGGTGCGGGTGCGTGCGTCATGGGTCCAGGGCGCCTGGCGCCAGGCGTCGCGGCCCATGCCGCTGCGCCGGCGGTGTTCGCCCTGCCTGCCGTCCACGCCGGCGGTCACCTCCCAGCGGCCGTGCTGGAAGGTCAGGGCAATGCGCCCGCCCTCGCTGGTGTCGCCGACATTGCTGGCCATCGGCATGGGCATGGCCGAATCCGAATCCGGGTCGCGCAGGCTGTAGTTGTCCATCACGTGGTCGACCTCGTTGCGGTAGAGGCTGGCCACCACCGCATCGAGCACGCCACCCATGTGCTTCTTTTCAAAGCGCAGGCCGAGGCTGTCGCGGCGGAACCGCGAGCCGTCCATGCCGCGGCCGGCATAGCGGGCTTCGGCATCGCCGGTGCCAGCCGACAGCTCCAGCACGGTGTCCGCATCTGGGGTCCAGCCGATTGCCGCGTCGGCGTTCCACTTGTCCCAGGCCGAGGGCACGCGGCGGCCGTCACCGGCGCGGTAGTCGCTGGCCTCCGAACGGTTGCCGGCGACACGCGCATAACCGCGCGGGGTGCCGGCACTGGCATCCAGCACCTGGTCGTTGCGGCCGTTGCCGCCGGCCAGCAGGCTGCCCTGGGCACGCACGCCCGGGCGGTCGAAGTACGGGATCTCGCGCTCGAAGCGCACCGTGCCGGCCGAGGCGCCGCCTCCCCACAGCACGGTCTGAGGACCCTTCACGACGGTCAGGCGGTCGTAGGTCTCCGGCGCGATGTAGGACATGGCGTTGTCCATGCGCGAGGGACAGGCGCCGCTGAGCACGCCGTCGTTGGTGAGCAGGGCGATGCGCGAGCCGAACATGCCGCGCAGTACCGGATCGCCGTTGGTGCCGCCACTGCGCAGGGTGGAGAAGCCGGGGATGGTCTTCAGGTAGTCGGCGCCATCGCTGGCGGGGACCGGCTGGCGCGGCAGCTTCGGATCGGTGGTGAAGGTGGCCGCGGCCACCGGGGCCACGCCCAGTACCACCACCCCATCCAGGTCGGTGGTGGCCAGTTCGGCATGGACATGCCCGTCCGCGGCCACGGCGGCGGGGACGGCGGCGCAAAGCGCGGCGACCAGGGCATGGGCAAGGGGATTGCGGATCATGGCTGCGCCTCGTGCGCGTTTCCTCGGGGTACGGGCAGTCTTGCGCCGGCCGCCGCATGCGCCTTGATGGTGGTCAATCGCAAGCCCCCGCAGGCGGCCGCCATGCACCGGCTTGACCTGGGTCAAGTGGAGCGCAGGTCGTGCCCGCCGCGGGTAGCGGATTGATGCAAATCAAGGTCCGTCCGGTGGCGTACGCGCACTGTTCGTCCCGCAGCCCAACGAGACGAAGGAGACGAAACATGAAGATCCGTCACCACCTGGCCATCGGCGCGCTTTCGGCGGCAATCGCCCTGGCTTCCGCTCCCGCCTTCGCCGCCAAGGCCAAGGCTTCCGATGCCCCGCTGCCGGTCGTGCAGGCGCAGCTGACCGCGCCGCCGCTGGTCCCGGCCCCGATCTCGCGCAAGACCCCGGCCAAGGTCGTGGTCGACCTGGAGATCGTCGAGAAGGAGATGCAGCTGGACGACGGCGTCACCTACAACTTCTGGACCTTCGGTGGTTCGGTCCCCGGCAGCTTCATCCGCGTGCGCGAGGGCGACACGGTGGAGTTCCGGCTGAAGAACCACCACAGCTCGCACTTCTCCCACAACATCGACCTGCACGCGGTGACCGGCGAAGGCGGCGGCGCCGAGGCCACCTTCACCCTGCCCGGCCGCGAGACGCAGTTCACGTTCAAGGCGCTCAACCCCGGCCTGTACGTCTACCACTGCGCGATGGCCCCGGTGGCGATGCACGTGGCCAACGGCATGTACGGCCTGATCCTGGTCGAACCGGAGGAAGGCATGGAGCCGGTGGACAAGGAGTTCTACGTCATGCAGGGCGACTTCTACACCGAGGGTGCCAACGGCGAGAAAGGCCTGCAGGCCTTCAGCCTGGAGAAGGGCATCGCCGAGGATCCGACCTACGTGGTGTTCAACGGCTCGGTCGGCGCGCTCACCGGCGACAACGCGCTGCAGGCCAACGCCGGCGAGAAGATCCGCATGTACGTCGGCAACGGCGGCCCCAACCTGACCTCCAGCTTCCACGTCATCGGCGAGATCTTCGACAAGGTCTACTTCGAGGGCGGCAGCAAGTACCAGGAGAACGTGCAGACCACGCTGATCCCGGCCGGTGGCGCGGCCATCGTCGAGTTCAAGGCCGACGTGCCCGGCAACTTCGTGCTGGTCGACCACAGCCTGTTCCGCGCCTTCCACAAGGGCACGCTGGGCATCCTCAAGGTCGACGGCGAGAAGCGCCCGGAGATCTACACCGGCCAGCAGCACGACGTCGAGTACCCGGAAGCCGAACCCCAGGGCCACCAGCACTGAGCGCAGCCGCCGCCATGTCCCGCAGCATGCCCCTGTCCACCACCCTCGCCGCCTTCCTGGCGCTGGCTCCGGCCCTGGCCGGGGCCGCCGCCACCGACGCGGCGTCCGGCGGCGGGATCGCATGGCGGTCCATTCCCGGCGGCGCGTTCCGTTCGGCGGTGCGCTTCGAGGAGGAGCGGCCGGTGCTGCCGGTGGCGCCGTTCCAGCTGATGGAGCGCCCGGTCAGCAACGCCCAGTTCGCCGCATTCGTGGCGCGCCGCCCCGAGTGGCGGCGCGACCGCATCCCCGCGCTGTTCTCCAGTCCCGGCTACCTGGGCCACTGGGAAAGTGCCGACGCCCCCGGCGCCAGGCTGGACCCGGACGCCCCGGTGGTGCACGTGAACTGGTACGCCGCCGATGCGTTCTGCCGCGAGGCTGGCGGGCGCCTGCCGGACTTCCTCGAGTGGGAATTCGCCGCGGCCGCCGACGCCACCCGCGCCGATGCCCGCCACGACCGCCAGTGGCGCCTGCGCCAGGCCAACGACGGCACCCCGCACGCGCCCGATGCCGCGGCGGACGCCCCGGCCAACGTGTACGGCGTCCGTGGCCTGCACGGCGCCTACTGGGAATGGACCGGCGACGCCACCTCGTTGCTGGGCGGCGGCGACCGCCGCGGCCGCGACGACGGCGACGCCCTGCAGTACTGCGGCGCCTCGGCCATGGCCTTCAACGATCCGGCCGACTACGGCGCGGTCAAGCGCTTCGTCCTGCTGTCGGCCCTCACGCCCGCTGCCACCCTCGGCAACCTGGGCTTCCGCTGCGCGAGGAGCCAGCCATGAACCACCACTTCAAACCCCTGCGTACCGCCCTGGGCCTGGCCCTGGCGCTATCCCTGTGCGGGCCGCTGCCGGTCGCCCTGGCCGCGCTGGCCGGGCCGGACGCGCCCGCGGCGACCATGCTGCCCGGCAGTTCGCTGTACCAGGTCGATGCCGGCCTGACCGACCAGCACGGCCAGCCGCTGCGCTGGTCCGACCTGCACGGCCGGCCGCAGCTGGTGTCGATGTTCTACGCCAACTGCCACCTGATGTGCCCGCTGATCCTGGAGAACGCCAAGGCCCTGCAGAAGCAGCTGGGCGCCGACGGCGAACGCCTGGGCGTGGCGGTCATCACCCTGGACCCGGCGCGCGACACCCCGCAGGCCCGGGCCGCGGTCGCCGCCGACCACCGCACGCCCGCCGCCTGGCGCTACCTGCGCCCGGAACCGGACGCGGTCCGCGCCCTGGCCAGCGTGTTGGGCGTACGCTACCGCTTCCGCGACGACGGCAGCATCAACCACACCAGCGTACTGGTGCTGCTTGACGCCGAGGGCCGCGAGGTCGCACGCTCCGAAGTCACGGGCATCGCGCCCGATCCCGCATTCGTGCAACAGGTCCGCGCCACGCTGGCCGCGGACTGACGCTTCCATCCATCCCCGTCAAACCGGAGTAACCACCATGAAGAACCGCACCCGCATCCTCGCTGCCCTGGCCCTGATGGGCGCCGCCGGCATGGCCCAGGCCGCCGGCAACTGCACCATCTCGCTCAAGGGCGACGACGCCATGAAGTTCGACCTGAAGGAGGCCACCGTCTCGGCCAGCTGCCCGACCATCACCGTCGAGCTGGCGCACACCGGCAAGCTGCCGGTCACCGCGATGGGCCACAACGTGGTCATCAGCAAGACCGCCGACATGGCCGGCATCGCCCGCGACGGCATCAAGGCCGGCGCCGCCAACGCCTACGTGCCCAAGGGCGACGCCCGCGTGATCGCCCACACCGAGCTGATCGGCGGCGGCCAGAAGACCAAGGTCACCTTCCCGGGCAAGGCCCTGACCCCGGGCGGTGACTACAGCTTCTTCTGCACCTTCCCGGGCCACTCGGCCATGATGAAGGGCAAGCTGGTCGTCACCAAGTAAGTCCCGCGCCACCCGTGCCGCCGAGGCACGGGTGGCCCGTTCCCGGCCGCGACGCGGCCCCAAGGGGATTCCCGCATGGAACTGGACATCCGCATCGATCCGACGCGGGTCGACCTGGCACGCATCGAGCAGGCCCTGCTGGAAAGCGACCCGGCCGCCCTCGTGGACCTGGACCCGGCCAGCGGCCACCTGCGCGTGGCCACCTGCGCCGGCACCGCCGAGGTCGGGGCGATCCTCGCCGCCGCCGGCGTCCCGGTGCCGCAGCAGGCCATCCACATCGTGCCTTCGGTGTGCTGCGGCGGCTGCAGCGGCTGAAGCGCCGCGGCGATCCGTTGATCGCCGGCATCAATACGAGACCCGCATTCAGGCCGCAAACCCGCTGTTTCCGGCCTCCGGCGGCGGGTCGTGGCGCGACGCAGGGGTAAGATCGGTCCTCCGATCCATGCCCGGCCCGCCCGGCAGGCCGGTGCGCTCCGCACCGGCGGCAGGCAGGCCGGCGCGACCAGCGACCTGCCCGCCATGAATACCAAGCACCGCAAGCCCCTCCCCGGAACCCCCCTGCACTGGTACGACGCCCGCGAGGCCGTGGAGGCCATCCGCCCGGGCGCCTGGGCCGGCCTGCCCTACCCCAGCCGCGTGCACGCCGAGAACCTGGTGCGCCGCGCCGACCCGGCGCACCTGCGCGACTACCTGTTGCAGCTGGTCGAGCGCCGCCGCGACCTGGACTTCCCCTGGTACCCGGTGCGCGTGGTCTGCCACGACATCCTCGGCCAGACCGCGCTGGTGGACCTGGCCGGCCTGCGCGACGCCATCGCCGAGCGCGGCGGCGATCCGGCCAAGGTCAACCCGGTGGTGCCGGTGCAGCTGGTGGTGGACCACTCGCTGGCGGTGGAGTGCGGCGGCCACGACCCGCAGGCCTTCGAGAAGAACCGCGCCATCGAGGAGCGCCGCAACGCCGACCGCTTCCACTTCATCGAGTGGTGCCGGCACGCCTTCCGCAACGTGGAGGTGATCCCGCCGGGCAACGGCATCATGCACCAGATCAACCTGGAGAAGATGTCGCCGGTGGTGTACGTGCAGGACGGGGTGGCCTTCCCCGACACCTGCGTGGGCACCGACTCGCACACCCCGCACGTGGACGCGCTGGGCGTGATCGCCATCGGCGTGGGCGGCCTGGAGGCCGAGAACGTGATGCTGGGCCGCGCTTCGTGGATGCGCCTGCCGGAGATCACCGGTGTGCGCCTGACCGGGCGCATGGCCCCGGGCATCACCGCCACCGACGTGGTGCTGGCCCTGACCGAGTTCCTGCGCGCCCGGCGCGTGGTCGGCCACTACCTGGAGTTCTTCGGCGACGGCGCCGCGTCGCTGACCATCGGCGACCGCGCCACCATCTCCAACATGTGCCCGGAGTACGGCGCCACCGCCGCGCTGTTCCACATCGACCAGCAGACCCTGGACTACCTGCGCCTGACCGGCCGCGACGAGCAGCAGGTGCAGCTGGTGGAGACCTATGCGAAGACCGCCGGCCTGTGGGCCGACGACCTGCGCCAGGCGCAGTACGAGCGCGTCCTGGAGTTCGACCTGTCCGGCGTGGTGCGCAACCTGGCCGGCCCGTCCAATCCGCACCGCCGCCTGCCCACCACCGCCCTGGCCGAGCGCGGCATCGCCACCCCGGAGCTGCTGCAGGCCGCGCGCGAGCAGGAAGCCCGGGGCCTGCTGCCGGACGGGGCCGTGATCATCGCCGCCATCACCTCCTGCACCAACACCTCCAACCCGCGCAACGTGATCGCGGCCGGCCTGCTGGCGCGCAACGCCAACGCCAGGGGCCTGGTGCGCAAGCCGTGGGTGAAGTCCTCGCTGGCGCCGGGCTCGCGCGCGGTGCAGCTGTACCTGGAGGAGGCCGGCCTGCTGCCGGAGCTTGAGAAGCTCGGCTTCGGCGTGGTCGGCTTCGCCTGCACCACCTGCAACGGCATGAGCGGCGCGCTGGACCCGAAGATCCAGCAGGAGATCATCGACCGCGACCTGTACGCGGTGGCGGTGCTGTCGGGCAACCGCAACTTCGACGGCCGCATCCACCCGTACGCCAAGCAGGCCTTCCTGGCCAGCCCGCCGCTGGTGATCGCCTACGCCATCGCCGGCACCATCCGCTTCGACATCGAGAAGGACGTGCTCGGCCACGACGCCGAGGGCCGCCCGGTCACGCTCAAGGACATCTGGCCCGCGGACGAGGAGATCGACGCGGTGCTGCGCGCGGCGGTCAAGCCGGAGCAGTACCGCAAGGTGTACGGCCCGATGTTCCAGGTGCGCGTGGAACACGGCGAGCCGGCCAGGCCGCTGTACGACTGGCGCCCGATGAGCACCTACATCCGCCGCCCGCCTTACTGGGAGGGCGCGCTGGCCGGCGAGCGCACCCTGCGCGGCATGCGCCCGCTGGCGGTGCTGGGCGACAACATCACCACCGACCACATCTCCCCGTCCAACGCCATCCTGCCCACCAGCGCCGCCGGCGAATACCTGGCGAGGATGGGCGTGCCGGAGGAGGACTTCAATTCCTACGCCACCCACCGCGGCGACCACCTCACCGCGCAGCGCGCCACCTTCGCCAACCCCAAGCTGCTCAACGAGATGGTGCGCAACGAGGACGGCAGCGTGCGCCAGGGCTCGCTGGCGCGGCTGGAGCCGGAGGGCAAGGTGATGCGCATGTGGGAGGTGATCGAGACCTACATGGAACGCCGGCAGCCGCTGATCATCATCGCCGGCGCCGACTACGGGCAGGGCAGCTCGCGCGACTGGGCCGCCAAGGGCGTGCGCCTGGCCGGCGTGGAGGCGATCGTGGCCGAAGGCTTCGAGCGCATCCACCGCACCAACCTGATCGGCATGGGCGTGCTGCCGCTGGAGTTCAAGCCGGGCACCACCCGCCTGACCCTGGGCATCGACGGCACCGAGACCTTCGACGTAGTCGGCACCCGCGCCCCGCGCGCGGACCTGACCCTGGTCATCCACCGCCGCAACGGGGAGACCCTCGAGGTCCCGGTGACCTGCCGCCTGGACACCGCCGAGGAGGTGAGCATCTACGAGGCCGGCGGCGTGCTGCAGCGCTTCGCCCAGGATTTCCTGGAGGCCTCGTCGAAAGCGGCCTGATCCGATCGTCGCTCCGGGTGTGACCCACCCGGAGGACCATGACATGAACCACACCACCGCCACCGGCACCGTCCACCTGCACCGCGTCCTGGCCGCACCGCCGGCACGGGTGTACCGCGCGTTCACCGATCCGGACGCGCTGGTGCGCTGGCTGCCGCCGTACGGCTTCACCGCGCACATGCACGATTTCCAGCCGGGCGTGGGCGGCGGCTACCGGATGTCCTTCACCAACTTCGGCAGCGGCCGCAGCCAGTCGTTCACGGTCAGGTTCCTGGAGCTGGTGGAGGGCGAGCGCCTGGTCTACGCCGACCGCTTCGACGATCCCGCCCTGTCGGGCGAGACCCGCACCACCGTCACCCTGCGGCCCAGCGTCGCCGGCACCGAGCTGCGCGTCGTCCAGGAGGGCATCCCTGCCGCCATCCCGGTGGACCTGTGCCACCTGGGCTGGCGCGACTCGCTGGACATGCTGGCGCGGCTCGTGGAGCCCGAGATACCGGATGAGGCCTGAGCCGTCCCGCACCGGAACCGGGGCGGCGCACCGCGCGCCGCTGCCGCTGGCGTGGTGGGGCGGCCACGGTGACCGCCTCCTGTTCATCCTCCATCCGCCGGCACCGGTGCGCGACGCCGTCATCCAGTCGCTCGAGCATGCCGGCATGCTGGACCTGCTGGGCGACCACTGGCCGGTGGAATGCTGGCACCAGCGGGTCAGCGCCCGCTACGAGGACACCCCCGAGATCCGCCAGCGCCTGCTGCAGGCCGGTGCGCGGGTGCAGGCCGACACCTTCCGCATCGAACTGGACCGGGTGCGTGTCACCGCCGACGGCCACGCGCAGTTCTGCGCGCACCGCCGGCACCGGCCGCTGGAACAGCTGGTCTCCCGCCTCGGCCAGGCGCTGGTCGCCGAAGGCCTGCCTGCGCTGTACGGCCATGCTCCGCACATCGTCCTCAATCACGCCTGCGACGGCCCCCCGCAGCCGGGCCGGCCGGCGCCGCCTGTCCCGTGGCAGGCCGGGGCGTTCGAGCTGGTGCGCGGCGGCGGTGATCCCTACCGTTACACCCTCCTGGCCCGCTGGCCGCTGGCGCCGGCGCGTGCCGGGCAGTTCCGATTCCTTCCCGAACCCTCGACGCCGACATGAGCCACCAGCCCCAGCTCCGCATCCCCGCCACCTACATGCGCGGCGGCACCTCCAAGGGCGTGTTCTTCCGCCTGCAGGACCTGCCGCCGGAGGCGCAGGTGCCCGGCCGCGCGCGCGACCGCCTGCTGCAACGAGTGATCGGCTCGCCCGACCCCTACGGCAAGCACACCGACGGCATGGGCGGGGCCACCTCCAGCACCAGCAAGTGCGTGATCATCTCCGCCTCCACCCGGCCCGGCCACGACGTGGACTACCTGTACGGCCAGGTTGCCATCGAGGAAGACTTCGTCGACTGGAGCGGCAACTGCGGCAACCTCACCACCGCGGTGGGGCCGTTCGCCGTGGCCAACGGCTTCATCGACCCGGCGCGCATCCCGGACAACGGCACCGTCCCGGTGCGGGTGTGGCAGGCCAACATCGGCAAGACCATCGTCGTGCACGTGCCGGTCCGCGACGGCCAGGTGCAGGAGACCGGCGACTTCGAGCTGGACGGCGTGGCCTTCCCCGCCGCGGAGATCGTGGTCGAATTCCTCGACCCGGCCGACGGGGGCGGGGAGGGCGGTGGCGGCATGTTCCCCACCGGCCGGCCCGTCGACACGCTCGAAGTGCCCGGGGTGGGCACGCTGGAGGCCACCCTGATCAACGCCGGCATCCCCACCGTGTTCGTGGACGCGCAAGCCATCGGCTTCACCGGCACCGAGCTGCAGCCGGCCATCAACGGCGATCCGGCCGCCCTGGAGAAGCTGGAAGCCATCCGCGTGGCCGGCGCGCTGCGCATGGACCTGATCCGCACCCCGGAGGAGGCCGCCACCCGCCAGCACACGCCCAAGGTGGCCTTCGTCGCCCCGCCGCGCGACTACGTGGCCAGCAGCGGCAAGGCCGTGGCCGCCGCGGACATCGACCTCAACGTGCGCGCCATGTCCATGGGCAAGCTGCACCACGCCATGATGGGTACCGCCTCGGTGGCCATCGCCACCGCCGCCGCGGTGCCGGGCACCCTGGTCAACCGCGCCGCTGGCGGCGGCTCGCGCGAGATCGTGCGCTTCGGCCACCCCTCCGGCACCCTGCGCGTGGGAGCCTCGGTGGCCCAGGTGGACGGCCAGTGGACCGTCACCCGCGCGGTGATGAGCCGCAGCGCGCGCGTGCTGATGGAGGGCTGGGTGCGGGTGCCGGCCGACGCGCTGGAAGGCTAGTCCGGCGCGCGCGGCACGAACGGCAGGCGCGCGTGCAGGTGCAGCGCGGCCAGCGCCGCCTGCCCCACCGCCACCGAGATCTGGTTCAGGCCGCTGACCACGTCGCCGATGGCGTACAGGCCCGGCACGCCGGTGGTCTGCTGGCCCGGCTCCACCGGGATCTCGCCGGTGCCGGTCAGCACCACCCCGGCCTGGCGGGCCAGCGCCGCGCTGGTGTCGCAGCCCAGGAACGGATAGACCGTGTCGAAGGCGTGGCACCGCCCGTCCACCACCCAGGCGCAGTGCACCCCGTCGAACTCCAGGCGGCCGCCGGGCGGCAGCACCTCCACGTCCGGCAGGTCATCGGCCTGCCCGGCGTGGTCGGTAGGCAGCAGCGCCAGGTCCGCGGTGTAGCCGCGCAGGAAGCGTGCGTGCGCGGTGATCGCCGCCCACGGCCCATGCACGCCGATGCGCCGTCCGGTCACCTCGTAGGCGTCGCACACCGGGCACAGGCGCAGCGCGCCGCAGGCGATGGCCGCTTCCACGTCCTCCATCGGCGGCAGGCGGTCGGCCAGGCCGGTGGCCAGGACCACCGCGCGCGCCTGCCACGTGCGACCCTGCCCATCCTCCAGGCGGAAGCCGCCTCCGTCGCGCTGCAGCGCGGTGACCGTGGTCCGCTCCAGGCGCGCGCCGAACTGCGCGGCCTGTTCGCGCAGCCGCGCCAGCAGCGCGTCGCCGGAGATGCCGCCGGGGAAGCCGGGACAGTTATTGCTCTCCGGGATCCAGCGCGCGCGGCTGTGGCCGGCATCGAGCACCACGCAGCCACGGTGCAGCCGGCCCAGGTAGATGGCCGCGGTCAGCCCGGCCGGGCCGCCGCCGACCACCGCCACGTCCACCCTGCCGCTGCCCGTGCCCCGTGCCATGGCCGCATCTTCGGCCAGCGCCGTGAAGGCGGCGCGATCACGCGGCGGTGCGGCACCAGGCTCAGGGCGTGGTGCCGCCGTCCACGTCCAGCAGCACGTCCATCAGCGAGGGATCGTCCGGATCGGGGGTGATGCGGAAGCCCAGCTGCTGGCACATGGCCAGCATGGTCACGTTCTCGCGCAGGACCTGGCCCTGCACCGCCTTCAGGCCGATGCTGCCGGCCCACTCGATCATGATCCGCATCAGCTGCCAGCCGATGCCGTGGCCCTTGAGGTCCGAGCGCACCAGGATGCCGTACTCGCCGCGCTCGTAGTTGGCGTCGGCCAGCAGGCGCACCGCGCCCAGCATCTCGCCGCTGTCCGGGTCCAGCGCCACCAGGGCGATGGAGCGGGCGTAGTCCAGCTGGGTCAGGCGGGCGATGAACTCGTGGCTGAAGTGGCGCACCGCCGAGAAGAAGCGCAGGCGCAGGTCCTCGTCGGTGACGCGGGCGAAGAAGGACAGGAACAGCGCCTCGTCCTCCGGCCGCACCGGGCGCACGAACATCCGCCGGCCGTGCGGCAGCTCGACCTCGCGCTCCCACTCCTTGGGATACGGGCGGATCACGAAGCTGGAATGCCACGGTCCCTTCTGTGCCGGGCCCGGGTGCGGGGCGACAGCGATGCGCGCGTCCACCGCGATCACGCCCTCGTGGTCGGCCAGCAGCGGGTTGATGTCCAGCTCGCGGATCTGCGGCACGTCGGCGGCCAGCTGCGCCAGCTTGACCAGCACCAGCGCCACCGCGCGCTCGTCGGCCGCCGGCACGTCGCGGTAGGCCTTCAGCCGGCGCGCCACCCGGGTGCGCGAGATCAGGTCGTGGGCCAGGCGCAGGTCCAGCGGCGGCAGCGCCAGGGCCTTGTCGTCGATCACCTCCACCGCGGTGCCGCCGCGGCCGAACACGATCACCGGGCCGAAGGTGGCATCGTCGGCGATGCCGGCGATCAGCTCGCGCGACTTGGAACGGCGCACCATCGGATGCACGGTCACCCCGTCGATGCGCGCCTGCGGGCGCAGCTCGCGGGCGCGGGCCAGCACCAGCTTCACTGCCTCGCGCACCGCCTTCTCGCTGCCCAGGTTCAGGCGCACGCCGTCCACGTCGGACTTGTGCACGATGTCCGGCGAGAGGATCTTCACCGCCACCTGGCCGCCCTCGGCCAGCACCGGCGCGGCCGCGGCCACGGCCTCCTCCGGGGTGGCCGCCTTCCAGGCCGGCGTGACCGGGATGCCGTAGGCCTCCAGCACCGCGACCACCTCCAGCGGGTCGAGCCAGCCGCGGCCCTGCTCCAGGGCGCGGGCCACCACCTGCCGGGCGGTGGCGGTGTCCACCACGAAGTCCTCCGGCAGGCTCGGCGGGGTCTCCATGAGCGCCTGCTGCGCCTCGCGGTGGCGCACCAGATACATGAACCCGCGCACCGCGTCCGATTCGGTGGCGTAGGTGGGCACGCCGACCCGGTCCAGGTGGGCGACGGCCGCATCCTGCGCGCCCAGCCACACGCCCAGCACCGGCTTGCGGCCCGGGCCCTTGGCGCGTTTCTCGATCACCCGGGCCACGGCCTCGGCCGCGCCCTCCGGCGAGGCCAGGGCGGTGGGCACGTTCATCACCAGCACCGCGTCGGTGCCCGGGTCGTCCAGCAGCGCCTCCAGCGAGGCGGTGTAGCGGTCCGCGTCGGCGTCGCCGACGATGTCCACCGGGTTGGCGTGCGACCAGGTCGGCGGCAGCACCCTGTCCAGCCGCGCCAGGGTCTCCGGGTCGAGGCTGGCCAGGGGGCCACCCAGGTCCATCAGCCGGTCCACCGCCAGCACGCCGATGCCGCCGCCGTTGGTGAGGATGGCCAGGCGCCGGCCCGGGGCCTGGCGCAGGTGGCCGAGGGTCTCGGCCGCGGCGAACAGCTCGTCCAGCGCGTGCACGCGCAGCAGGCCGGCGCGGCGGAAGGCGGCGTCGTACACCGCGTCGGAGCCGGCCAGCGCGCCGGTATGGGTGGCGGCGGCCCTGGCGCCCTGGGCGTGGCGGCCGGACTTGACCACCACCACCGGCTTGGAGCGGGCGGCGGCGCGCGCGGCGGACATGAACTTGCGCGCGTCGCGGATGGATTCGATGTACAGCAGGATCGCCCGGGTCCGGGTGTCCTGGGCAAACCAGTCCAGCAGGTCGCCGAAGTCCACGTCCAGGGCGTCGCCCAGCGAGACCACCGCCGAGAAGCCGATCGAGCGCGCCGCGCCCCACTCCACCAGGCCGGCGGCGATCGCGCCGGACTGCGAGATCAGGGCCAGGTCGCCCGGGATCGGGCTGCGCGCGGCGAAGCTGGCGTTGAGCCCCACGTGCGGGGACATCACCCCCAGGCAGTTGGGCCCGACGATGCGCATGCCATGCGGGCGGGCCTCGTTGCGCAGGTGCTCCAGCAGCGAGCCCGGGCCGTGGCCCAGGCCGGCGGTGACCACGATCGCCGCGCGCGCCCCCACCTCCACCGCCTGGGCCACCACGCCCGGCACCGTTTCGGCCGGGGTGGTGACCACCACCAGCTCCGGTTTGAACGGCAGCTGGCGCAGGCTGGGTACCGCCGGGACGCCGTCGATCTCGCGGTACTTGGGATTGACCAGGCCTATCGGTCCGGCGAAGCCGGCCTGGCGCAGGTTCTGCACCACGGTGCGGCCGACCGAGCCGGGCCGCTGGCTGGCGCCGACCACGGCGACGGACTTGGGGGCGAATACGGCATCCAGGGCGTAAATGCTCATCGGCGCGGCTCGGTCTCTCGTCTCACTGGGAGGTGATACCAGGTCTGGTGCGCCCGGGGCGCGTGACCCGGCGGGGTTGCACAGACCCCCCCATTCAAAGGGTTAGCAGATGAACGGTTCGCGGAGCTTGATCAGGATCAATGCTTCCTCGCGGCCGCCGCGGATGATGCGCGCTATCCACAGGAGGATAGGGACGTGTCGACCGCGCAGGAGACATATAACGACAAAGTGGTGCGCCAGTTCACGGTCATGACCGTGGTCTGGGGCATCGTGGGCATGCTGGTGGGCGTGATCATCGCCGCCCAGCTCTACTGGCCGACGCTGGGCGAGGGCATCCCGTGGCTCAGCTACGGCCGTCTGCGGCCGCTGCACACCAACGCGGTGATCTTCGCCTTCGGCGGTTGCGCGCTGTTCGCCACCAGCCTGCACGTGGTCCAGCGCACGTGCCATGTCCGCCTGATCTCGGACAAGCTGGCCGCCTTCGTGTTCTGGGGCTGGCAGGCGGTGATCGTGCTGGCCGCCATCACCCTGCCGCTGGGCCTGACCCAGGGCAAGGAGTACGCCGAGCTGATCTGGCCGATCGACGTGCTGATCGCCGCGGTCTGGGTGGCATACGCCGTGCTGTTCATCGGCACCATCGCCA
Source organism: Pseudoxanthomonas taiwanensis (assembly GCF_010093135.1). Taxonomy (GTDB): domain Bacteria; phylum Pseudomonadota; class Gammaproteobacteria; order Xanthomonadales; family Xanthomonadaceae; genus Pseudoxanthomonas; species Pseudoxanthomonas taiwanensis. The sequence continues at coordinate 29,954 of NZ_PDWK01000014.1, read as the reverse complement.
AGCGCCGCGTCAAGCACATCTACGTGGCCAACTGGTTCTACGCCAGTTTCATCATCGCGGTGGCGCTGCTGCACATCGTCAACAACATCGCCCTGCCGACCGGCCTCCTGCACTCCTATCCGGTCTACGCCGGCGCGGTCGACGCGATGGTGCAGTGGTGGTACGGCCACAACGCGGTGGGCTTCTTCCTGACCGCGGGCTTCCTGGGCATGATGTACTACTTCGTGCCCAAGCAGGCCGGCCGCCCGGTCTACTCGTACCGCCTGTCGATCGTGCACTTCTGGGCGCTGATCGCCGTGTACATGTGGGCCGGCCCGCACCACCTGCAGTACACCGCGCTGCCCGACTGGGCGCAGTCGCTGGGCATGGTGTTCTCGCTGATCCTGCTGGCCCCGTCCTGGGGCGGCGCGATCAACGGCATCATGACCCTGTCGGGTGTCTGGTACAAGCTGCGCACCGACCCGATCCTGAAGTTCCTGATCGTCTCCGTCTCGTTCTACATGATCGCCACCTTCGAGGGGCCGATGATGTCGATCAAGACGGTCAACTCGCTGTCCCACTACACCGACTGGACCGTCGGCCACGTGCACGCCGGCGCCCTGGGCTGGGTGGCGATGATCTCGATCGGCTCGATCTACTCGCTGCTGCCGCGCCTGCTGGGCCGCGAGCAGATGTTCTCGGTCAAGGCCGTGGACCTGCACTTCTGGCTGCACACCGGCGGTGTGGTCCTGTACATCGCCTCGATGTGGATCGCCGGCGTGATGCAGGGCCTGATGTGGCGCGCCACCAACCCCGACGGCACGCTGACCTACAGCTTCGTCGAGTCGCTGAACGCCACCTACCCGTACTACCTGATCCGCCTCGGCGGCGGCGTGCTGGTGCTGGCCGGCATGGGCGTGATGGCCTGGAACGTCTGGCGTACCTACCGCAGCGCCCAGGCCATTGCCCCGCAGCCCGTGCTGCCCGTCGAAGCCTCCGAAGCGCGCGCCTGAGGAGGAAGGAATACCATGAGCGACAACCAGAACCCGCACGCTAAAGTCGAGAAGAACGTCGGCCTCATGGCCGCGCTGATCGCGGTGGCCGTGTCCTTCGGCGGCCTGGCGGAGATCGTGCCGCTGATGTTCCAGGCCGAGGCCATCGAGCCGCTGGAGGGCGTGGAACCCTACCCGGCGCTCGAGCTGGCCGGCCGCGATATCTACGTCCGCGAGGGCTGCTACAACTGCCACTCGCAGATGGTCCGAACCCTGCGCTTCGAGTCCGAGCGCTACGGCCACTACTCGCTGGCCGGCGAGTCGGTCTACGACCGCCCGTTCCAGTGGGGCTCCAAGCGTACCGGCCCGGACCTGGCCCGCGTCGGCGGCCGCTACTCGGACGACTGGCACCGCGTCCACCTGATCAACCCGCGCGACGTGGTGCCCGAGTCCAACATGCCGTCCTTCCCGTGGCTGGCCGAGAACAAGGTCGACGGGCAGACGGTGGCCAACCGCATGAAGGCCCTGAAGAAGCTGGGCCATCCGTACAGCGAGGAGCAGATCGAGCAGGCGCCGGCCGAGCTCGAGGGCAAGACCGAGCTGGACGCCGTGGTCGCCTACCTGCAGGGGCTGGGCCGCGCCGCGCCCAAGGGGGGCCAGCAATGATCTCCGGAATCGTGACCGCGCTGCTGCTGGTGCTGTTCATCGGCGGCTGGATCTGGGCCTGGAGCCCGGCACGCAGGACCGAGTTTGATGCCGCGGCGCGCCTGCCGCTCGAAGAAGACCGGCATCAGGGCAACATTGGGGAGAACCGCGCATGAGCATGGGATGGACGTGGTACGTCATTGCCCTGGTCGCGCTGAACATCGTCGGTTGCGCGTGGCTGCTGTGGTGGACCTCGCGCCGGCGCCCGGGCGATCCGAAGCCCGAGGACACGCTGCACACCTGGGACGGTGACATCACCGAGTACAACAAGCCGCTGCCCAGGTGGTGGATCAACCTGTTCTACATCACCATCGTCTTCGCGATCGTGTACTTCTTCTGGTACGGCGGCCTGGGCGGCATCCCCGGCTTCAGCGGCTGGACCTCGCAGAAGGAGCACGCCGAGCAGAAGGCGGTGTGGGACGCCCGCCTGGAGCAGACCTTCAAGCCGTACGCCGGCAAGCCGATCGACCAGCTGGCCTCCGATCCGAAGGCCGTCGAGCTGGGCCGTTCGATCTTCGCCAACACCTGTGCGGTGTGCCACGGCTCGGCCGGCCAGGGCGCGGTGGGCTACCCGAACCTGACCGACGACATCTGGCACTGGGGCGGCGAGCCGGAGCAGATCCTGGCCACCATCCTCGACGGCCGCGAGGGCGTGATGCCGCCGTGGGGCGAGGTGCTGACCGGCATGGGCGGCCCGGAGGCGGTGAACTACGTGATCGCCTACGTGCGCACCCTGTCCAACCCGGAGGCCATGCAGGGCGACTTCCTGGCGGCCCAGGGCAAGAAGCTGTACGAGGGCGTGTGCGTGGCCTGCCACGGCATCGACGGCAAGGGCAACCAGGAGCTGGGCGCCCCGGACCTGACCGACAACTACTGGATGTACGGCAGCAGCCGCGAGAGCCTGTACAAGACCATCACCGAAGGCCGCCACGGCAGCATGCCGGCCCACCGCGAACGCCTGGGCGAGACCCGCGCCCGCCTGGTGGGTGCATACGTCTGGTCCCTGTCGCATAATCGGGACGGTTCCAAGGAAGCCTCGGGGGCGCAGTGAGCGACCACGGCGAGTCCAGGATCGACCACCCCCCACGCCCACTCGTGTGGCGCGTGGGGGCCATCGCCTGGCCGAGCTTCTTCGCGGCCGGCGTGGCGACGATGGTGTTCTTCGCCTTCGTCGACCCGCTGGCCCTGCGCGACCTGACCTTCCCCAACCTGCCCATGACCCGGGAGCTCGGCTACACGCTGGGCTTTTTCGTGTTCTGGCTGGCCACCGCCTCCTCCAGCCTGTTCACCTGGATCCTGCTGAGGCCCGCCAGCCGCTTCAACCGTCCGCTCCCGCCCGACTGAGGGGCCACGCGCCCGGCGCCTGGGACAATCTGTCGCTTTTGGCGCCCGCGCGGGGAACGGATACTTGGATGTCGCGGCGGTCCGCCCCGCGCGTCCCCCCCACACGCACGCCGGCCCTCCGGCGAAGCCATCGCCATGACTGTTGATCGTTCCACCTGCCGTCACCGCCCGTTCCGCCGTGCCGCGCGCCACGGGAGGCCGGCATGAGCAAGCAGATCCCCGCCACCATGGTCGACGATCAGGGCGGTTCGTTCTACGTCAGCGAGCGGAAGATCTATCCGCGCGACGTCTCCGGCCGCTTCGCCCGCCTGCGCGTGGCCGCGGTCTGGTGGCTGCTGGGCATGTTCTACCTGTTCCCGTGGCTGGAGTGGGACGGCCGCCAGGCGGTGCTGTTCGACCTGCCGGCGCGCAAGTTCTACGTGTTCGGCCTGGCGTTCTGGCCGCAGGACTTCCTGTTCCTGGCCCTGCTGCTGATCATCGCCGCCTTCTCGCTGTTCTTCTTCACCGCCCTGGCCGGGCGCCTGTGGTGCGGCTACGCCTGCCCGCAGACGGTCTGGACCGAGGTGTTCCTGTGGATGGAGCGCTGGACCGAGGGTGACCGGCCCAAGCGCATGAAGCTGGACGCCGGCCCCTGGAACCGGGAGAAGATCCTGCGCAAGGGCGCCAAGCACGTCCTGTGGGTGGCCTTCGCCCTGTGGACCGGCTTCACCTTCGTCGGCTTCTTCACCCCGATCCGCGACCTGGGTTCGCGCATCGTCCCGTGGGAGCTGGGCGGCTGGGAGACCTTCTGGGTGTTCTTCTACGCCTTCGCCACCTGGGGCAATGCCGGCTTCCTGCGCGAGCAGGTGTGCAAGTACATGTGCCCGTACGCGCGCTTCCAGAGCGCGATGTTCGACCGCAACACCCTGCTGATCGCCTACGACCCGATGCGCGGCGAGCCGCGCGGCCCGCGCAAGCGCGGCCTGCCGAGCGTGCTGGAGCGCGCCCGCGGCCTGCTCGACCCGCAGACCGCCTACGACTACGTGTTCCGCGCCACCGCCCACCCGACCGCGGCCGACAACCGCGCCCAGGCGCGCGGCACCATCAACCTGCTGGGCACCGGCGAGAAGCCCGAGCCACTGCCCAGGTTCAAGCCCGAGGAGCTGGGCGACTGCATCGACTGCACCATCTGCGTGCAGGTGTGCCCGACCGGGATCGACATCCGCAACGGCCTGCAGTACGAGTGCATCGCCTGCGGCGCCTGCATCGACGCCTGCGACGAGGTGATGCGGAAGGTGGGCTACCCGCGCGGTCTGATCCGTTACGCCACCCAGAACAGCATCGACGGCAAGCCCAGCCGCATCCTGCGGCCGCGCGTGCTGGTCTACGGCCTGGTGCTGCTGGCCCTGTGCACGGTGTGGGTGTGGGGCGTGACCCACCGCAGCGAGCTGATCGCCGAGGTGCTGCGTGACCGCAACGCGCTGTACCAGCAGCTGGACGACGGCCGCATCGAGAACCACTACACCCTCAAGCTGGCCAACAAGAGCCAGCAGCCGCAGGTCTACCGCATCAGCCTGGAGCCGGCCGGCGCCGGGCTGCAGCTGGCCGGCCGCACCGAGGTCGCCGCCGGTCCGGAGGAGGTGGTGCCGGTGCCGGTGACCGTGACCGGCCAGGCCGGCGGCGCCCCGCGCCGGGAGATCCGCTTCGTGATCGAGAGCCAGGACGGCCGCGAACGGCGCATCATCGAGAGCAGCTTCTTCGGACCGACCCCATGAACACCCCCGAGCCCCACAAGCATCCTTCCGCCTGGCGCAACCCGGTGATGTGGCTGGTCGTCGGGCTGCCCCTGCTGGCCATCGTGGCCGGCGTGGGGCTGGTGGTGGTGGCGGTGCGTTCAGGCGGCGCCGACGCCGTCTCCGATCCGGTGCGGCGCGTCTCGCAGATCCAGACCGCCGACCTGGGCCCGGACGCGGCCGCCAGGAAGCTGGGCCTGAGCGCGGTGCTGCGCGTGGAGGACGGCATCGTCGAGGTGCTGCCGGCCACCGGCCGTTTCGACACCGGCGTCGCGCTGCGCCTGGACCTGGAGCACCCCACCCGCCAGGCCGAGGACCTGCACCTGGAGCTGCAGCCGGCCGGTCCCGGATGGCGCGTGGCGCAGGCCGTGGACGGCTCGCACGACTGGGTCGCGCGCCTGCGCCCGGCCGACGGCAGCTGGCGCCTCCAGGGCCGCCTGCCCAAGGGCCAGCACGCCGCGCGCCTGGCGCCCTCGCTGGGCAACGGCCGCTGACCGCCATGGCTGCGGCGCCGGCCGTGCCGGCAGGCCCCGGCGCGGGGCACTGCCACCACTGTGGCGAAGCGCTGCCGGCGCAGCCCGTCCGCCTGGAGGTCGGCGGGCAGGCGCGCCTGTTCTGCTGCCAGGGCTGCGCCGCAGCGGCCGAATGGATCGCCCAGGCCAACCTGGATGGCTACTACCGCCTGCGCAGCGCCGCCGCCGGCCGGGTCGGCGAGGACCTGCCCGACCTGGCGGTGTGGGACCGCGCCGACGTGCAGGCCGAGCACAGCCGCCAGGTCGAGGGCGGCCGCGAGATCACACTGCTGACCGACGGCATGCGCTGCGCCGCCTGCGCCTGGCTGATCGACCGCGCCCTGGCACGCGAGCCGGGCGTGGTGGACTGCAGCGCCAACGCCGTCACCGGCCGCATCCGCATCGTCTGGGACCCGCAGCGCACCGCCCTGTCGGCGCCACTGCGGCGCCTGGCCATGCTCGGCTACCGGCCCTACCTGGCCGGCAGCGAGGCGCTGGAGCGGGCGCGCACGCGCGAGCGCCGCCGCTGGCTGCTGCGCCTGGGCATCGCGGGCCTGGGCACGCTGCAGGCGATGATGATGGCCGAGGCGCTGTACCTGGACTTCGACAACACCATGCCGGCGGCCACGCGCGACTTCTTCCGCTGGCTGACCTTCCTGCTGTGCACACCGGTGGTGTTCTACTCCGGCTGGCCGTTCCTGGCCGGCGCGGCGCGCGAGCTGCGCGAGCGCCGCCTGGGCATGGACGTGCTGATCGCCGGCTCCACCCTGCTGGCCTACCTGGCCAGCCTGGTGGAGACCATCCGCGGCGGCCCGCACGTCTGGTACGACGCGGCGGTGATGTTCGGGTTCCTGCTGCTGGCCGCGCGCCTGCTCGGGCAGCGCGCGCGCGCGGGGGCCAGCGCCCAGGTGGACGCGCTGGCGCGTGCGCGCCCGGCCTTCGCCACCCGGCAGCTGCCCGACGGTCGCCGCGAGACCGTGCCGCTGGCCGCGCTGGCGGCCGGCGACGTGGCCTGCGTGGCCGCCGGCGAGGCGGTGCCGGCCGACGGCGTGCTGCTGGGCGACGGCCCGGGCGATGAGGCCTGGTTCGAGGAGGCGCTGCTGACCGGCGAATCGGCCCCGGTGCGCAAGCTGCCCGGCGAGCCGGTGTACGCCGGCACGGTTTGCCGCGAACGGCCGGCGCGCCTGCGCGTGACCTGCACCGGCACCGCCACCCGCCTGTCGCAGCTGGCGCGCCTGGTCGAACAGGCCCAGGCCCACCGCCCGCGCCTGGCCCGCATCGCCGACCGCATCGGCAGCCGCTTCGTGCTCTCGCTGCTGCCGGTGACCGTGCTGGTGTTCGCCGGCTGGAGGCACTGGCAGCCCGAACGCGCCCTGGAGGTGACCCTGGCCCTGCTGGTGATCAGCTGCCCCTGCGCGCTGTCGCTGTCGGTGCCGGCGGCCCTGGCAGCCGCGCACGGCGCGCTGGCGCGGATCGGCCTGCTGGCCATGCGCCCGGACGCGGTGGACACCCTGGCCCGCGTCACCGACGTGGTGTTCGACAAGACCGGCACCCTCAGCGACGGCCGCCCGAGGCTGGCTGCGGTCGAGGTACTGGACCCGGCACTGGACCAGGCCGCCGTGCTGGGCATCGCCGCCGCGCTGGAACGCGATTCCGGCCATCCACTGGCGGCGGCCTTCGCGGCCGTGGCCACGACGCCGGCGGCGGCCGGCGTGGAGCCCGTGCCCGGGCGCGGCGGGCAGGGCCTGGTCGGCGGCCGCCCCTGGCGTCTGGGCCGGGCCGACTTCGCCGCCGGCCGCGAGGACGACGGCGCCCTGTGGCTGGGCGACGGCGGGCAGGCAGTGGCCCGCTTCGTGCTGGAGGAGCGCACCCGCCCGGACGCCGTCCCGGCGCTGGCCGCGCTGCGTGCCCTGGGCCTGCGCCTGCACCTGGCCAGCGGCGACGGCCGGGCCGCGGTGCAGCGCCTGGCCGCCCCGCTGGGCCTGGACAGCCTGCACGCCCGGCAGTCGCCGGAGGACAAGCTGGCCCTGGTGCGCCGGCTGCAGGCCGAAGGCCGGATCGTGGCCATGGTCGGCGACGGCCTCAACGACGCCCCGGTGCTGGCCGGCGCCGACGTGTCCATCGCCATGGGCGGCGGCGCCTCGCTGGCGCACCGCGCGGCCGATCTGGTGACCACCGGCGAGGGTCTGCTGCGCATCCCGGCGGCCGTGGATCTGGCGCGCCGCACCCGTCGCATCATCCGCCAGAACCTGGCCTGGGCGGCAGCCTACAACGTGCTGGCCATCCCGCTGGCGGCCGCCGGCCTGGTCACCCCGTGGCTGGCCGCGTTGGGCATGGCCGCCTCCTCGCTGGTGGTGACGGTCAACGCGCTGCGCCTGTCACGCCCGGCCACGCCGGGCGCGCGGCATGATGGGGGCCCCGCCCTGGCCCCCACGGAGACGCGCGCATGACCATCCTGCTGATGCTGATCCCGATCAGCCTGGTGCTGCTGGGCATCGCCGTGGCCGCGTTGGTGTGGGCGGTCAAGGGCGGCCAGTTCGACGACCTGGACACCCCGGCCCTGGACATCCTTGAGGACGACGACCGCCCCGCGCCGCAGCCCGCCGACCGCAAGGGACCGCCACCGGCGCCATGAGCCTGGCCGTCGACCTGCCCACCCTGCTGGCGGCACTCACCGCCGGGCTGCTCGGCGGCCTGCACTGCACGGTGATGTGCGGCGGCATCGCCACCGGCTTCCACGCCATGGCACCGGGCGCGCCGGGCACGGTGGCCTGGCAGGCCAACCTGGGCCGGATCGGCGGCTACGTGCTGGCCGGCGCCGCGGTCGGTGGCCTGGGCGGGGGCGTACTGCGCCTGCTGCGCATCGAGTCCCTGGCCCTGGGCCTGCGCATGGCCGCAGGCGTGGCCCTGGTGCTGGTGGCCCTGCGCCTGCTGGACCGGGGCGGCCGCCTCGACCTGCTGGCCCGCCCGGGCATCCAGGCCTGGCGCTGGCTGCAGCCCCTGCGCGGGCGCCTGCTGCCGGCCGACCGCGCCTGGAAGCGGCTGGGCCTGGGCGTGCTGTGGGGCTGGATGCCCTGCGGCCTGAGCCTGGGCCTGCTGACCGTGGCCTGGCTGCAGGCCGGTGCGTCAGGCGGCGCGCTGGTCATGGCCGCCTTCGGCCTGGGCACGCTGCCGGTGATGCTGCCGCTGACCTGGACCGGCGCGCGCCTGGTGCGCTGGCTGCAGCGCCCGGCCCTGCGCACCGTGCTGGCCGTGCTGGTGCTGGGCGCCGGCCTGCTGACCATCGCCGCGCCCTGGCTGATGCAGGTGCCGGCGCTGCACGGCCCGCTGGCCGCGCTGGGCTGCCGCGGCTTCTGAGGCCGGCTCAGAAGCTGGCCTGGTCGCGCCCGGCGGCCTTGGCCCGGTACAGGGCGGCGTCCGCCGCCGCGGTCCAGGACTCGAACTCCTCCAGGCCCGGCCCGATCTCGGCCACGCCGATGCTCAGGGTCACCGGCCGGCCAAGGTTGCGGACCCGCTCGCGCACCAGCTGGCCCAGGCGGCGGGCCACATCCATGGCCGCCTCGCGGGCGGTACCGGGCAGCAGCACGCCGAACTCGTCGCCGCCGAAGCGGCCGGCCGCGTCGCTGCCGCGCAGGGTGTCGGTCAGGCAGGCCGCCACCTGGCGGATGACCTGGTCGCCGACCAGATGCCCGGCGGCGTCGTTGATCTGCTTGAAATGGTCGATGTCCACCATCAGCAGGGAGGCGACGGTGCCGTAGCGGCGGAAACGGCGCACCTCCGCCTCGACCTGGACCTGCCACTGCCGGCGCGTGGCCAGGCCGGTGTGGGGGTCGATCCGGGTGTCCTGCTCCAGCTCGCGCTTGCGCTGGCGCATGCGCTCGTTGACGTTCCAGGCCACCGTGCCGAAGGCCAGCGGGTAGAGCACGAAGAACGGCATGCACCAGAGCATGGTGGAGAAGCTGGTGCGCGGGTGGAACGGGAAGCCGACCAGGATCCAGGCCAGCAGGGCCACCACCGCCATCACGACCAGGGCGCGGAAGGCCAGGCTCCAGCCGCCGGTGATCAGCCGGTCCATCATCATCAGGGCCATGAGCATGGCCGTGGGCAGCAGGTCGAAGCCGCTCAGGGCGGCCCAGAACCCGGCCATGCGGTGTCGATCAGCAGGTTGCGGAACTCGGTCCGCAGCGGGTGCTGCGAGTGCTCGACCAGGCGCCAGGCCAGCGCCGGCCAGCCGAGGGCGTTGAGCCAGACCAGCAGGAGCACCCAGCTGGGATAGGCCTGCTCGGACAGGGAGGACACCACGCCGAAGGCGGCGGCGGCGAAGCCGAGCGCCCGCATGAGCGAGGCGTGGCGGATGAACCGCACCAGGGAGCTTCCTGCCTTGCCTTGTGCCATGGATTACCGGTGCAGCGCAGCCCCTGGTTGCATCGGATGGACACGAAAAAGCCCGGCCGGGCCGGGCTTCTTCGGGAATCTGGCAGCCCCGGATGGATTCGAACCACCGAATGCCTGAGTCAGAGTCAGGTGCCTTACCACTTGGCGACGGGGCTGTGGGCTGGGAATTATAACCCCAAATCCCGGTGTGTCTACAACCCCACCGGGCCGGGCCCGGCACGCACCGGGGTGCGTACCGGGTCCGCTCCAGGCGCCAGGATCAGCGCTTGGAGAACTGGGTCGCGCGGCGGGCCTTGTGCAGGCCGACCTTCTTGCGCTCGACCTCGCGGGCGTCGCGGGTCATGAAGCCGGCCTTGCGCAGGTCGGACTTCAGCGACTCGTCGTACTCCACCAGCGCGCGGGCGATGCCCAGGCGGATCGCACCGGCCTGGCCGGTGGTGCCGCCGCCGCTGGCGGTGGCGATGACGTCGAACTTGTCGGCCGTCTGGGTCAGCTCCAGCGGCTGGCGCACGATCATGCGCGCGGTCTCGCGGCCGAAGAACTCGTCCAGCGGACGGCCGTTGATGATGATGTTGCCGCTGCCCTTGCGCAGGAACACGCGGGCGGTGGAGGACTTGCGACGGCCGGTGCCGTAGTTCTGGGTGATAGCCATCGTGATTGCCTCAGATTTCCAGCGGCTTCGGCTGCTGCGCCGCGTGCGGGTGTTCGGAGCCGGAATAGACCTTGAGCTTGCGGTACATGGCGCGGCCCAGCGGGCCCTTGGGCAGCATGCCCTTGACCGCGATCTCGATCACGCGCTCCGGATGGCGCTCCAGCGCCTGGGCCAGGGTCTCGCTCTTCAGGTTGCCGACGTACCCCGTGAAGCGGTGGTACATCTTGTCCTGCAGCTTGTTGCCGGTCACGGCGATCTTCTCGGCGTTGATCACCACCAGGTAATCGCCGGTATCGACGTGCGGGGTGTAGGTGGGCTTGTGCTTGCCACGGAGGCGGCGGGCCAGCTCGGCAGCCAGACGGCCAAGCGTCTTGCCGGTGGCGTCGACGAGATACCAGTCGCGCTGGACGGTCTCGGACTTGGCGATATAAGTCTTCATGGGAACCTGGTGGTTGTCGGGCTGATTCCGCCCCGGAAACCCGGACGGAACTTCGCCTCGCGTTGTAAGGGGGTACCGCAAAGAAGCGGAATGATAGCCCCTCGCCAACCGGCGCGCAAGCGCGCACCCGGCGGCCGGCCGTGGCGCTTGGCAGGGCCGGCGCACGGGGCCGACAATCTTCCCGCACCCGTCCGCGGAGTTCCACCATGCCCGCCGCCCGCCACCTGTCCACGCTCGACCGCCTGCTCGTGGAGGCCCAGCGCGCCCTGGAGACCACCCTGGGCGACCCGCCGCCAGCCCGCCCCTGCCCGGCCGACGCCCCGGACCCAGTGCTGCCGCCCCCGGCCCGCCGCCACGCCGCCGGGCTGATGCGGATCAACCACGTCGGCGAGGTCTGCGCCCAGGGCCTGTATTTCGGCCAGGCGGCGGTGGCGCGCGATCCGGCCACCCGCGAGCACCTGCTGCACGCCGCCCGGGAGGAGACCGACCACCTGGCCTGGTGCGCGCAGCGCCTGCGCGAGCTGGACAGCCGGCCCAGCCTGTTCAACCCGCTGTGGTACGCCGGCAGCTACGCCATCGGCATGCTGGCCGGTCTGCGCGGGGACGGTTGGAACCTGGGCTTCGTGGTCGAGACCGAGCGCCAGGTGGAGGCCCATCTGGACGAGCACCTGGACAGCCTGCCGCCCGCGGACGAGCGCAGCCGGCAGATCCTGCGGGTGATGAAGGACGACGAGGCACGCCACGCCGACAACGCCGAGCGCGCCGGCGCGCGCGTCCTGCCGCCGCCGATCCCGCAGGTGATGGCGCTGGCCTCGAGGTTCATGAAGCTGGTGGCCTACCGGATCTGACCCCATGTCCTCTCCCGGCAGGGTGGAAGGCGGACCTGGTGCGCCGGCCCGGCCGGAGCACCCGCGCCCCGCCCCGCACGGGGAAGGGGCGGAACGGCCTAGCGGCTGGTCAGCTTCAGGCCGGCGATCCCGGCCACGATGAGGCCGATGCACAGCAGCCGCGCCACGCCGGCCGGCTCGCGGAACAGCAGCATGCCCACCAGCGCGGTGCCGACCGCGCCGATGCCCACCCACACCGCGTAGCCGGTGCCCAGCGGAATGGTCTTCAGCGCCGTGGCCAGCAGCCAGAAGCTGCCGGCCATCGCCACCGCCGTGGCCACGCCGGGCAGCGGGCGGGTGAAACCCTCGGAGTACTTCAGGCCGACCGCCCACACCACTTCCAGCAGGCCGGCCAGCACCAGACAGATCCAGGCCATGCGACTCCTCCTTTGCGGTTGCGCCAGCCCCGGAACGCAAAGCGGCCCGGAACCGGGGTTCCGGACCGCCGTCGGTCCATGCGTTCGCGGCGGGGCCGCGGGCGGGCCGTCCCGCCTGGCGCGGAGCTATTCGACCAGGTTGCGGCCGTGGAACAGCTCCTCGATCTCCCGCTTCAGCAGCGCCTCGATGCGCATGCGCTCCTTGAACGAGAGGTTGCGCGCCTTCTCCTCGAACAGGTAGGTGTCCAGGTCGAACTCCTTCAGGTGCATCTTCGTGTGGAAGATGTTCTCCTGGTACACGTTCACGTCGATCATCTCGTACCGGGACTTGATGTTCTTCGCCAGAAAGTCCTGGATCGAGTTGATCTTGTGGTCGATGTAGTGCTTCTTGCCCTTGATGTCGCGGGTGAAGCCGCGCACGCGGTAGTCCATCACCACGATGTCGGACTCGAAGCTCTCGATCAGGTAGTTCAGCGCCTTCAGCGGCGAGATCACGCCGCAGGTGGCCACATCGATGTCCGCGCGGAAGGTCGCGATCCCGTTCTGCGGGTGCGTCTCCGGATAGGTGTGGACGGTGATGTGGCTCTTGTCCATGTGCGCCACGACCGCCTCGGAGATGACCTCCTTGCCGGCCTGCTTCTTGTCGATCACCGGCTCCTCGGAGATGAGGATGGTCACCGAGGCACCCTGCGGGTCGTAGTCCTGGCGGGCCACGTTCAGGATGTTGGCGCCGATGATCCGGGCCACGTCGGTCAGGATCTGGGTCAGGCGGTCGGCGTTGTACGCCTCATCGATGTACTCGATGTAACGCTGGCGCTCGTCCTCCGAGACCGCGTAGCAGACGTCGTAGATGTTGAAGCTCAGCGCTTTGGTCAGGTTGTTGAAGCCTTGCAGCCTCAGGCGCGGCAGGGGTTTGACCACGGCGGTCATGCCTCCTGGGAGGGATGGAAACGGGTAATTATGCGGCAAACGGCCGTGATGGGTACATGCACACTTGGCCACGATTTGCCCCCGGGCGGCCTATGCCGGTACCCTGTTCAGCGTCCAAATTCCGTCACCGCCTAGAACCACGGCCGTGTCTCCCGTGCGCTTCGCCAGCAGCCCTCTCGCCATGGATCAACCCGCCATAGAACGGCTTCTGGCCTACTGTCAGCGGCGCCGCTACCCCAACCGCACCGACGTGTTCCGCCCGGGCGATCCGGCCGGGACGCTCTATTACGTCGTTAACGGTTCAGTCAGCATTATCGCCGAGGAGAACGACGGCCGGGAGCTGGTGCTGGGCTACTTCGGTCCCGGCGAGTTCGTCGGCGAGATGGGCCTGTTCATCGAAGCCGACCGCCGCGAGGTGATCCTGCGCACCCGCAGCGCCTGTGAGCTGGCCGAGATCGGCTCCGACCGCCTGCAGCAGCTGCTGGTCGGCCCGCTGGTCGCCGACGCCCCGCGCCTGCTCTATTCCATCGGGGTGCAGCTGTCCCGGCGCCTGCTGGCCCCCAGCCGCAAGGCCAGCCGCTTGGCCTTCCTCGACGTCACCGACCGCATCATCCGCACCCTGCACGACCTGGCCAGCGAGCCGGAGGCCATGTCCCATCCGCAGGGCACCCAGCTGCGCGTCTCCCGCCAGGAGCTGGCGCGGCTGGTCGGTTGCTCGCGCGAGATGGCCGGCCGCGTGCTCAAGAAGCTGCAGGAGGACGGCCAGCTGCACGCCCGCGGCAAGACCGTGGTGCTCTACGGCACCCGCTGAAGGCCCAGCGGCCGCTCAGGCCGGCGCGTCGCCGCCGCGCTGGCGGCAGCCCCAGTTGAGGATCGGCGTGTCCGGCGGCAATACCCGCCGGAACAGCGCCACGCGGCTGCGCTTGGGGGTGACCACCACCGGCCGCCGGGCCGCGGTCAGCAGTGGCAGGTCCGCGGTGCTGTCCGAATAGGCGGTCTCGATGCCCTCGTAGCCGGCCTCGCGCAGCATGCGCACCTTCTCGGTGTGGTGGCAATGGCGGCGGGCGCCCATGCCGCCCAGCTTCGGCCCGACCACGGTGCCGAGCACCGGCACGTCCTCATGGGCGACGAAGCCCAGGATGGCCCGGGCCAGCTCCGGCGGCGCGCCGGTGGCCACCACCACCCGGTCGCCGCGGCGGCGATGCGCGGCGAACATCTCCAGCGCCACCGGCAGCAGGCGCGCGGCGATCTGCGCCCGGTGGGCGAGCACGTACTGGTCGATCAGCCGGTTGAACTCGGCGGTGCTGCGCACGCCGAGGCTGCCGATCCACACGTAGCCGGAGATGCCCCAGCGGCGGGTCGGCAGGAAGGCCACCATCGGCCCCAGCACCGGCGTGGCCAGCAGCGCCGCCAGCGTGCGCCACCAGCTGCGGCGGATCAGCCAGGCGAACAGGTGACTGCCGGAATCGCCGTCGTACAGGGTGTGGTCGAAGTCGAACACCACCAGCGGCGCGTCGGCGCGAGGCGGCGGGCAGGCCGGGGTACTCATGGCTCGAAGAACAGCTGGCGCAGCGCCTCGCCCGGCTCCTCGGCGCGCATGAAGGCCTCGCCGACCAGGAAGGCGGGGATCCCGGCCCCGCGCATGCGGGCCACGTCGGCCGGCGTGTGGATGCCGCTCTCGGTCACCAGCAGGCGGTCGCGCGGCACCGCCCCGCGCAGTTCCAGCGAGGTCTCCAGCGACACCTCGAAGGTGCGCAGGTTGCGGTTGTTGATGCCCATCAGCGGGGCCGGCACCTGGATGGCGCGCTCCAGCTCGTCGATGTCGTGGATCTCCACCAGCACGTCCATGCCCAGCTCCATGCCCAGGCCGGACAGCTCGGCCAGCTGGTCGTCGGACAGGGCGGCCACGATCAGGAGGATGCAGTCGGCGCCGAGCATGCGCGCCTCGTGCACCTGGTAGGGGTCGATGGTGAAGTCCTTGCGCAGCACCGGCAGGGTGCAGGCCGCGCGCGCCAGCTGCAGGTATTCGTCGGCACCCTGGAAGAAGTCCACGTCGGTCAGCACCGACAGGCAGGCCGCGCCGCCGAACTGGTAGCTGACGGCGATCTCGTCCGGGCGGAAGTCCGCGCGGATCAGTCCCTTGGACGGGCTGGCCTTCTTGATCTCGGCGATCACCGCCGGATCCCCCTGGGCGATGGCGGCCTTCAACGCCGCGGCGAAGCCGCGCACCGGCTCGGCGTCGCGCGCGCGCGCGGCCACCTCGGCCAGCGGCAGGCGCGCGCGCCGTTCGGCGATCTCTTCGGCCTTGCGGGCCAGGATGGTCTGCAGGATGTCGCTCATGGAGTCCCAGTACGGCGCGGCAGGCTGCGGGCCGGAGGGCCATTCTCGCACGCGCCGGCCGGCCTGGCGCGCGCAGCCGGCGCCGGCTCCGCGCCGCCGCTCACGGCGTGGCCGCGTCCGCGGCCAGGGCCCGGGTCGCCTCCACGTAGCGGTGCAGCGCCGCGCGCGCCGCGCCAGTGTCGATGGCCTGGCGGGCGCGGGCGATGCCGTCGGGAATGTCCGCGGCCACGCCCGCCACGTACAGGGCCGCGGCGGCGTTGAGCAGGACCACGTCGCGGGCCGGGCCAGGCGCGCCGTCCAGCACCGCCAGCAGCATGCCGCGCGACTGCGCCGCGTCGGCCACCTTGAGGTTGCGGCTGGCGGACATGGACATGCCGAAGTCCTCCGGGTGGATGTCGTACTCGCGCACCCTGCCGTCGCGCAGCTCGCCCACCAGGGTGGCCGCGCCCAGCGAGATCTCGTCCATGCCGTCGCGGCCCCACACCACCAGGGCGCGCTCGGTGCCCAGCTCCTGCAGCACACGCGCCTGGATGCCGACCAGGTCCGGGTGGAACACGCCCATCAGGATGTTGGGCGCGCCCGCCGGGTTGGTCAGCGGGCCAAGGATGTTGAAGATGGTGCGCACACCCATCTCACGGCGGACCGGCGCCACGACCTTCATCGCCGGGTGGTGGATGGGCGCGTACATGAAGCCGATGCCGGTGCGCTCCAGGCAGGCGGCCACCTGCTCCGGCTGCAGCTCGATCCTCGCGCCCAGCGCCTCCAGCACGTCGGCCGCTCCGGAGCTGGAGGAGACGCTGCGCCCGCCGTGCTTGGCCACGCGCGCGCCGGCGGCGGCGGCCACGAACATCGAGCAGGTGGAGATGTTGAAGGTGCGCGAGCCGTCGCCGCCGGTGCCGACGATGTCCACCAGGTGGGTGCGGTCGGCCACCTCGACCTTGCGCGAGAACTCGCGCATCACCTCGGCCGCGCCGGCGATCTCGCCCACCGTCTCCTTCTTGACCCGCAGGCCGGTGAGGATGGCCGCGGTCATCACCGGCGACACCTCCCCGCGCATGATCTGCCGCATCAGGTCCACCATCTCGTCGTGGAAGATCTCGCGGTGTTCGATGGTGCGCTGCAGGGCTTCCTGGGGGGTGATGCTCATGGCCTGGGCCGTCGTGTGGGGTACCCGCCGAGTTTATCGCGACGGGGCGCGCAGGCCCCGCCCCGCGGAGCGGGAGCGCGCGGGAGGATCCCGTGCCGGCATGGCCGGGGCGGGTTCCCTCCTCCCCGCCCGGCTCCCACGGAAGGCGGAAAAAGCAACGCCGGCCCGGAGGCCGGCGTTGCGTGGAAGTCCCTGCCCGGCCGTGGCCGGAAGGGCGTCAGTGCTTGAGGTTGCGGCGCAGGCGCTCGAGGGCCTGCAGCTGGGCGGTGACCTCGGCCAGGCGCTTCTGCGCCTCGGCCACGTCCATCGCCTCGCTGCGGCCGGCCAGCGCGCGCTCGGCATCTTCCTTGGCCTTGCGCACCGCCGCCTCGTCGATGTCCTCGGCGCGGATGGCGGTGTCGGCCAGCACGGTCACCACCTGCGGCTGCACCTCGAGGATGCCGCCGGAGATGGCGAAGTCCAGCTGGGAGCCGTCGGGCAGCGTGACCACCACCTTGCCCGGCTTGAGCCGGGTGATCAGCGGCGCATGACGCGGCGCGATGCCCAGCTCGCCCAGCTCGCCGGTGGCCACGACCAGGGTGGCCTCGCCGTGGAAGATTTCCTGCTCGGCGCTGACGATGTCGCAACGGATGGTGCTCATGCTGCCTCGCTGTGCTCAGTGGGCGGGGAAGACCGCGCTCAGGCGATCTTCTTGGCCTTCTCGACGGCCTCGTCGATGGTGCCGACCATGTAGAAGGCCTGCTCCGGCAGGTGGTCGTACTCGCCGTCCACGATGCCCTTGAAGCCGCGGATGGTCTCCTTGAGCGGGACGTACTTGCCCGGCGAGCCGGTGAACACCTCGGCCACGTGGAACGGCTGGCTGAAGAATCGCTCGATCTTGCGGGCACGGGCCACGGCCAGCTTGTCCTCCTCGGACAGCTCGTCCATGCCCAGGATCGCGATGATGTCCTTCAGCTCCTTGTAGCGCTGCAGGGTGGCCTGCACGCGACGGGCGGTCTCGTAGTGCTCCTGGCCGATGATGTTCGGGTCCAGCTGGCGGCTGGTCGAATCCAGCGGGTCCACCGCCGGATAGATGCCCAGCGCGGCGATCTGGCGGCTCAGCACCACGGTGGCGTCCAGGTGGGCGAAGGTGGTGGCCGGCGACGGGTCGGTCAGGTCGTCCGCGGGCACGTACACGGCCTGGATCGAGGTGATCGAACCGGTCTTGGTCGAGGTGATGCGCTCCTGCAGCACACCCATCTCCTCGGCCAGGGTCGGCTGGTAGCCCACCGCCGACGGCATGCGGCCCAGCAGCGCCGACACCTCGGTACCGGCCAGGGTGTAGCGGTAGATGTTGTCGATGAACAGCAGGACGTCCTTGCCCTTGCCGGTCTCGTCCTTCTCGTCGCGGAAGTACTCGGCCATGGTCAGGCCGGTCAGGGCCACGCGCAGGCGGTTGCCCGGCGGCTCGTTCATCTGGCCGTAGACCATCGCCACCTTGTCGAGGACGTTCGACTCCTTCATCTCGTGGTAGAAGTCGTTGCCCTCGCGGGTACGCTCACCCACGCCGGCGAACACGGACAGGCCCGAGTGCGCCTTGGCGATGTTGTTGATGAGCTCCATCATGTTCACGGTCTTGCCCACGCCGGCGCCGCCGAACAGGCCGACCTTGCCGCCCTTGGCGAACGGGCACATCAGGTCGATCACCTTGATGCCGGTCTCCAGCAGCTCGGTGGTCGAGGCCTGGTCCTCGTAGGACGGGGCCGGACGGTGGATCTCCCAGTACTCGGTGGCCTGCACCGGGCCTGCCTCGTCGATGGCGTTGCCCAGCACGTCCATGATGCGGCCCAGGGTGCCATGACCGACCGGCACGGAGATGGCGCGGCCGGTGTTGGTGGCGACCAGGTTGCGCTTCAGGCCGTCGGTGGAGCCCAGCGCGATGGTGCGCACGACGCCGTCGCCCAGCTGCTGCTGCACTTCCAGGGTGATATCGGTGCCCTCGACCTTCAGCGCGTCGTACACCTTCGGCACTTCCGCGCGCGGGAACTCGACGTCGACGACTGCGCCGATGATCTGAACGATCTTGCCCTGACTCATGGTGATTTCCTCAGACTCTTGAATTTTTTCGCGACCGGGTCGCCGAAGGTTTGTTCCTGGAGGTCGGCGCGCTGGGGCGCGACCGCTTGCGGGTGTTCCGTGTCAGACCGCCGATGCGCCGCCCACGATCTCGGAGATCTCCTGGGTGATCGCCGCCTGGCGGGCCTTGTTGTAGGCCAGGCTCAGCGTGCCGATCAGCTTGGTCGCGTTGTCGCTGGCCGCCTTCATCGCCACCATGCGGGCCGCGTGCTCGGACGCCACGTTCTCGAGCACCGCCTGGTAGACCAGCACCTCGATGTAGCGGGTCAGCACGTGCTCCAGCACGGTGCCGGCGTCCGGCTCGTAGATGTAGTCCCAGTCGTGGCGCGGCACCCCGGTCTGCGCCGGCGGGAGCGGCAGCAGCTGGTCGAAGGTGGCCTTCTGGCTCATGGTGTTCACGAAGTGGTTGTAGACCACGAACACGCGGTCCACGGTGCCCTCCGTGTAGGCGTCGAGCATCACCTTGATGACGCCGATCAGCTGGTCCAGGCGCGGCTGGTCGCCCAGGTGGGAGACCGAGCCGATCATGTTCACCTTGATGCGGCGGAAGAAGGCCTGCGCCTTCTGGCCGATGGTGACCATGTCCACTTCCACACCCTGCGCGTTCCACTGGCGGATCTCCGCCAGCAGCTTGCGGAACAGGTTGTTGTTCAGGCCGCCGGCCAGGCCGCGGTCGGAGGAGACCACGATGTAGCCGACGCGCCTGACCTCGCTGCGCTCGGTCAGGAACGGGTGCTGGTAGTCGGTGCTGGCCTGGGCCAGGTGGCCGATCACCTGGCGCATGGCCTGCGCGTAGGGACGCGACACCCGCATGCGGTCCTGCGCCTTGCGGATCTTGGAGGCCGAGACCATCTCCAGCGCGCGGGTCACCTTGCGGGTGTTCTGCACGCTCTTGATCTTGGTTTTGATTTCGCGTCCGCCTGCCATTGTTCGCTCGTTGCGCTCGTGGGTGGAGAAGGTGGGAGTACGGGGTGCCGCGGGGCCCTGCCCGCACTCCCGCGCCTTGCTGCCTTACCAGGTACCGGTCTGCTTGAACTCCTCGATGACCTTCCTGAAGGTCGCCTCGATCTCGTCGTTCCAGTTGCCGGTGGCGTTGATCTGCTCGACCAGCGCGCCCTGGGTGTTCACGAAGTGGGCGTGCAGGCCCGCCTCGAAGGCCAGGATCTTGTTGACCGGGACGTCGTCCAGGTAGCCCTCGTTGACCGCGTAGATGGAGATCGCCTGCAGGGCGATCGGCATCGGCGAGTACTGCTTCTGCTTCATCAGCTCGGTCACGCGCTGGCCGCGCTCGAGCTGCTTGCGGGTGGCCTCGTCCAGGTCGGAGGCGAACTGGGCGAACGCGGCCAGCTCGCGGTACTGCGCCAGGGCGATGCGGATGCCGCCGGACAGCTTCTTGATGATCTTGGTCTGGGCCGCGCCACCCACGCGCGACACCGAGATGCCGGCGTTCACGGCCGGGCGGATGCCGGCGTTGAACAGGTCGGTCTCCAGGAAGATCTGGCCGTCGGTGATCGAGATCACGTTGGTCGGCACGAACGCGGACACGTCGCCCGCCTGGGTCTCGATGATCGGCAGCGCGGTCAGCGAACCGGTCCTGCCCTTGACCTCGCCGTTAGTGAACTTCTCCACGTACTCGGCCGAGACGCGCGCGGCGCGCTCCAGCAGGCGCGAGTGCAGGTAGAACACGTCACCCGGGTACGCCTCGCGGCCCGGCGGACGGCGCAGCAGCAGCGAGATCTGGCGGTAGGCCACGGCCTGCTTGGACAGGTCGTCGTAGACGATCAGCGCGTCCTGGCCGCGGTCCATGAAGTACTCGCCCATGGTGCAGCCGGCGTAGGCCGAGATGTACTGCATGGCGGCCGACTCGGAGGCGGTGGCGGCCACGACGATGGTGTGCTCCATCGCGCCGTTCTCTTCCAGGCGGCGCACGATGTTGGCCACGGTCGAGGCCTTCTGGCCGATGGCCACGTACACGCACTTGATGCCGGTGCCCTTCTGGTTGATCACCGTGTCGATCGCCATCGCGGTCTTGCCGGTCTGGCGGTCGCCGATGATCAGCTCGCGCTGGCCGCGGCCGATCGGGATCATGGCGTCGACCGACTTGTAGCCGGTCTGCACCGGCTGATCCACCGACTTGCGCCAGATCACGCCCGGGGCGACGCGCTCCACCGGCGCGGTCAGCTTGGCGTTGATCGGGCCCTTGCCGTCGATCGGCTCGCCCAGCGCGTTGACCACGCGGCCCAGCAGTTCCGGGCCGACCGGCACCTCGAGGATGCGGCCGGTGGTCTTGGCCACGTCGCCCTCGCGCAGGTGCTCGTAATCGCCCAGCACCACCGCGCCGACCGAGTCGCGCTCCAGGTTCAGGGCCAGGGCGTAGGTGTTGCCGGGCAGTTCGATCATCTCGCCCTGCATCACGTCGGCCAGGCCGTAGATGCGCACGATGCCGTCGGACACGCTGGTCACGGTGCCCTCGTTGCGGGCCTCGGCGGACAGCTTGACCTGCTCGATGCGGTTCTTGATCAGGTCGCTGATTTCGGAGGGGTTGAGCGTGGTTGCCATGTTGGATTCCTTGGAGTCGCGCCCGGGGGTGGCGACCTAGAAGAGTGACTGGTCTGTTGGCTGCGCCCGCGTCGTCAGCCCGCCAGCGCGGCCTGCATGCGCGCCAGCTTGCCCTTGAGCGAGCCGTCGATCACGACGTCGCCGGCGTCGATCACCGCGCCACCGATCAGGCTGGGATCGACCGCGGTGCGCAGCTCGACCTCGCGGCCGAAGCGGCGCTTGAGCGCGGCGCGCAGCTTCTCGAGCTCGGCGGCCGACAGCTCGGCGGCGGAGGTGACGGTGGCCCTGACCACGCGCTGCTCCTCGGCCCGCAGCTGCTCGAACAGCGCGGCCACCTCGGCCAGCAGGCGCAGGCGCCCGGCCTCGGCCAGCAGCCCCAGGAAGCGGAGGAAGGACCCGCCGGCGCCCTCGGGGGCGACCAGCCGGACGGCGTCCTCGTGGCTCAGCGCCGGGTTGAGCAGCAGCCCGGCCACGCGCGGGTCGGCCGCCACTTGGGCGGAGAACGCCAGCGCCTGGGACCAGGCTTCGATGCTGCCTTCGTCGCGCGCGACCGCGAACGCGGCGCGGGCGTAGGGACGGGCAAGGGTAAGGGCCTGGCTCATGGTCGTCAGATCTCGGCGGCCAGCTCGTCCAGCAGCGCCTTGTGCGCGCTGGCATCGATTTCACGACGCAGCAGCTTCTCGGCGCCGCTCACCGCCAGCACCGACACCTGCTTGCGCAGTTCCTCGCGGGCGCGGTTGGCGGCAGCCTCGATCTCGGCCAGGGCGGCGGCCTTCTGCCGCGCGGCCTCGGCCAGGGCCTCCTCGCGGGCGGCGTCGACGATCTGGTTGGCGCGGGCGTGGGCCTGGTCGATGATCTCGTTGGCCTTGATCCGCGCTTCCTTGAGCAGCTCGTTGACCTTTTCCTGGGCCTGGGCCAGGTCCTTCTGGCTGCGGTCGGCCGCGGCCAGGCCCTCGGCGATCTTCTGCTGCCGCTCCTCGATGGCCTTCAGCAGCGGCGGCCAGATCTTGGTGGCGATCAGCCAGATCAGGCCGGCGAAGGCCAGCGCCTGGGCGATGAGGGTCAGATTGAGGTTCATTGGTGCGCTCTGCCTGTGGTCACGGAACCGGCGGCGGCGCCGCGCGGTTCCTCCATGCCTGTCGGCGCCCGCCTCGGGCGGGCGCCCCCTGACGCGCTATCAGCCGCCCAGCTGGGCCAGGAACGGACCAACGAACGGGCTGGCGAAGGCGAACAGCAGGCCCACGGCCACCGAGATGATGAAGGCGGCGTCGATCAGGCCCGCGGTGATGAACATGCGGACCTGCAGCACCGGGATCAGTTCCGGCTGGCGGGCGGCCGACTCCAGGAACTTGCCGGCCATGATGGCCAGACCCAGGCCGGCGCCCAGCGCGGCCAGGCCGATCATGATGCCGATGGCCAGAACGGTCGAAGCCTGGACGGAAGCGAGGGCGGTCAGTGCGGTTTCCATGGTTTTCTCCGGAACGGATAGCTGAGTGGTGAAACGGTGATGACGAGGGTGGAGCTTGAAAGGGTCAGTGGCTGTCTTCGGACAGGCTCAGGTATACGATCGACAGCATCATGAAGATGAAGGCCTGCAGCGGGATCACCAGCAGGTGGAACAGCATCCAGCCCAGGCCGAACACCGCACCGCCAAGCATGCCGAGGATGCCGGCGCCGCCGAGCACCCAGATCAGCAGGAACACGATCTCGCCGCCGAACATGTTGCCGAACAGTCGCATCGCCAGCGAGATCGGCTTGCTGAGCCATTCAACCGTGTTGAGGATCAGGTTAAACGGCATCATCCACTTGCCGAACGGCGCAGTCAGGAACTCGGCCGTGAAGTGGCCCAAGCCCTTGGCGCGCAGGGCGAAGAACAGCATCAGGAAGAACACGCTGAGGGACATGCCGAGCGTGGCGTTGACGTCGGCGGTCGGCACCGGCTTCCAGTAGGGCACGCCCAGCCACTCCAGCGGCTTGGCGATGAAGTCCGCCGGGATGAACTTCAGCATGTTCATCAGCAGGATCCAGAAGAACAGGGTGATCGCGATCGGCGTCACCAGCTTGCTGGTCCCGTGGTAGGTGTCGCGGGCCTGGCGGTCGACGAACTCCAGGCAGATCTCGACGAAGGCCTGCCACTTGCCGGGCACGCCCGCGGTCGGCTTGCGGGTGGCCAGCCAGAACAGGAACACCATCAGCAGGCCCATCAGCACCGAGGACACCAGCGTGTCCACGTGCAGGGTCATGAAACCGCCCTCGCCGACCTGCGCGGTCAGGTTGTGCAGGTGGTGCTGGATGTAGCTGGTAGGGGTAAGTTCCGCCTCGCCCGCCATAGGTCCGATCTTCCTGTGCTAACGACCTGGAGTTGTGTGTTGCGGTATAACGGCCCCGTCGGCCTGAGCCGTTCAGGGATGTCGCGCCATGGCCAGTACCTGCGCCACCAGCGAGACCGCCGCCGCCACCAGCATCGGCAGCGGGGGCAATCCCAGGGCGACCACCCCGATCACCATCACGGCGACCAGGACGAACCACTTGGCCAGCATCCCTGCCAGCAGCCGCGCCATCGCCGGAACCGCCCCGGTGATGCCGCCGCCCAGTCCGATGCGGGCCGCGATCCAGCCGCCCAGCAGCACCGCAGCCCCGCCTACCAGCGCCGCCGCGCCCGCCTTCCAGCCCTGCCAGAGGCAGGCCAGCGCGGTCAGCAGCGTCGCCATCGCCTGCCAGGCAATCGCGCGAACGGCCTGTCGCCGGGCTGCGGCAACGGAATTGATCACGCGACGGTACCTGTGAGGGAAGGCGGAACCAGGCTGCACTGCAGCAGATGCGCCCGTTGAGCTGCAAAAGTATAGCAGCGGGACAATTTGCGGGACAACCGACGCAAGTCACGGCCCCCGGGCGGGAACTTGCCGGGAAAATCCCGGTCGTAAGCCCCTGCAGCCGCGGAGTACCTCGTCGATCCGTCGCCGCCAAGGCCCCGTCCCCACCGGGGCCTTCGTCTTTCGTAGGGGGCCTCCTTTGGTCGCATCGGCCTTCACCTTGCGTCTGCGCCCGGCTCACGGGGCGTGGACAGGCGGTTGCGCATAGTTGCGGCCCCCCAACCCCCATACGCGACCGAACGATGCAATTGCGCCCCGCCTCCTCCCTGCTTGCCGTCGCCCTGCTGGCCTGCGCCGGCCAAGCCGCCGCCCAGGATGCCCGCGAAGACCGCTTCGCCCTGCGCCTGGGTGCCATGAGCGCCTCCGCCGAGACCACCCTGTCGGCCTCGACCACCTACATGGACGAGCCGTACAGCTTCTCCCAGGGCTTCGACTTCGGCAGCGACGAGATCGTGCCGCGCATCGACGGCATGTTCCGCCTGTCCGAGCGCCAGCGCCTGGTGTTCGACTACTTCAACTACGACAAGAGCCGCCGCGAGACCCTCGGCCAGGACCTGTCCTACGACGACATCACCATCCCGGAAGGCAGCTACGCCGAGGCCGAGCTGGACTTCCAGCTGGCCAGCCTCCTGTACGACTACTCGGTGGTGCAGACCGATTCCTTCAGCCTGGGCCTGCAGATCGGCGCCGAGTGGGCCAAGGCCAAGGCCACCCTGGTGGCGGAAGCCGGCGAGGACCGCTGGAGCGACGACACCAGCGAGGACGGCTACGCCCCGGTGGTCGGCGTGCGCCTGACCGCGCGCCCGGGCGAGCGCTGGCTGCTGAACCTGCAGGGCCAGTACCTGGACGCGGACTGGGGCGATTTCGGCGACTACGACGGCAGCATCACCCGCGCCAACGCCGTGGCCGAGTACCGCTTCACGCGCAACTTCGGCCTGTTCGCCGGCTACGAGTGGTACCGCCTGGACATCAAGCGCACGGTCTCCGGCGACGGCATCCGTGACGGCATCGTCGGCTGGGACCAGCGCTTCAAGGGGCCGGTGGTGGGTGTGACCCTGGCGTTCTGAACCGCGCCGGCGACACCTGCGGAAACGAAGAACCCCGGCGCAGGCCGGGGTTCTTCGTTGCGGTGCCAGCGGCGCCGGCTTACTTCTTCTTCGGCAGGTACAGGTCGGTGATCGTGCCCTCGTACACCTCGGCCGCCATCGCCACCGTCTCGCCCAGGGTCGGGGGCGGATGGATGGTGTGGCCGATGTCGCCGGCCTCGGCGCCCATCTCGATGGCCAGGGCCAGCTCCGAGATCAGGTCGCCGGCATGCACGCCGACGATGCCGGCACCGATGATGCGGTGGGTGGCCTCGTCGAAGATCAGCTTGGTGAAGCCCTCGGTGCGGTCGATGCCGATGGCGCGGCCGCTGGCCGCCCACGGGAACTTGCCCACGCCCACCTTCAGGCCCCTGGCCCTGGCCTCGGTCTCGGTCACGCCGACCCAGGCGATCTCCGGGCTGGTGTAGGCCACCGAGGGGATCACCCGCGCCACCCACTCGCGCTTCTCGCCGGCGGCCACCTCGGCGGCCAGCTTGCCCTCGTGGGTGGCCTTGTGCGCCAGCATCGGGTTGCCGACGATGTCGCCGATGGCAAAGATGTGCGGCACGTTGGTGCGCATCTGCCGGTCCACCGGGATGAAGCCGCGCTCGGTGACCTGCACGCCGGCCTTCTCGGCGTCGATCTTCCTCCCGTTCGGCGCGCGGCCGACGGCGACCAGCACGCGGTCCCAGGTGCCCGACTCCAGCGCCGGCTTCTGGCCCGGCTCGGCGGCCTCGAAGGACACCGTGATGCCCTTCCTGTCCGCCTTGACCGTGGCCGCCCTGGTCTTCAGGTGCACCTCGATGCCCTGCTTCTTCAGGCGGTCGGCCAGCGGCTTGACCAGGTCCTTGTCCGCGCCCGGCATCAGCTGGTCCATGAACTCGACCACGGTCACCTGCGCGCCCAGGGCGCTGTACACGGTGGCCATCTCCAGGCCGATGATGCCGCCACCCACGACCAGCAGCTTCTTCGGCACCTCGGCCAGGGCCAGCGCATCGGTGGAGTCCATGATGCGCGGGTCGCCCCACGGGAAGTTGGGCAGCTTCACCGCCTGCGAACCGGCGGCGATGATGCACTGCTGGAAGCGCAGCAGCTGCACCTTGCCGTCCGCGCCGGTGATCTCCAGCTCGTGCGGGGAGACAAACCGGGCCTCGCCCTGCACGGTGCGCACCTTGCGCTGCCTGGCCATGCCGGCCAGGCCGTGGGTCAGCTGGCCGACCACCTTCTCCTTGTAGGCGCGCAACCTGTCCAGGTGGATCTTCGGCTTGCCGAACTCCACGCCGAAGTCGCCGGCGTGCGTGGCCTCCTCGATGACCGCGGCCGCGTGCAGCAGCGCCTTGGACGGGATACAGCCGACGTTGAGGCACACGCCGCCCAGGGTCGGATAGCGCTCGACCAGCACGGTGTCCAGGCCCAGGTCCGCGGCGCGGAAGGCGGCGGTGTAGCCGCCGGGGCCGGAGCCGATCACCACCATGCGGCACTCGATGTCGGCCGGGCGGCCGCTGTCCAGCGCCGGCCTGGGCGCGGCCGGCTCGGCCGGCGCGCGGTGCGACGGAGCCACCGGCGGCTTGCCGGCCGGCGCCACCGGCGCGGGGGCGGCAGCGGCGCCGGCCGCGTCGAGCACGGCCACCACGTCGCCCTGCGACAGGGTGTCGCCGACCTTGACCCGGATCTCCCGCACCACGCCGTCGGCCGGCGACGGCACTTCCATCGTCGCCTTGTCCGATTCCAGGGTGACCAGACCCTGGTCCTTGCGCACGCGCTCGCCGGGCTGGACCAGCACCTCGATCACCGGCACGTCGCGGTAGTCGCCGATGTCCGGCACCTGCACCTCGACCGTGCCGGCCGCGGCGGCGGCCGGCGCCGCGGCCGGGGTGGACGCGGGCTGCTGCGCAGGGGCGGCGGCCGGCGCGGGCGCCGCGGCCCCGCCGGTTCCGGTTTCCAGGATCGCGACGACGCTGCCCTCGGACAGCTTGTCGCCGACCTGCACGCGGACCTCGCGGATCACGCCGTCGGCCGGCGCCGGCACCTCCATGGTGGCCTTGTCCGACTCCAGGGTGACCAGGCCCTGGTCCTTGCGCACGGCATCGCCCGGCGCGACCAGCACCTCGATCACCGGCACGTCGTGGTAGTCGCCGATGTCCGGGACCTTCACTTCGATCGTGTTCGCCATCGCCGCCCCCCCTCAGAGCAGCACGCGGCGCATGTCCGCCAGGACCTGCGCCAGGTAGCCGGTGAAGCGTGCGGCGGCGGCGCCGTCGATCACGCGGTGGTCGTAACTCAGCGACAGCGGCAGCATCAGCCGCGGCACGAACTGCTTGCCGTCCCACACCGGCTGCATGGACGACTTCGACACGCCGAGGATGGCCACCTCCGGCGCGTTGATGATCGGGGTGAACGCGGTGCCGCCGATGCCGCCCAGCGAGCTGATCGAGAAGCAGCCGCCCTGCATCTCGGCCGGGCCCAGTTTGCCCTCGCGCGCCTTCTTCGCCAGCTCGGCGGTCTCCCGGGCCAGCTCCAGCACGCCCTTGCGGTCCACGTCACGGATCACCGGCACGACCAGGCCGTTGGGCGTGTCGGCGGCGAAGCCGATGTGGAAGTACTTCTTCAGCACCAGGTTCTCGCCGGTCTCGTCCAGCGAGGCGTTGAACTCGGGGAACTTCTTCAGCGCCGCCACCGAGGCCTTGAGCAGGAAGGCGAGCATGGTCACCTTGATGCCGGCCTTCTCGTTCTCCCTGTTGAGCTGCACGTTCTCCCTGTTGAGCTGCAGGCGCAGGGCCTCCAGGTCGGTGATGTCGGCCTGGTCGAACTGGGTCACATGCGGGATCATCGCCCAGTTGCGCGACAGGTTGGCGCCGGAGATCTTCTTGATGCGCGACAGCGGCCGGGTCTCGACCTCGCCGAACTTGGCGAAGTCCACCTTCGGCCAGGGCAGCAGGTTGAGGCCGCCGCCACCGGTGGCAACGCCGGCCGGCGCCGTGCCGCCGGTGAGCACGGACTTGACGTAGCGCTGCACGTCCTCGCGGGTGATGCGGCCGCCGCGCTCGGTGCCGGTGACCCTGGAAAGGTCCACGCCCAGCTCGCGCGCGAACAGGCGCACCGCCGGGGTGGCGTAGGGCACCTTCTCCGGCAGCACGCTGTCGGCGTTGAATTCCACCGGCGGGGTGCGCGGCGGCGCGATCTCCGGGTCGGTGCCCGGACGCGCCGCGGTTTCGCGCGCGACCACCGGATCCTTCTTCTCCGGCACGGCCACCGGCTCGACCCTGGCGCCGGTCTCGGCGGCCGGGACGGTGGCGGCCTTGGCCGGGGCCGGAGCGTCGGCCCTGGCGGGCGCGGCCGGCGGCGGGGCGGCGGCGTCCCCGGAGACCTCGATCAGGGCCACGACGTTGCCCTCGGACAGGGTGTCGCCCACCTTGACCTTCAGCTCCTTGACCACACCGGAGAACGGCGAAGGCACTTCCAGCGTCGCCTTGTCCGATTCCAGCGTGACCAGGCCCTGGTCCTTGGCCACGGAGTCGCCCACGGCGACGAGGACTTCGATGACAGGTACGTCGCTGTAGTCCCCGATGTCGGGAACACGCGCTTCCTTGATTTCGGCCATGCCAAGACTCCGGCGGTTCTAGCGTGGGGGAAAAGAGGTCCTATTGTGGCCGCGCGCGTGCCCCCCGCCAACCTCCGCAGGGTGCACGGTGCGTGCTGCGCCGCAATACGCCCGGGTATGCGCATGCCGGTTGCGAATGGAACCTTCCTCCGCGCAAGCGCGCCCTCCGCCGCCCCGCCCGCCTTCACCGCGCGCCCACCCGACTGAACCGGTCCGCGCAGCGGAACGCCCGCGCCACGGGCATTTGCGGCCATTGCCTGAACGACGGCGGCCGCCTGCGGCCGCGGTCAGGGCACGGTTCATGCGCAGGCGCCTAGCTTCGGCCGCGCCCACTCCAAGGGCACTACAACAACGAAAGAGGAGACTCCCCCATGCGGTCCATTCGCACTCTCTCCCTGGCCCTGCTGCCCGCCCTGGCGCTGGCCGCGCCGGCGTTCGCGCAGGAGGCCGGCGACTCGGCCGCCGGCAAGCGGTTCTCCGTGGTCGGCAGCCTGTCGCACCTGCATCCGTCCGACCCGGGCAACGGCCTCCGAGTGGACGGCGATCCGGCCCCGACGATCAGCGCCACCTGGCACGCCACCGACAACTTCGGCGTGGAGCTGTGGGGCGCGGCCGACAAGTTCAACCACCGCGTGCGCGCGGACGGCGCCGGCAAGGTCGGCACGGTCGACCAGCAGCCGGTGGCGCTGAGCGCCCAGTGGCACTTCGGCCAGCCGGACAACGTGTTCCGCCCGTTCGTGGGCCTGGGCTACTACCAGTCCAACTTCAGCCACGAGACCATCGGCGGCGACGGCGCCCACGTGGGCCTGGACACCGCCAAGGGCGCCATCGGCACCGTCGGCCTGGACTACAACATCAACTCGACCTGGTTCGCCCGCACCGACCTGCGCTACATGCGTTCGCGTCCGGACGTGCGCGTGGCCGGCCAGGGCACGGGCCAGGAGCTGGAGCTGGATCCGTGGGTGGTCGGGGTGGGCGTGGGCGCCCGCTTCTGATCCACCGCGGCACCGCGGCAACACCGGCGGGGGGGGCCCCGGGCCCGCCCCCCCCCGGGCCCGCGCCGGGAAGGGCCCGCCGCGGGGGGCGGGGGCCGGGCCCCCCCCCGCCCCCCCCCGGCGAAAGAAAACAGCCGCCGCCCCCCCAGATTGGCGGCACCCCCCCCCCCGGCGCCGCCCGCCGGGGGCGGCTCCCCACCACCGCCACCGCCCCTCCCCCCCACACGAGCGGGGTGGGACCGGCCGGGGAGCGCG
>NZ_PDWK01000149.1 GCF_010093135.1 Pseudoxanthomonas taiwanensis | reverse complement strand
GCGTTGGCGTGCACCTTGTAGCCGTAGAAGCTCTTGCCGTGCTTCTTGGTCCAGCGCGCGTCGCGGTCGGTGTGCTGCAGCCGCTTGGCATTCCAGCCCTCGGGCCTGCGGCCTTCGTTGAGCGCTTCGCGCTCGTCCTTGTTCGCCTGGGTGAGCGGTGCCTGCACGATGCTGGCATCCACGATCTGCCCGCCGCGCGGGATGTAGCCGTGCTGCTGCAACTGCAGGCTCACCGCCTCTCCTCCGCCCCTCGATTTCCTTGGACACGCTCTTGCGGGATCCTAACAGCTTGTTGAAATTCTCCCGCGCCAGAGCTTGCTTTCAAGCCCTCTGTTTGCGATATCGACCTCAGCCATAGTGGAGGGCGTGGGATGCGCGGTGCAGACGTCACTCAGGAATCGTTGTTCACGGTCGCCAAGCTCGCCGACTTCGTCCCGGCGAACCATCCGCTTCGATCCATTCGGGAGCTGGCCGATGAGGCGCTCAGGCGCATGAGCGGCCTGTTTTCGGCGCTGTACGCCGATACCGGCCGCGCCTCCATCGCGCCGGAGAAACTGATGCGGGCGCAGCTGCTGCAGCTGTTCTACTCGATCCGGAGCGAGCGGATGCTGATGGAGCAGCTCCACTACAACCTGCTGTTCCGCTGGTTCGTCGGTATCGCGATCGACGAGCCGGTCTGGGATCACTCCGTGTTCTCGAAGAACCGGGATCGTTTGAACGGAAACGAGGTGGCGAGCGAGTTTCTGGCCGAGGTGGTGCGGTTGGCGGAAAAGCGGGGCCTGATGTCGGACGGGCATTTCTCGGTCGACGGCACGCTGCTGCAGGCGTGGGCCTCGCACAAGAGCTTCCGTCCCAAGGATGGGACGCCGAAGGACCCACCGGGTGGTGGGCATCGCAACGC
>NZ_PDWK01000148.1 GCF_010093135.1 Pseudoxanthomonas taiwanensis | reverse complement strand
CCCGTGAAGCCCAGCCCGCTCGCCGTGGACGCCGCCGACGTCGAGGCGCTGTTCGACTCGATCCCGGACGTGCTGTTCTTCATCAAGGACCGCGAGGGCCGCTACACCCACGTCAACGCCACCATGCTGCGGCGGCTGAACCTGCGCTCGCGGCGGGAGATCATCGGCCGCCGCCCGGCCGAGGTGTACCCGAGCGGGATGGGGGCCAACTACGGCCTGCAGGACCAGCAGGTGCTGGCCGGCGCGGTGATCGACAACCTGCTGGAGCTGCACCTGTTCTCCGACCAGGAGCCGGGCTGGTGCCTGACCTGCAAGCGGCCGCTGCGGGTGGACGGCCGGATCGCCGGGATCATCGGCATCTCCCGCGACCTGTCCAGCCGCGAGGGCGTGGAGGCGGACTACCTGTCCCTGCGCGAGGCGCTGGTGCACATGAACCTGCACTACGCCGAGAACATCCGGGTGGACGACCTGCTGGCCATCACCGGCTTCTCCCGCTCCAAGCTGGAGCGCACCTTCCAGAAGGTGTTCCAGTTGACCCCGCTGCAGCTGCTGGCGCGGATCCGGATCCAGGCGGCCATGCACCGCCTGCACGGGCCGGAGAGCATCGCCTCCATCGCCCAGGCCTGCGGCTTCTCCGACCAGAGCGCCTTCACCCGGCGCTTCGTGGCCACGGTCGGCATGACCCCCAGCAAGTACCGGCAGCTGCGCCACGGCTGAACCGCGCCCGCCCGGGCGCCGGGCTTGTGCCGTCCTCCGCGGCGGAAGCGCCGGAATCCGACAAGCCGTGAACCGGCGCCGTGCCCATCATGCGCGGCTGTGGCGCGCCCGCGCCTTCCCTCCGCCGGTCCGGCACGCGCCCCGTGGGCGCGGCGCCGGGCCGCCCCTCCCGAGCCGTGCCCATGAACACCACGCCCGCCCCACGCC
>NZ_PDWK01000147.1 GCF_010093135.1 Pseudoxanthomonas taiwanensis | reverse complement strand
TGCGCCTGGAAGTCCGAAAGCGGGCTTGTTTCAGAGCGCGGGACGCGCTTGCGGAGCGCTTGAGCAGCGAGAAATCCGCGCTGCCGACCGAGTCGGGGGCTTCGCCGGGTCGAATTTCAACAGGCTGCTAGGCCAGGCCGGCACCCGCGGGGCCGGCGGCCGAAACGAAAAGCCCCGCACGCGGCGGGGCCTTTCGCTCTGCGTTGGCCGGCAGGGTTCAGTTCGCCGGGACCACGCTCACGGTGCGGCGCTTCTCGGCGCCCTTGACCGAGAACTCGACCACGCCGTCGACCAGCGCGAACAGGGTGTGGTCGCGGCCCAGGCCGACGCCGGCGCCCGGATGGAACTTGGTGCCGCGCTGGCGGACGATGATGTTGCCGGCCTCGACAGTCTGGCCGCCGAACACCTTCACGCCCAGGTACTTCGGGTTGGAGTCGCGGCCGTTGCGCGAGGAACCTACGCCCTTTTTATGTGCCATGACTGCTTCTCCTCAACCCTTGATGCCGGTGATTTCGATTTCGGTGTAGTGCTGGCGGTGGCCCTGCCGCTTCATGTGGTGCTTGCGGCGGCGGAACTTGATGATCTTGACCTTGTCCGCGCGGCCGTGGCCCAGCACCTTGGCGGTCACGCTGGCGCCCTTGAGGGCGTCGCCGACCTTGATGCCGTCGCCATCGCCCAGCATCAGGACGGTGTCGAAGGTGATCTCGCTGCCCGCCTCGGCATCGAGCTTCTCGACGCGGAGCCGTTCGCCCTGCGCCACGCGGTACTGCTTACCGCCGGTTACCAGAACTGCGTACATGACCAGGCATTCCTCTGTAGTTATTGCTGTCTCTATACACATCTGAAAAAAAAAAATAAATGTAATCAAAAAATATAAAAGGTATATTAACAACATTATATATAGAAGATATGAAAACTTATAGATGTGTACAATATGATTAATACGAGTATCGCAATAGAACGGACACATATTA
>NZ_PDWK01000146.1 GCF_010093135.1 Pseudoxanthomonas taiwanensis | reverse complement strand
CTCATGGCGTGTTCATCCGCCGCCCCCGACCCTGCCCCGGTCCCATCGTCCGTCACAGGGAGAACGACGACATGCGCAGTGCCCTCGCCTTGCTGGCCATGCTGGCCCTGTCCGCCCCCGCCGCCGCCCAGGTCCAGCCTGCGCCGCTGCCGGCCGACGCCACGCTCCTCTCGGTCTCGGCCCAGGCCGAGGCCAGCCGCGCGCCGGACATCGCCACGGTCTCGGCCGGGGTGGTCACCCAGGCCGCGGACGGCAACGCCGCCATGCGCCAGAACGCCGAGCTGATGAACAAGGTGCTGGCCGCGATCCGGGCCGCCGGCGTGGCCGACAAGGACGTGCAGACCAGCGGCATCCACCTCAGCCCGCAGTACCACTACCAGGAGAACCAGCCGCCGCGGGTCAGCGGCTACCAGGCCAGCAACACCGTCAGCGTGAAGCTGCGCGACGTGGCCAGGATGGGCCAGGTGCTGGACGCGCTGGCCGCCAGCGGCGCCAACCAGATCCACGGCCCGAGCTTCGGCCTGGACGACCCGGAGCCGCTGTACGACCAGGCCCGGCTGCAGGCGCTGGAGCAGGCCCGCGCCCGCGCGCAGACCTATGCGCGCGCACTGGGCATGAAGGTGCGGCGCGTGGTCAGCATCAGCGAGGGCGGCGGCGGCATCCACCCGCCGATGCCGGTGGTGATGGCGCGCGCGGCCGACGCCGCCTACGAGAGCACGCCGGTGGCCGCGGGCGAGACCAGCGTGTCCGTCTCGCTGGACGTGGTCTTCGAACTGGGCCGCTGAACCCCGGGGCAACCGGGAAACGGCGTGTGCCCGCAACGGACGCACGCCCCCGGCCGGGGAACATCCCTGAATATTCCCCGCCTCCGGAAGGGGCGGACCCGCCGAAAAAAAAGGTTCTTCACCCAAGTCCGGGGAAGGCCGCCCGGATCTTCAGGAAGAAGTAGGCGTCGTCCCGGTAGCCGTAGGCCACCCGCTTGATGACCTTGATCTTGTTGTTGATGCCTTCGACCAGATTGGTT
>NZ_PDWK01000145.1 GCF_010093135.1 Pseudoxanthomonas taiwanensis | reverse complement strand
GAGTAACCGTCTTCCGAGTCAAGCGCCGTGAAGCGCGTTATCCCAAGGTTTGTTGGTTCTGACCATGGCATTGAGCACGGTCAGCAGCTTGCGCATGCAAGCGACCAAGGCGACTTTGGGGCATTTGCCGGCGGCGATCAGGCGTTCGTAGAAGGCCTTGATGACGGGGTTGCGGCGGCTGGCGGTCAGTGCGGCCATGTACAGCACACGGCGCACGTCGAAGCGTCCGCCCTGGATGCGTCGTCGGCCCCGGCTTGCGCCGGAGTCGTTGGCCATCGGGGCCACGCCCACCAGCGCGGCGATCTCGCGCCGGTTGAGCCGGCCGAGCTCGGGCAACTCGGCGATCAGCGTGGCGCTGGCCACCGGGCCGATGCCGCTGGCCGATTGCAGCAATCGGTCGAGCTCGGCGAAGTGCTCACGCACGTGGCCGACCATCTGGCCTTCGATGTCGTCGAGCTGGGCCTGGATGGCTGCGATGATGGCCTCGATGCTCGGGTGCAGCGCCTTGGGCGTGATCTGCAGCCGCTGCCGCTCGGCCAGC
Source organism: Pseudoxanthomonas taiwanensis (assembly GCF_010093135.1). Lineage (GTDB taxonomy): Bacteria > Pseudomonadota > Gammaproteobacteria > Xanthomonadales > Xanthomonadaceae > Pseudoxanthomonas > Pseudoxanthomonas taiwanensis. The sequence goes on along the minus strand of NZ_PDWK01000145.1, from coordinate 495 downwards.
AGCATGGCCAGCAGCTGACGCCGACGTGTGACCAGCGCGGCCAGCCACTGCTGCTGTGGGTCGGCCAGCGGGCGCAGGAAGCGGGCCAGATCGTCGCGGCGCAGCAGCACCGCGGCGAACTCGGCCAGCATGCGCGCGTCTGCCGCGTCGGTCTTGGCCAGGCGGCCCATCGACTTGGCAAAATCGCGCGCCTGGCGCGGGTTGACCACCGCCACGGGCAGGCCGGCCGCTTGCAGCGCGCAGGCCAACTCTGTCTCGTAGCCGCCGGTGGCCTCCATCACCACCAGCGCCACCTCCAGCGGCTTGAGGGCCGCTATCAACACCGAGTGGCCCTCGGCCTGGTTGTCGAACCGCTGGGCATCGAACTGGGCGCCCAGCACCGCGACATCGACATGCGCCTTGGCCACGTCGATGCCCACCACCACTGAGGAAGCAGACATGGTCTTCGGATCCCTTGCTTGTGCATGCGCGCTCGGCCAAGCCGGCGCGCCTAAC
>NZ_PDWK01000144.1 GCF_010093135.1 Pseudoxanthomonas taiwanensis | reverse complement strand
GGTTCTTCACCCAAGTCCGGGGAAGGCCGCCCGGATCTTCAGGAAGAAGTAGGCGTCGTCCCGGTAGCCGTAGGCCACCCGCTTGATGACCTTGATCTTGTTGTTGATGCCTTCGACCAGATTGGTTCCCAGCGGCCAGCGGCAGTGGGCCAGGATCCCCGAAAGGTAGGGCTCGAGCCGCCGCACGAACACGCGCAGCGGCTCCAGGCCGCTGCGCAGGGCTCGTCGCTTCCAGCTCTTCCACGCTTTCCAGGCCCATGCCTCGCGCCGGTAGCGCCATAGCCCCTTCAGGTCTTCTTTCAGCAGGTAGACCGTCAACAAGGCCTTGTTGGCCGCCAGCAGCTCTTCCAGCCGCACCACCTGCTCGTCGGGCACGTTCTCCCGATTACGAAGTAGCAGCCAGCGCGATGTCTTGACCACCCGCCGGGCCGGCTTATCGGCGCGCAGCCGGTCTGCCTCGTCCACCCGGACCCGGTCGATCACCTCCCGGCCGTACTTGGCCACGACATGGAACAGGTCGTAGACGACCTCCGCGTTCGGGCAATGCGCCCGAACCTCCAGGTCGTAGGCGGAGTTCATGTCCATCGCCACGGCGCGGACCTGGGCGCAGCGCACCGGGCCCAGCAGCTCAAAAAACGGCCTGATTTCCGCTCTCGAACGCCCGCGCCCCACCCACAGCACCCGCTTGCGCTCGGGGTCGACCACCACGGTCGCGTACCGGTGGCCCTTCTGGATCGCGAACTCGTCCATCGCCAGCAGCCGCACGCCGTCCAGGTTCGGCGGGCCCAGCGAGCGCTCCAGATGCCGGAAGTCGATCGCTTTGACCGTCTTCCAGTCCAGCCCGAACCACCGGGCGGTGTGCCGCACCGATGTCCCGGCGCACAGCCGGGCCACGCTCTCGGCCAGCCGCCGGGTCACCCGGGCGTGGGGGTCTAGCCAGTCCAGTCGCTCAAGCCTCGGGCCGCAGCGCGGGCAGGCCAGGCGCAGCCGCGGTACCCACAATTCCACCGCGTATTCGAACAGCGGCAGGTCCCGGATCCGGCGAACGGTCTGGTCGTGGATGGCCGCTACCGGCTGGTCACAGCC
>NZ_PDWK01000143.1 GCF_010093135.1 Pseudoxanthomonas taiwanensis | reverse complement strand
GGCCGCGGCGCCCTCCCCAAGGTCCCTGCATGCCCCCAGCGATACGCCTTGCCGCCGCGGCCATGTGCCTGGCCGCCACCCTCCCCCTGCACGCCGCCGAACGCTGCCACGACAGCGTGCTGCGCAGCACGCCGCCCGCGGTGAACTTCCGCGTGGACAACGACCTGTTCGGCGGCCAGGACCAGGGCTACACCAATGGTGCGCAGCTGAGCTTCGTCTCGCCCAATCTGAACGACTACACCGACGACCCGTGCCTGCCGCGGCTGGCACGCTGGATCAACCGCCGCCTGGAGCGCCTGCATCCGGGCCAGTACGACCAGCAGAACATGGTGTTCTCGGTCGGGCACAAGATCTACACGCCCGCCGACTACTCCCGCCGCGACCTGATCCCCGACGACCGCCCGTACGCGGCGGTGCTGCTGGCCAGCTTCGGCTACAACGCGCGCAACATGTCCGGCCTGCGCACCACACAGTTGCAGGTCGGAGTGGTCGGCCCGGCCGCGCTGGGCCGGCAGGTGCAGGACGCGGTGCACAAGCTCACCGACAGCGACCGTTTCCGGGGCTGGGACAACCAGCTGCACAACGAGCCGGTGCTGCGCCTGGTGCACGAGCGCATGCGCCGCTGGCCCGGCGATCCGGGCTTCGACGCCGAGGGCTGGGCCTGGGACGCGATCGCGCACTGGGGCGGGGCCGTGGGCAACCTGAGCACCCACGCCAACGCCGGCATGGAGGTGCGCTTCGGCTGGCGCCTGCCCGACGACTTCGGCAGCACGCCGCTGCGGCCGGCCGGCGAGAACACCGCCCCGCCGCTGGATGGACGCCGCACCGGCTGGTCGGCGCACCTGTTCCTCACCTCGGACGTGCGCTGGGTGCTGCGCGACATCACCCTGGACGGCAACACCTTCCGCCGCAGCCACCGCGTGGACAGGCGGCCGCTGGTCGGCGAGATCGGCTACGGCATCGGCCTGACCCGCGGGCGCTGGAAGTTCGCCCTGGCGCGCTACCACGGCGCGCGCGAATTCGAGGGGCAGAAGGAGCGGCCGGTGTTCGGCTCCTTCACCATCAGCCGCATGCTCTAGCAGCTTGTTGAAATTCTCCCGCGCCAGAGCTTGCTTTCAAGCCCTCTGTTTGCGATATCGACCTCAGCCATAGTGGAGGGCGTGGGATGCGCGGTGCAGACGTCACTCAGGAATCGTTGTTCA
>NZ_PDWK01000142.1 GCF_010093135.1 Pseudoxanthomonas taiwanensis | reverse complement strand
CAGGAAGATGACGGTTCTGATAGTGGTGAAGCGGGTGAAGCCGCGAGCGCGGCGCTTGGCGGACTGAAACAGGCCGTTGAGCGCTTCGAGGAAGCCGTTGGTCTGGCGGGTCTGGGCCCAGGCGACGATGCCCTCGAGGTGGCGACGGACCATGGCGGCGACCTCCTTCATGGGTTCGACCTTGGAACGCATGACGCAGGTGCACCAGTGCTTGAGCATGTCGCGTGCCACGTTGATCTGCTTGCGCGCGAGGATCTGGCGCAGCTGCTCCTTGTAGACCCAGGCGCGCGCGGTGCGCACAGTGGCCATCCTGGCGATCAGGGCATCCAGATCGGCGGCAGCCTCGGGCTTGAGGCTGGCGCGGTTCTTCAGCAGCGACCAGCGCATCCCCTTGAGGGACTTGTCGCTGCGCTGCTCGATGCGGCGCATCCTGTCCACGGCCGCATTGGCGTGCCCGATGACGTGGAACTTGTCGAAGGTGACGCGCGCGTTGGGCAGGTGCTCGGCGCAGCCCCTGATGAACGCTGGCGACATGTCGATGCTGACGGACGTGATCTGCTCCGCAGGGCAGTGACGGCTTTGCAGCTCGGTTGTCAGCTGGGCGATCGAGTCGGCGCCGCGGCCCTCCGCCACGGCGATCACGCGTCGCTCAGTGGCGTCTGCGGCGAGCGTGATGTAATCATGCCCGCGAGCCCGCGACGTCTCGTCGATGGCCAGCTCGCGCACCGCGGACAGGTCCGTTTGCGCCAGGGCGAGCTCCACGTAGCGCTCGCAGAGCGCGGCGACACGGTGACGGCTCACGCCCACCAGGCGCGCCGCCGCGGCAAAGGTCATCTGCTGGCACAGCAGCAGCACCAGGGCTTCGAACAGCAGCGTGAAGCCCGAGAGCTTGCCGGCCCACGGCGGATCGACCTGGCGGACGCTGCCATCGGGCAGCTTTACCCGGGGGACACGCACTTCCAGGAAGCACTCGTGCTGGAAGAAGTTCAGGTGCCGGTAACGCTTGGCGACGGTGTCGTGAACCGGATGCTGGCCCTCCACGCCAGCCAGCGCGAAGCGGCTGCCGGCGATGAAGTCCACCCGGATGGTGAGCGTCTTGGCCGCCAAATCGAAGTCCGCGCCCGTCACCTGCCACGGCGGAGAGACCCCCAAGGCAGCCTCAAACAGCTTGTCAGTCATACCCGATCCCGTACCTGCTCAGGTCCAGCTTACCCACTCGAAATTGAAAAGAGGC
>NZ_PDWK01000141.1 GCF_010093135.1 Pseudoxanthomonas taiwanensis | reverse complement strand
GGGCTGGGGGATGTGTATAAGAGAAAGAGAGGGCGGCGGTGCCCGGCAGGCCCGGGGGGCGGGCGGCGCCCGCCGCCCGCCCCGTGGTCCTGCCGGACACCGCCGCCATCTTCGCCGTGCCGCCCGAGCTGCGCGCCGAGGTGCTGCGGCGCGTGGCGGTCCCCGGCGCCACGCGCGAGCAGAAGCTGCACCGCCTGGCGGAATTCATCTTCAGCGACGACGGCCTGGCCCTGGAGTACGACAACAGCACCACCCGCACCGTGGCCGAGGTCTGGCGCGACGGCCGCGCCAACTGCCTGTCCTTCACCCTGCTGTTCGTGGCCCTGGCGCGCGAGCTCGGCCTGGACGCCTACGTGCAGGAGGTGGGCGAGGTACTGGCCTGGTACCAGGGTGACGACGTCGTCTTCAGCGCCACCCACGTCAACGCCGGCATACGCCTGGGCTCGACGCGGCAGACCGCGGACCTGGACGCCAACATCCTGATCACCCGCGGCCGACCGAGGGCGATCAGCGACACCCGCGCGCTGGCACATTTCCTCAACAACCTCGGCGCCGAATGGATGGTGGAAGGCGACCTGGAGGGCGCGCACGCGGCGCTGCGCGCCTCGCTGGCGGCCGCGCCGGACTTCGCCGCCGCCTGGAGCAACCTGGGAGTGCTGCTGGGCCGGATGGGCGACACGGCGGCGGCCGAGCACGCCCTGCTCGAGGCACTGCGCCGCGCCCGCCACCACGCCCCCGCTCTGTCGAACCTGGTGCACCTGTACCGGCGCCTGGGCGATGAACGCCAGGCCAGGCACTACGCCACGCTGCTGGACCGGCTGCAGCGCACCGACCCGTTCCACCAGTTCATGCTCGCCCTGGAGTGCGAGAACAACCGCGACTACGACTGTGCGATCCGCCACTACCGCCGTGCGATCCGCCTGCAGGAGGGCGAGCACCCCTTCCACTTCGCCCTGGCGCGCGCCTATTTCCTGTCCGGCGACCTCGAGCGGGCCCGGCGCGAGCTGGTCCGCGCCCACGACCTGGGGCCGAACGAGACCGTGCGCAACGTGTACAAGGGAAGGTCTGAACAACTCCGCCCGATTGCGCGACAATGCCTCACCGTGATCGGGGTGAGTGCGATGCAGCTGTCGTTCGGTGATGCCGAGGGTCTGGGGAGCCGCAAGCGCACGCGGCGCGAGGTGTTTTTGGCGGAGATGGAGCAGGTGGTGCCGTGGCAGGCGCTGCTGGGTCTGATCGAGCCG
>NZ_PDWK01000140.1 GCF_010093135.1 Pseudoxanthomonas taiwanensis | reverse complement strand
CAACCGCCACCCATCAAGCGCCCCTGGGCACGGGCGCACCGCCACGGCCGGATGCGTCGGTGCCCCTGTAGGAGCCGCGTCCGCGGCGACCCGGCCGGCGCATCCGGCACCGACGTTCAACCGCCACCCATCAAGCGCCCCTGGGCACGGGCGCACCGCCACGGCCGGATGCGTCGGTGCCCCTGTAGGAGCCGCGTCCGCGGCGACCCGGCCGGCGCATCCGGCACCGACGTTCAACCGCCACGCATCAAGCGCCCCTTGGGCACGAGTGCACCCGCCACGACCGGCCGGCCCCGTCGCGTCGCCGCTGACGCGGCTCCTACAAAAACGCGGGGTGACCCGGCCGGCGCATCCGGCACCGACGTTCAACCGCCACGCATCAAGCGCCCCTTGGGCACGAGTGCACCTGCCGCGACCGGCCGGCCCCGTCGCGTCGCCGCTGACGCGGCTCCTACAGAAGCGGGCGCCGGCAACCCGGTTCGCGACACAGATCCAGCCGCATCCCCGGCGGGTGGTGCGGTGTGTCCCCGGCCCGCTACAGCCACACGTGGTCCCAGAAGGGGTAATCACCCGGACGGTCCACCAGCCCGGCGCGGACCGGGTTGGCGACGATGTAGCGGGCCACGTCCGGCACATGCTCATCGCGGCGCAGGGCATGATCGTGGAACGCCGGCGCCCACAACGGCCCTGCCCGGGCCAGCACCCGGTTGGCATACAGGCTGGCAGCAGACTTCATCCGTGCCACCACCCTGTCCAGTGGGGCTTCGTACCCGAGTTGCAGCAGCCAGTGCACGTGGTCGGGCATCAGCACCCAGGCCAGCAGTTTCGCGTCGCCCAGGATCGGCGGGTGCAGGAATCCACCCACCGCGGCCCAGGCCACGTGGAAGTTGGCGAAGTACGGAGTGCGGCCTTGGGTCACCGCGGTCACGTGGTAGATCTGGCCAGGCAGCGAGATCCGCCCACGGCGCAACGCCGCGTGGCCCCGGCGCGTGGTGCTGGTGGAAACGTGCATGTCCATGGCCGGCAAATTGCCCGGGTCGGCATTGGCCTGCCAGCAGCCCATGCCGCAGGTGCCGGTAGGAAAGCGTTACCGCCCGTGTAGGCGATGGCGGGCGCAGGTTGTAGGAGCCGCGTCAGCGGCGACGCGACGGGGCCGGCCGGTCGCGGCGGGTGCACCCGTGCCCAGGGGCGTTCGATGCGTGGCGGTTGAATATCGGCGCCGGGTACGCCGGCCATGCCGCCCCGCGTTTTTGTAGGAGCCGCGTCAGCGGCGACGCGACGGGGCCGGCCGGTCGCGGCGGATGCGCCCGTGTCGGGGCGCTTGATGCGTGGCGGTCGAACGCGGGCGCCGGATGCGCCGGCCAGGTCGCCGCTTACACGGCTCCTACAGGGGGGGGCG
>NZ_PDWK01000013.1 GCF_010093135.1 Pseudoxanthomonas taiwanensis | reverse complement strand
AGTGAAACGCAACAGCGCCGATGGTAGTGTGGGCTTCCCATGCGAGAGTAGGTCATCGCCAGGGTCTTTACCCCGAACCCCCAGGCCAAAAGCCTGGGGGTTCTTCTTTGCGCCAGCCCAAACCCACACCCCGACAGACGCAGCCCCACCTGACCACCCGTCACCCCCACAAACCCGAAGACGGAAAGGGCGCGCCGGCCATGTACCGGGCCGAGGCGGATGCCCCCGGGGGAAGCAGGACTTCCGTACCTGTACGCGGCGGCCCGCATCGCCAACAATCGGCGGACCTGTCATGGGGGAGAGCCGATGAAAGCAGTTGTAGCCGCGACGCTGGCCGCGAGCCTGGCCCTAGCCTGGCCGTACGCATCCGAAGCCGCCGGGAAGAAGGTCGATCCGCAGGAGGCCGCGCGCATCCACGAGCGCCTGCTGGTGCTGGACACCCACCTGGATACGCCGGCCAACTTCGCCCGGCCCGGCTGGAGCATCCTCGACGACCACAGCCACGAGCGCGACCTGTCCCAGGTGGACCTGCCGCGCATGCGCAAGGGCGGCCTGGACGGCGGCTTCTGGGTGATCTACACCGGCCAGGGCGAACGCACCCCCGAAGGCAACCGCCGGGCGCGCGACCACGGCCTCAAGCGCCTGGTCGAGATCCGCGAGATGGTGGCGGCCCATCCGCAGCACTTCGAGCTGGCGCTGAGCGCCGACGACGCGGTCCGCATCGCCGCGGCCGGCAAGCGTGTGGTGTTCATCAGCATGGAGAACGCCTCGCCGCTGGCCAGCGATCCCACGCTGCTGACCGCCTACCACGCCCTGGGTCTGCGCATGCTGGGCATCACCCACATCGGCAACAACGACTTCGGCGATTCGGCCAACTCCGCGCCGGAATGGAACGGCCTGAGCCCGGCCGGCAAGGCGCTGGTGGCCGAGGCCAACCGCTTGGGCATCGTGCTGGATGCCTCGCATGCCAGCGACCTGGTGTTCGACCAGCTGCTGGAGCTGTCGCGCGCGCCGATCGTGCTCTCGCACACCAGCTCCGATGCGGTGTACGAGCATCCGCGCAACATCGACGACGAGCGCATCCGCAGGCTGGCGGCCAAGGGTGGTGTGATCCACGTCAACGCCTATCCGGGCTACCTCATCCCGCGCGAGGAAAGCCCGGAGCGCAAGCGCGCCATGGACGAGCTGGAGGCGCGCTTCGGCGACTACGAAAAGCTGCCGCCGGAGCAGGTGGCCGCCTACCTGCGCGAGCGCGACGCCATCGACGCCCGCTACCCGCTGGCCCAGGCCACGTTCGAGGACTACATGCGCCACCTGCTGCACATCCTCGAGGTGGCCGGGCCCGAGCACGTGGGCATCGGTGCCGACTGGGACGGCGGTGGCGGCGTGCAGGGGCTGGAGGACGTGTCCGCGCTGCCGCGCATCACCCAGGCCCTGCTGGAGGCTGGCTACAGCGAGCAGGACCTGGCCAACATCTGGGGCGGCAACATCCTACGCGTGCTGCGCCAGGCCGAGCAGGTGGCCGCGCAGATGGCGGAGGAGGCCACCGGCGGCTGAGCCGCCCGGTCACGGGTACGGCAAAAGGAAGGGCCGGTCGCCGCAAGGCGCCGGCCGAGGTCTCCAGGCCGATCCGGGCCTTCTCCAGCGCGTCGCGGGCACGTGCCAGCTCGTTGTTGGAGACCGCGCCGCCGGCGGCCGGCCACAGCCAGCGGCGCCAGCGGGGAACGGGAGTGGTCGAGAGGGGGCGGTCCTGGGCGGAGGTGTCGCGGATCATGCGGGTCCGGGGGTGTGGTGTCCCTCCTGCCTGTGCAGGCCCCGTGCCAAGCGCAAGCCATTGATGCGCAAGGGTGTCCGCCGCCGTTCACGGTGTCCGCGGTGTCCGCCGGACACCCGCGCGGACACCGCCGGCGGGCCGGTCCGGACAATTCCGGCCAAGCTGTCCGGAAGCTGGCCGGACGGCGGCCGCGCCCGCCGCGGCGCCCGGGTGCGCCGGGCCGCTCGGCTAGAATCACGGGCCTTGTCACGGATGGAAGCAGCGCAATGTGCGGCATCGTTGGCGCGATCGCGGATCGCGACGTGGTTCCGGTCCTGGTCGAGGGCCTCAAGCGCCTGGAGTACCGCGGCTATGACTCTTCCGGCATCGCCGTCGCCGATCCGGACAGCGTGCGCCGCGTGCGCCGCACCGGGCGCGTGGCGGAGATGGAGCAGGCGGCGGTCGCCGAGGGCTTCAACGGCCGCCTGGGCATCGGCCACACCCGCTGGGCCACCCATGGCGGGGTGACCGAGGCCAACGCCCACCCGCACATCAGCCACGGCGAGCTGGCGCTGGTCCACAACGGCATCATCGAGAACCACGAGGAGCAGCGCGAGCGCCTGCGCGGCCTGGGCTACGAGTTCGAGTCGCAGACCGACACCGAGGTCATCGCCCACCTGATCCACCACTACATGGCCAGCGGCAAGGACCTGCTGGGCGCGCTGCAGGCCGCGGTCAAGGAGCTGACCGGCGCCTACGCCCTGGCCGTGGTCAGCCTGCGCGAGCCCGACCGCCTGGTCGGCGCGCGCATGGGCTGCCCGCTGCTGGTGGGCCTGGGCGAGGGCGAGAACTTCCTGGCCTCGGACGTGTCGGCCATCGTCCAGGCCACCCGCCGGGTGATCTTCCTGGAGGAGGGCGACACCGTCGAGGTGACCCGCGCCGGCGTGCGTGTGTTCGACGCGCAGGACCGCCAGGTGCAGCGCGAGGTGCACGTGTCGGACGTGTCGCTGGCCTCGCTGGAGCTGGGCCCGTACCGGCACTACATGCAGAAGGAGATCCACGAGCAGCCGCGTGCCATCGCCGACACCATCGAGGCGGTCATCGACGCCGGCAGCTTCCGGCCGGCCCTGTTCGGTGCCGGGGCGGAAGAGGTCCTGGGCAAGGTCCGCGGCGTGCAGATCCTGGCCTGCGGCACCAGCTACTACGCCGGCCTGACCGCGCGCTACTGGATCGAGGCCATCGCCGGCCTGCCGTGCAGCGTAGAGATCGCCAGCGAGTACCGCTACCGCGAGGCTTGGGCCGATCCGGACCACCTGGTGGTGACCATCTCCCAGTCCGGCGAGACCCTGGACACGCTGGAGGCCCTCAAGTACGCCAAGGCGCTGGGCCACCGCCACACCCTGTCCATCTGCAACGTGCCCGAGAGCGCGATCCCGCGCGCTAGCGAGCTGGTCTGCTATACCCGCGCCGGCGCCGAGATCGGCGTGGCCTCGACCAAGGCCTTCACCACCCAGCTGGCCGCGCTGTTCCAGCTGACCGTGGTCCTGGCCAAGCTGCACGGCCGCCTTGGCCCGGAGCAGGAGGCCGACTACCTGGAGCAGCTGCGCATGCTGCCGGGCAGCGTGCAGCACGCGCTGAACCTGGAACCGCAGATCCAGGTCTGGGCCGAGCGCTTCGCCGCCAAGCAGAACGCCCTGTTCCTGGGCCGCGGCCTGCACTACCCGATCGCCCTGGAGGGCGCGCTCAAGCTCAAGGAGATCTCCTACATCCACGCCGAGGCCTACCCGGCCGGCGAGCTCAAGCACGGCCCGCTGGCGCTGGTGGACGCGGACATGCCGGTGGTGGTGATCGCCCCCAACGACCGCCTGCTGGAGAAGGTCAAGTCCAACATGCAGGAAGTGCGCGCCCGCGGCGGCGAGCTGTTCGTGTTCGCCGACCAGGACAGCAACTTCACCGCCTCCGAGGGCGTGCACGTGATCCGCACCCCGCGCCATGCCGGCGTGCTGAGCCCGGTGATCCACACCATCCCGGTGCAGCTGCTGGCCTACCACACCGCCCTGGCCCGCGGCACCGACGTGGACAAGCCGCGCAACCTGGCCAAGTCGGTCACGGTCGAGTAGCCGGCATCGGCCGGGGCGGCGCGGGTGCGCTGCACCGCGCCGGGCGCCATGGCCCCCGGCGCGGCCCGCGGCAGGGTGGCGCGGGGACGCCCCCCCGCCGCGTCACCGGGCGGCCGATTCGCGCATGACCATGGCCGCCTCGACCATCCTGCGCAGCGCCAGGTCCGTTTCCTCCCAGCCGCGTGTCTTCAGCCCGCAGTCCGGGTTCACCCACAGCTGGTCCGGCGCCAGCACCTCCCGCGCCTTGCCGAGCAGTTCCACCATCTCGGCGGTGGTGGGGATGCGCGGGGAGTGGATGTCGTACACGCCCGGGCCGATCTGGTTGGGGTAGCGGAACCTGGCGAAGGCATCCAGCAGCTCCATCCGCGAGCGCGAGGTCTCGATCGAGATCACGTCCGCGTCCATCGCCGCCACCGCCTGGATGATGTCGTTGAATTCGGCGTAGCACATGTGGGTGTGGATCTGGGTGGCATCGTCCACCCCGGACGCGCACAGGCGGAAGCATTCGACCGCCCATTCCAGGTAGGCGTCCCAGTGCGCGCGCCGCAGTGGCAGCCCCTCGCGCAGGGCCGGTTCGTCGATCTGGATCACCCGGATGCCGGCCGCCTCCAGGTCCAGGACTTCGTCGCGCAGGGCCAGTGCGATCTGCCTGCAGGTGTCCGCGCGCGGCTGGTCGTCGCGCACGAACGACCACTGCATCAGGGTCACCGGGCCGGTGAGCATGCCCTTGACCGGGCGCGAGGTCAGCGACTGGGCGTACCGCGCCCAGCGCACCGTCATCGGCGCCGGCCGCGCCACGTCACCGAAGATCACCGGGGGTTTCACGCAACGGCTGCCGTAGCTCTGCACCCAGCCCAGCCTGGTGAACGCGAAGCCGTCCAGCTGTTCGCCGAAATACTCGACCATGTCGTTGCGCTCGAACTCGCCGTGGACCAGGACGTCGATCCCGACCTGCTCCTGGAAGCGCACGCACTGTTCGATCTGCGCCTCCAGGAACGCCTCATAGGCCGCCCCCTCCAGCTTGCCCGACTTGAACTTCGCCCGCGCCTCGCGCACCTGGCGGGTCTGCGGGAAGGAGCCGATGGTCGTGGTCGGGTACGGCGGCAATGCCAGGGCCGCCTGCTGGGCCTGGCGGCGCGCCGGGTAGTCCGAGACGCGGCGGCCCAGCGCCGGGTCGATGGCGGCCACGCGCTGCGCCACCTCCGGCCGGTGCACGCGCGTGGAGGCGCGGCGCGAGGCGTGGCGCAGGCGTGCGTCCTCCAGCGCGGCCTCGGCACCAGGGTGGCCATCCAGGGCATCGGCCAGCACCCGGATCTCGCCGAGCTTCTGCTTGGCGAAGGACAGCCAGGAGCGCAGTTCCGGATCCAGGCCGTTCTCGGCGTCCAGGTCCACCGGCACGTGCAGCAGCGAACACGACGGCGCCAGGCACACGTTGTCCGCGCCGAGCCGGGTGCGCGCGTACCGCGCCAGCAGCAGCGCGTTGTCCAGGCGCGTGCGCCATACGTTGCGCCCGTCCACCAGGCCCAGCGACAGCATGCGCCCGGGCGGCAGCGCATCCAGCGCCGCTTCCAGCTGCTCGGGGGCGCGGACCAGGTCCAGGTGCAGGCCGTCCACCGGCAGCGATGCGGCCAGCTGCAGGTTGTCGCCGAGCGCGCCGAAGTAGGAGGCGAGCATCAGTTTCGGCCGGGGGCCGGCTGCCAGAGCCGCATAGGCCCGGCGGCAGGCGTCGCGAACCGGCTCCGGCAGGTCCAGCACCAGCGCCGGCTCGTCGACCTGGACCCAGCCCGCGCCCGCCGCGTGCAGTTTCTCCAGCAGCTGCACATAGGCCGGGACCAGCCGGTCCAGCAGCGCGAAGCGGTCGCTGCCGTCGACCGTCTTGGACAGCCACAGGAAGGTGACCGGCCCGATCAGGACCGGCCGGGTCTCGATGCCGAGCCTGCGCGCCTCCAGGTACTGCGCCACCGGCGTGTCGCCGCGCAGGGCGAAGTCCTGGCCGGCCTCCAGCTCGGGCACGAGGTAGTGGTAGTTGGTGTCGAACCACTTGGTCATCTCCAGCGCGTGCAGGTCGATGCCCGGGCGCTGCAGTCCGCGCGCCATGGCGAAGTAGCCGGCCAGCGGTGCCGCCTCGACCACGGCGCGGTAGCGCCGGGGGATCGCGTCGAACAGCAACGCCGTGTCCAGGACCTGGTCGTACAGCGAGAAGTCGTTGGAGGGCGGCAGGTCGATGCCGGCCTCCCGTTGCAGCCGCCAGTGGCGGGCGCGCAGCTCCCGCGCGGTGTCGAGCAGTTGCGTGGCGGGCAGCTCGCCGCGCCAGTGGGCTTCCAGGGCCCGCTTCAGTTCGCGGCGTGGCCCGATGCGGGGAAAGCCGAGGTTGGTGGTCAGTGTCATCGATGTGATTCCTCATGCGTGGACGATGAGGAACGAAGGACCGGCGGCGTGCGCGGCTGGACACCGCGCACGCCGCCATGGCGACCTTCGCCCCCGCGGGCGAGCCGGAGCAGCCAGGGGGACGGGCGCGGGAACACTGCGTGGCCACGGCCACGCGATGCCTCCGGCCACCTCCCCGCGGAGGCTCCAGGTCAGGCGGAAGACGGACGCGTCTTCCGGCCGGGGCAGGTCTTCGGGCTCATGGACGGGCGGCCGGGGCCGCGTGCCTACTGTCCGCCGCTTCCCGGCCGGTGGGCCAGTGCGATGGCGGGGTTCGTTTCCAATTACCGCTGCGGGGCAGCGCCGGAATTGTCCTGCAGGGCAGGACGCACCGGACTTCCCTTTTAATTCATCGCTACATCTGGATGAAGCGATGAAACCTTCGGCGCGGAGAAGGTAGCCGGTCCACCGGCGACCGGTCAACCGCCGCCGCCTGCGCGGGCATGGCGCCGATCTGGGAAAATGGCGGCCGATCCGGGCCTGGCGCCCGGCAGGATTCCCGCTTGAGCAGTACCGCGTTCCCGTCCCTGTTCGCGCACGTGCCGGCCGGCGCCTTCGGGCCGCTGGCCTCGCCCAGCCGCGAGCGCTACTGGCGGCTGCTGGGCCGCCTGTTCGACGAGTACTTCGGCCCGGACGCGCCGCTGCCGCCCAGCCACGGTTTCCCGCGCCGGGAGATCGTCGGCGCGCTGGAGCGCTACCTGCTGGCCGAGGAGGCCTGGGAGGACGAGGACGGCGCGCCGCTGCAGGAGGGCCTGGCCGCGCGCGCGGTGGCCGTGTACGAGCGCCTGCGCCAGGCCGGCTGGCTGCGCCAGGACAGGCTGGGCGCGCGTGAGATGGTGCTGATGCCGCCGGTGATGGCGCAGCTGCTGGCCACCCTGGTGGAGTTCGCCGAGCGCGGCCCGACCTTCGTCTCGGCCAAGATCCGCTCCATCGAACTGCAGCTGCAGCAGGTGGCAGAGGGGCGCGCCGGCGCCGAGGCGCTGGACGAGGCGGCCGAGCAGGCGCGCCGGCTGCTGGCCTCGCTGGCCTCGATGAGCCTGCAGGTGCGCGACCTGATGCCCGAGCTGGTGCGCGCGGAGACCACCGCGCAGTTCGCCCGGCAGTGGTTCGAGCGCTACGTGGCGCAGTTCTTCATCCGCGACTACGCCGACCTGCACCGCGCCGACCACCCGCTGGCACGGCGCGCGCAGATCCTGCTGCTGGTGCAGCAGATCGAGACCGGCCCGCTGCGCCAGGCCATGCTCGACTGGTACCGCACCCACCTCACCGACGGCGACGGGACGCGCGCCCAGCAGCGCCTGCAGCGCAGCCTGATGCGCCTGCGCGAGCTGGAGCGCATCGACGAATACCTGGCCCGCCTGGACGAGGACGTGCGCCAGGCCAACCGCCGCGCGCTGGCCTTCCTCGACTACCGCCTGCGCGCACCCGACCGCCTGGACGTGCTGCTGCGGCGCGCCGCGCGCGGCGCCCTGGCCGCGCCGGAGGGGGCGCTGCGCCTGCCGGTCGGCCCCGGGCCGCTGATGGACGAATCGCAGCTGCGCCCGCCGCGGCTCCGGCCGCAGCCGATCCCGCGCAGTGCCAACAGCCCGGCCCGGCCCAGCCCCGAGCAGAACGCGCGGCTGAGCCTGCTGCGGCGGATGAAGCGCGTGCGCCTGGTCACCGCCGAGGACATGGCCGCCTACGTCGGCCGCCAGCTGCCACCGGGCGGCAGCGTGGACTCCACGCGCCTGGAGATCGCCACCATCCAGGACCTGCGCGCCTACCAGACCCTGCTGACCCTGGCCCTGCGCGGCAACCGCCCCGGCGGCCTGCGCCGCGACGACCCGCTGCACCGCCTGCTGCGCGGCTTCCGCGTCGAACTGGTCGACGGCGGCGAGCGCGGCGACAACGGCTGGCTGCGCGCCCCGCGCTTCGTCGTCCGCCACGTCGCCGGCCGCCAGGCCGCCACCACCGCCGCGCGCCCCGCCGCGCCGGCCGAGTCCGATCCCGCATGAAACGTACCTGGAACACCCTCAGCCAGCAGTCCAACGGCCTGTACACCGTGGCCGACTTCGAGCGCGCCGCCTACCGCCTGGTGACCGAGCAGGTGCTCTATGCCAGCGACCCGCGCTCGCGCAGCGCCTACCACCTGGTGGAGGCCTACCTGGAGGATTTCGCCGCCGCCCTCGAGCCGCTGGGCATCCGCCTGGAACGCAACGCCCGCCACCGCTACGTGGTCGCCCTGCCCAGGCACGGCGAGGGCACGCCGGTGCGCCTGGACGAGACCCTGCTGCTGCTGGTCCTGCGCCAGCGCTACGACGAGGGCATGAAGCAGGGCCTGGTCGAGGACTCGGGCGAGGTGGTGGTGGAACTGCCGGACCTGCAGGAGGCCTGGCCGGCGTTGACCGGCCGGCCGATGCCGGAAATCGGCGCGCTGCGCGCGCTGGCCGCCACCGCCCGCCGCTGGGGCGTGTGCCGGCTGGTGGAGGGCGAACCGGACGAGCTGCAGCCGTTCCACCTGGTGGTGCGTCCGGCGATCGTGGACATCGTCGGCGAGCAGTGGCTGCACCGCCTGGACCAGCACAACCTGGGCACGGACGGGACGGACGAGGATGCCGACGCCGACACCCTGGACACGGAGGACGACCATGCAGCTGCTTGAGCGCATGCACCTGGTGCAGTACTTCCTGTTCGAGGCCAAGACCCTCGAGCTGGACCGCACCAGCGCCATCATCGCGCCCAACGGCGCCGGCAAGAGCGCGCTGCTGGACGCCCTGCAGCTGGTGCTGCTGGGTGGCGACCGCCGCCACATCCACTTCAACGCCCAGGCCGGCGGCAAGGCGCGCGCACGCAGCATCCGCGACTACTGCCTGGGCGTGTACCGCAGCGGCGAGGACGGCCGCAAGCGGCGCACCGCCACCACCTACATCACCCTGGTGTTCCGCGACGAGGAAACCGGCACGCCGCTGAGCGCCGGCATCGCCCTGGGCGCCTCGGCCGACGAGCCGGACCACCGCCAGCATGGCCTGTACCTGCTGCCGGGCGTGGCCCTGGAGCTGGACGAGCACCTGGAGCGGGTGGACGGCCGCGAGCTGCCGCTGGAATGGAGCCGCTTCCGCGAGCGCGCGGCCAGGCGCTGCCGCCAGGCCAGCACCGCACCGGAGTTCCACGCCAGCGGCGAGCGCTTCGTCAAGGACCTGCTGCACCGCCTGCGCGCCAGTCCCGGCGCCGGCGTGGACTTCAACGCCTACCGCAAGGCGTTCCAGAACGCGCTGAACCTTCAGCGCGTGGAGGACGTGGACCTGTTCGTGCGCACCCTGGTGGCCGAGGACCGGCCCACCGACGTGGCCCGCTTCCGCGCCCTGCTGGACAGCTTCCGCCAGATCAAGGAGCGTATCGAACAGCTGGAGCGCCGCATCGCCGAGGCCGAGGCGGTGGACGCGCAGTACGCGAAGGTCGCCGCACAGGCCGTGCGCGCGGCCTCCTACCGTGCGCTGGCCGCCGAGTACACCCGCGACCTGCTCGGCGAGCAGGTCGAGCAGGCCGGCGCCGACGTGGAGGCCGGGCGCGAGCAGCTGGCCGCCGCCGGCCGCGCGCTGGAGCAGGCCCGCGCCGAGCGGCGCAGCCTGCAGGAGGAGTACGAGCGGGTGCGCGAGCAGCTGCAGGGCAGCGCCGGCTACGGCGAGCAGGCCTCGTTCCGCGAACTGGCCGCGCGCGACCAGGAGCAGCTGCAGCGCCTGCAGGCCGAACTGCTGCGCCGCTTGGAGCAGCTTCGCGGGCCGCTTGAGGAAGTGGCCGCGCTGCGCCTGCCGGGCGTGGACGGGGCCGTTCTGGCGCAGGCGCTGGAGCCGCTGCGGGCGCTGCAGGAGGAGGTGGCCACGGCCGGGCATGGCGAAGGCCCGGCCCCGGATGCCTTCCATGCCCGGCTCAGGCAGGCGCTGGCCGCGGCCGCGCCGGTGCAGGCCGCGATCGCGGCCTGGGCGCGGCAGCCGCACGAGGCCTGGCAGCGGGCGCGCGCGCGCCGCGACGCCGCGCGCGGCAACCGCCAGCGCCTGGACGCCGGCCAGGTCAGCCTGCGCGACGAGGTCATGCGCCTGCTCAACCACCTGCGCGAGGCCGGCATCGAGGCCCGCCCGGTGTGCGACCTGGTGCGTGTCACCGACAAGAGCTGGCAGCCGGCGATCGAGGCCTACCTGCGCAGCCACGTCGAGGCGCTGCTGGTGCCGGCCGGGCAGGAGGAGGATGCAGTGCGCGTGTACCGCTCCCTGCAGGGCGCGCGCGCGGTGTACGGAGTCAAGCTGGCCCTGCCCAGCCAGGCGCGCAGCCACCGCCTGGAGCACCCGGCGCCGGACAGCGTCGCCGCCCTGATCGAGGGTGACAATGCCGACGCGGTGGCCTACCTGCGCCGCCAGCTGGGCGACCTGCGCTGCGTGGAGACCGAGGCCGAGGTGGTGCGCGCCCGCCAGGGCCTGACCCGTGACGGCCTGGTGGCCAAGGGGGGTGGCATCGAGCGCCGGCGCCTGCCTTCCAGCGGCGAGTTGAAGATCGGCGTGGCCCAGGACGGCGAGCGCCTGCGCCTGCTGCGCGCCGAGCTGGACGAGGCCGAGCGCGAGCTGCGCCGCTGCGAGCCGGAGGCGCGCCGCGCCGAGGCGCTGCGCCAGAAGCTGGCGCGCCTGGAGGGCGAGGACGCCGCGCGCGGCCTGCACGAGCTGCTGCTGGAATACCGCCAGGTGCTGGCGCGCTGGCGCGCGCTGGAGCGCAGCCATGCCGAGGCCATGGACCCGGACCTGCTGCGCCTGGGCGAGCGCGCCGGCGAACTGCGCCGCAGGATCCAGGAGGCCGAGGCGGCCATCGAGTCGCTGGTGCGCGCCGAGGCGCTGGCCCAGGGCGAGCTGGAACGGCGCGAGGGCCTGCTGCGCGCGCTGCAGGCGCAGGAGGAGGTCGTCGCGCGCAACGCGGTGGAGGCCTTCCGCGACCCGCACGTGGATCCCAACCGGGTCGAGCAGCTGCGCGAGGAGCTGGAAGCCAAGGGCACCAGTCTGGAGGAGGCGCGCAACCTGTGCGAGCGCCGCGCCCAGGACAACGACCGCCAGCTGGCGGCGCTGCTGCCGGAGGCCTGGAGCCAGCTGCAGCGCTACGCCGGCAGCCACGGCCTGGACCTGGAGCTGGCCGCCGACCAGTGGAAGGCGGCGCGCGCGCTGATGCAGCAGGAGCTGGTGCAGCTGCGCGAGTCGGAGCTGGTCAACTACCGCGCCGAGGCCGAGCGCGCCTACGAGACGGCGGTGGAGACCTTCCGCTCCAACGTGGCCAATACCCTGCACGACAACTTCGTGCGGCTGAAGGCGCAGATCGACTCGCTCAACCGCACCCTGCGCAACAGCCCGGCCTTCTCCAACAACGAGCGCTACCGCTTCCACTACGAGGTGGTGCCCGAGTACCGCGAGCTGTACCAGTTCATCCGGAAGGTGGCCGACGTGGGGGCCGAGGACACCCTGTTCGGCTCGGCCGGACAGGTGCCGGAGGCCTTCCGCCAGCTGATCGAGGACAGCGCCAGCGCGAAGCTGGCCGCCTCCCCGCTGGACGACTACCGCCGCTTCTTCCACTTCGGCGTGGAGATCCGCCAGGACGACCGGGTGATCGGCACCCTGAGCGAGCGCATGCGCTCCGGCTCGGGTGGCGAGCACCGCGCACCGCTGTACGTGATCGCCGGTGCCGCGCTGGCCGCCGCCTACGGCAAGAACGAGGCCAACCCGGGCGGCATGGGCGTGATCCTGCTGGACGAGTTCGGCGACAAGATCGACGCGCAGAACGCCCGCGCCACCACCAACTACCTGCGTTCGCTGGGGCTGCAGCTGGTGCTGGCCGCGCCGGACACCGCGCTGGGCACGCTCTCGGGGGTGCTGGACAGCTACATCGAGCTGTTCCGCGATGGCGACCTGCTCCAGGCCGAGCGCATCGAGGTCAGGGAGGCCGCGCGCGAGCTGCTGCTGTCGGACCAGTTCGACCTGCACCCGGAACTGCTGGCCGAGGAACTGGAGCGGCTGGCGCGCGAGACCGGCGTGACCTGAACGCCTTAACGGGGCTGGCACTCGCCGCCGGCGGCTGCCAACACCCGGCCCGCGGGCCGTACTAGGCTCGTGGGCAGGTGGTGGCAAGTCGCAGGAGAAGTTCCATGTCCGCCAACTTCAGCCAGGGGGCGCCGGCCGCTTTGTGGCAGGCGCTGGTGCACGAGGCGGCCGGCCGCGCCGGCCATCCGCTGGACGAAACGCGCGAGAGCTACCTCGTGTTCGTGCTGCTGCGTTTCCAGAACGACGGTGCGCTGCTGGCCCGGACCCAGGCCCTGGACTGGCTGCACGCGCTGGGCCAGGCGGGGCAGGTGCGCGCCGACGCGCTGCGCGACGTCGGCGACCGCTGCCTGCTGATCGCCGGCCTGTTCCCCGGCCTGGCGGCGCGGCGCCGGGTCAGCGTGGACTATTTCGTGGAACTGGGCCGCGGCGCGTACCGTGAGGTGGCCGAGGCCGGGCGCAGCGCCTACGCGGCGCTGTTCGGCCAGCTGGCCGAGGGCTACCGCGAGCTGGTGGAGGTGCTGCGCGGCCTGTGCGGCGATCCGCGCAGCGCCGGGCTGGAGCGGCTGGCCGCGGCGGTGCCGGCCCACGCCACGCGCCACTGAACGGCGCGACAGCACGGCGTGACGGCGGTCCGGCCCGCGGCGGCCGGCCCCGGTAGAATCCGGGGTTTTCCACTTGCCGCACCGCCATGTCGCAACGCCAGTGGGTGGCCGCCGCCATCCGCAAGATCGAGGCCGACTTCAACCGGTCGGCCGACACGCATCTCATTCCCATGCCGCTGCCCGGCTATCCGGGCATCGACGTGTACCTGAAGGACGAGTCCAGCCATCCGACGGGCAGCCTCAAGCACCGCCTGGCGCGTTCGCTGTTCCTGTACGCCCTGGCCAACGGCTGGCTGAGCGAAGGGCGGCCGGTGATCGAGGCCTCCAGCGGCTCGACCGCGGTGTCCGAGGCCTACTTCGCCCGCCTGCTGGGCCTGCCCTTCATCGCCGTGATCCCCGCCGGCACCTCGCCGGAGAAGATCGCCGCCATCGAGTTCCACGGCGGCCGCTGCCACCTGGTGGACGATCCGTGCACGATCAACGAGGTCTCCGCGCAGCTGGCGCGGCAGACCGGCGGCCACTTCATGGACCAGTTCACCTACGCCGAACGGGCCACCGACTGGCGGGCCAACAACAACATCGCCGAGTCCATCTTCAAGCAGATGGCGCAGGAGCCGCACCCGGTGCCGGCCTGGATCGTGTGCGGCCCGGGCACCGGCGGCACCAGCGCCACCTTGGGCCGCTACGTGCGCTACCGCCAGCACGACACTGGCGTGCTGTGCGCCGACCCGGAGCACTCGGTGTTCTTCGACTTCTACCGCGGCGCCCGCGCCGGCCAGCCCGACCCGGGCCTGACCCTGGCGTGCGGCTCGCGCATCGAAGGCATTGGCCGGCCGCGGGTGGAGGCCAGCTTCGTGCCCAGCTGCGTGGACGCGATGGTCAAGGTGCCTGACGCGCTGAGCCTGGCGGCCATGCGCCACGTCAGCCGGGTACTGGGCCGGCGCGTGGGGGGATCCACCGGCACCAACTTCGTCGGCGTGCTGCTGGCGGCGCAGGCCATGCGCCGCGCCGGCCGCAGCGGCTCGATCGTGGCCATCCTGTGCGACAGCGGCGAGCGCTACGCGCACAGCTACTACGACCCGGACTGGTACGCGCGCCAGGGCATCGACATCGCTGCGGCCGACCGTGCCATCACCGCGGCGGTGGCCGGAGAACCGCTGGACCTGCCCGTGTGCGGCGACCTGTAGGCCGCCGCTCCGCTGGACCCCGCCTGCGCGTGGCCGTGCGGCCGCACCGCGCGGCTTGATTTCCCGGCGCCGGGCGCGCATCTGCATGGAATGCGCGGCCCGGCACCGCTCCCACCGTTCCGAGGACGTCCCATGGACAATCCGCTGCTCGACTTCTCCGGCCTGCCTCCCTTCGACCGCATCCGGCCCGAACACGTCGGCCCGGCGCTGGACGTGCTCCTGGCCCGGGCCGAAGTGGCGGTGAAGCAGGCCGAGGCGGTCAGTCCGGTGACCTGGGACAGCTTCGTGCGCCCGCTGGAGGACGCCACCGAGCGGCTGTGGCGGGCCTGGGGCCAGGTCTCGCACCTGCAGGCGGTGGTCAACACCCCGGAGCTGCGCGAGGCCTACAACGCCAACCTGCCACGGGTGACCCGCTTCGCCAGCGCGCTGGCGCAGAACCAGGCGCTCTACGCCCAGTACCGCGCCCTGGCCGCCTCGCCCGAGTACGCCGGCTACGACGCGACGCGGCGCAAGGTGGTGGACAACGCCCTGCGCGACTTCCGCCTGGGCGGCGCCGAGCTGGACGAGGCCGCGCGCCAGCGCTTCGCCGCCATCCAGGAGGAGCTGGCCGCGCTGTCGGCCAGGTTCGCGCAGAACGTGCTGGACGCCACCGACGCCTTCGCCCTGTACGTGGAGGACGAGGCGCGCCTGGCCGGCCTGCCGGCCGAGGTGGTGGCCGCCGCCCGCGCCGCCGCGGAGAAGGACGGCAGGCCGGGCTGGAAGCTGACCCTGCAGATGCCCTGCTACCTGGCGGTGCAGACCCATGCCGAGGACCGGGCCCTGCGCGAGGCGCTGTACCGCGGCCACGGCCTGCGCGCCTCCGAGGCCGGCCCGGCCGAGCTGGACAACGGCCCGTTGATCGCCCGCATCCTGGCCCTGCGCGCGGAGCTGGCCGGGCTGCTGGGTTTCGCCAACTACGCCGAGTATTCGCTGGCCACCAAGATGGCGCAGAGCCCGGACGAGGTACTGGCCTTCCTGCGCGACCTGGCGGCCCGCGCGCTGCCGTTCGCCCGCCGTGACCGCGCCGAGCTGGAGGCCTTCGCCCGCGAGCAGCTGGGCCTGGACGAGCTGCAGCCCTGGGACATCGCCTGGGCCAGCGAGAAGCTCAAGCAGGCCCGCTACAGCTATTCCGAGCAGGAAGTGAAGCGCTACTTCACCGAGGAGCGCGTGCTGGCCGGCCTGTTCGGCCTGATCGAGACCCTGTACGGGGTGAAGGTGAAGCCCGACAGCGCCCCGGTCTGGCACGAGGACGTGCGCTTCTACCGCGTCGAGGACGCGCAGGGCCGCCTGCTGGGCCAGTTCTATCTGGACCCGTACGCGCGCGAGGGCAAGCGTGGCGGCGCCTGGATGGACGACTGCCGCAACCGCCGCACCACCCCGGCCGGGGTGCAGACGCCGCTGGTGTACCTGGTGTGCAACTTCGGCAAGGGCGTGGACGGCAAGCCGGCCACCCTGGGCTTCAACGAGGTCACCACCCTGTTCCACGAGATGGGCCATGGCCTGCACCAGCTGCTGACCACGGTCGGCGAGCTGCCGGTGGCCGGCATCAACGGCGTGGAATGGGACGCGGTGGAGCTGCCCAGCCAGTTCATGGAGAACTTCTGCTGGGAGTGGGAGCGCGTGCAGGCCATGACCGCGCACGTGGACACCGGCGCGCCGCTGCCGCGCGAGCTGTTCGAGCGGATGCTCGCGGCGAAGAACTTCCAGAGCGGCATGTTCACCGTGCGCCAGCTGGAGTTCGCCCTGTTCGACATGGAACTGCACAGCCGCTTCGACCCGGCCCGGGACGATTTCATGCAGCTGCTGGAGCGGGTGCGCGACGAGGTGGCGGTCAACCGCGCCCCGGCCTGGCACCGCTTCCCGCACCAGTTCAGCCACATCTTCGCCGGCGGCTACGCGGCCGGTTACTACAGCTACAAGTGGGCCGAAGTGCTCAGCGCCGACGCCTACGCCGCCTTCGAGGAGGCGCCGGACCGGCTGGCCGAGACCGGCGCGCGCTTCCTGCGCGAGATCCTCTCCCGCGGCGGCAGCCGCAGCGCGCTGGAGAACTTCGTCGCCTTCCGCGGCCGCCCGCCGCGCATCGACGCCCTGCTGCGTCACAGCGGCATGGCCGCCGCCTGATCCGGTGCCCCTGCAGAAGCCGCGTTCGCGGCGACCCGGCCGGCGCATCCGGCGCCGGCGTCCGCGCGCGTCGTGCCCTGGGCACGTGGAACGGCCCGGGCGGGTCGCATCAGGGCCGGGCGAACACCAGGGTGGCGTTGGTGCCACCGAAGCCGAAGCTGTTGGACATGACCACGTCCAGCTTCGCGTCGCGGCTTTCGCGCGCGATCGGGAAGCCCTCGGCCTTCGGGTCCAGGGTCTCGATGTTGGCCGAGCCGGCGATGAAGCCGTCGCGCATCATCAGCAGGCAGTAGATGGCCTCGTGCACGCTGGCCGCGCCCAGGGAGTGGCCGGACAGGGCCTTGGTCGAGGAGATCGGCGGCATGTCCTCGCCGAACACCTCGCGCACCGCGTTGAGCTCGACGATGTCGCCCAGCGGGGTGGAGGTGCCGTGGGTGTTGAGGTAGTCCACCCTGCGCCCGCCCAGGTTCTCCAGGGCCATGCGCATGCAGCGCACCGCGCCCTCGCCCGAGGGGGCCACCATGTCGGCGCCGTCCGAGGTCACGCCGTAGCCGACCAGCTCGGCGTAGATGCGCGCGCCGCGCGCCACCGCGTGGTCCCAGTCCTCCAGCACCAGCATGCCGCCGCCGGCGGCGATGACGAAGCCGTCGCGGCCGGCGTCATACGGGCGCGAGGCCTTCTCCGGGGTGTCGTTGTAGGAGGACGAGAGCGCGCCCATGGCGTCGAACATCACGCTCATGGTCCAGTGCAGGTCCTCGCCGCCGCCGGCGAAGACGATGTCCTGGGCGCCGTGGCGGATCAGGTCGGCGGCCGCGCCGATGCAGTGCGCCGAGGTGGCGCAGGCGGCACCGATCGAGTAGCTGACGCCCTTGATCCTGAAGGCGGTGGCCAGGTTGGCCGACACGGTCGAGCACATGGTGCGCGGGACCATGTACGGGCCGACCTTGCGCACGCCCTTCTCGCGCAGCAGGTCGGCCGTCTCCACCTGCCAGTGGCTGGAGCCGCCGCCGGAACCGGCCACCAGGCCGGTGCGCGGGTGGCTGACCTGGGCCTCGTCCAGGCCGGCGTCGGCGATGGCGTCGCGCATGGACACGTAGCTGTAGGCGGCCGCGTTGCTCATGAAGCGCTTCAGCTTGCGGTCGATCAGCGCGTCCAGGTCCAGGTCCACCGGGCCACCGACCTGGCTGCGCAGGCCGCGCTCGGCGGCCTCGGGCAGGTGGCGGATGCCGGAACGGCCCCCGCGCAGGGCGGCCGAGACGGTGTCCAGGTCGTTGCCCAGGCAGGAGGCGATGCCCATGCCGGTAATGGCGACGCGACGCATGCTCAGAAGTCCTCCGTGGAGGTGAACAGGCCCACGCGCAGGTCCTTGGCGGCGTAGATCTCGCGGCCATCCACCAGCATGCGCGCATCGGCCTGGGCCATGACCAGCTTGCGGTTGATCACCCGGCTGATGTCGATCTCGTAGGTCACGAGCTTGGCGGTCGGCAGCACCTGGCCGAAGAACTTCACCTCGCCACAGCCCAGGGCACGGCCGCGGCCGGGCGCGCCCAGCCAGGTCAGGTAGAAGCCGACCAGCTGCCACATCGCATCCAGGCCCAGGCAGCCGGGCATCACCGGATCGCCGATGAAGTGGCACTGGAAGAACCACAGGTCCGGATGGATGTCGAGCTCGGCGCGGATGAAGCCCTTGCCGTACTTGCCGCCCTCCTCGTTGATCTCGACGATGCGGTCGAACATCAGCATCAGGTCGGCGGGCAGGCGGGCGTCGCCGGATTCGAACAGTTCACCGCGGCTGCTGGCGACCAGCTGTTCGCGGGTGAACGAGGAAGCGCGAGTCATGGCTGTCCCGGGAGGAGGTAAATCGCCAAGCGTGCCCGATGCCGCCGGCCGGCGCAAATGCCGTTGGACAGGGTCGCCCGGGCGGGCGCGGGCAGGATGGTGCGGCAGGCGTTAGCCCGCCGTCCACGGGCCGCGCCGGCGGCCGGGAGCGCACAATAGGGCCCGTGACCCAGCCCGAGGCCCCGCCGCGCAAGATCATCCACGTGGACATGGACGCGTTCTACGCGTCGGTGGAACAGCGCGACGACCCGTCCCTGCGTGGCCGCCCGGTGGTGGTGGCCTGGCGCGGGCCCCGTTCGGTGGTGTGCGCGGCCTCCTACGAGGCACGCAAGTTCGGGGTGCGCTCGGCCATGCCGGCCCTGCGCGCCGAGCGGCTGTGCCCGGAGGCGGTGTTCGTGCCGCCGGACTTCACCCGCTACCGTGCCGTGTCCCGCCAGGTGCGCGAGATCCTGCTGCGCCACACCGGCCTGGTGGAGCCGCTGTCCCTGGACGAGGCCTACCTGGACGTGACCGTGCCCAGGTCCGGGTCGTCCACCGCCACCGCCGTGGCCGAGACCATCCGCCGGCAGATCCGCGAGGAGCTGGCCCTGACCGCCTCGGCCGGCGTGGCGCCCAACAAGTTCCTGGCCAAGATCGCCTCGGACTGGCGCAAGCCCGACGGCCTGTTCGTGGTCCGCCCGCACCAGGTCGAGCGCTTCCTCACCCCGCTGCCGGTGGAACGCATCCCCGGCGTGGGCCGGGTGATGCGCGAACGCCTGCAGGCGCTGGGCGTGACCACGGTGGGCGAGCTGCGCGCGCTGCCGCTGGAGGTGCTGCAGGAGCGCTTCGGCAGCTTCGGTGCCACGTTGTACCGGCGCGCCCGCGGCATCGACGAGCGCCCGGTGGAGCCGGACCAGCCGGTGCATTCGGTGTCCTCCGAGGACACCTTCGCCCAGGACCTGCCGCTGGAGGCGCTGGAGCCGGCCATCCGCGAGCTGGCCGCGCGCACCTGGCAGGCGGCCGCGCGCACCGGCCGCGTCGGCCGCACGGTGGTGCTCAAGCTCAAGACCGCGCAGTTCCGCATCCTCACCCGCAGCTTCACCCCGGACGTACCGCCGGCCTCGGCCGCGGAGCTGGTGGAGATCGCCCTGGCCCTGCGGGCGCGCGTGGACCTGCCGGCGCATACCCGCTACCGCCTGGTCGGTGTCGGCCTGTCCGGCTTCCGCGACCGCGAGGAGGTGGCCCTGCAGCGCGACCTGTTCCAGGCCTGAAGCGGCAGCGCCGCTACAATGCGCGTTTCCTGCAAGGCGGAGCGTGGCGTGGCGACGAAGGCGGTGCTGTTCGACCTGGACGGGACGCTGGTGGACAGCGCGGCCGACATCGCCGAGGCGCTCAACCGCACCCTGGAGGCCCTGGGCCATGCCCGGGTCTCCGAAGCCACGGTGCGCGGCTGGATCGGCGAGGGCACGCGTCACCTGCTGGCCACCGCGCTGCGCCATGCCGGCGACGCGCGCGACCCGGACGCGGTGCTGGCGCCGTTCATGGCCCACTACCGGCAGTGCCTGCTGCGCTCGCCGGTGCTGTATCCGGGCGTGGCCGAAGCCCTGGCCCTGCTGCGCGGACGCGGCCTGCCGCTGGCCGTGTGCACCAACAAGCCGGAGGCGATGGTGGCGCCGCTTCTGGAGCACCTGGGCATCGCCGGCTTCTTCGCGGCCATCGTCGGCGGCGACACTCTGCCGCGGCGCAAGCCGGATCCGGCCCCGCTGCTGCACCTGGCCGGCCGCTTCGGCGTGGCGCCGCGGGAGTGCCTGATGGTGGGCGATTCGGCCACCGACCGCGACGCCGCGCAGGCCGCGGGCATGCCGGTGGTGCTGGTGCGCTACGGCTATCCGCGCGGCCTGGACCTGGAACGCGCCGGCGCGCTGGCCGTGCTGGACGACCTGCGCCAGCTGCCGGCCCTGCTCTGAGGGTGCCCGGGCCGCGCGGGGCGGCCCGGGCACTCCGCTTCAGCGTGCCTGCGGCCGCCAGCGCAGCTGCAGGCCGAACTCGCGGCCGGGCTGGTTGTACCAGTCCACGATCTGGTAGCGCTGGTCCAGCAGGTTGGTCACCCGCGCCAGCAGGCTCCAGTCCGCGTCCAGTGCGTACTCGGCGCGCAGGTCGAAGGTCAGGTGCCCGCCCACACGCGCGCTGTTGGCCGCATCGTCCCAGCGCGGGCCGGCGGCCTTGAGCGTGGCACCCCAGGCCAGGCGGCCGTCGCGGCGGTCCAGGTCCAGGCGGCCGCTGTCGCGCGCGCGGCGCGGCAGCAGGTGGCCACGGTAGGGGCCGTCGGAGCGGTTGCGCGGATCGACGTGGCTGTACTGCGCCGACAGGTCCCAGCCGCCCAGCGTGGCGGCCACGGTCAGTTCGCCGCCGCGCAGGCGCGCGCGGTCGATGTTGCCCGGCAGGAAGGTGGCCGCGTCGTAGCTGATCAGGTCGTCGACCCGGTTCTCGTACACATCCAGGCTCCAGCGCCAGTCGCCGTGCTCGCCGGCCAGGCCCAGGTTGAGGTTTTCCGACTCTTCCGGGGCCAGGTCAGGGTTGCCGAAGCCGGGGTAGTAGAGGTCGTTGAAGCTCGGGGCGCGGAAGCCGGTGGCGTAGCGCGCCGACAGCCGCAGGCCGCCGCCCAGGTGCCAGCCCCAGCCGAGGTTGCCGGTGGTGTGGCCGCCGAACTGCGCGTTGTCGTCGTGGCGCAGGCCGGCCTGCAGCTGCTGGGCGCCGAAGCGGCCCTGGTATTCGGCGAACACGCCGGTATTGTCGCGATGGTCTACCTCGTAGGCGGTGGTGCCGTCGATGCGGTCCTCCAGCCAGTCGGCGCCGGCCATCAACGACTGGCCGTCGCCGAGCACGAAGTCGCCCTGCAGCGAAGCCTGGTCGCGGCGCGTGCGCAAGCCGCCGGCATGGCCGCTGGGGCCATAGTCCTGTGCGTCGTCGTAGCTGCGGCCGGCATTGGCCTGCAGCGCCAGGCGCGCGGACGGGGCGTAACGCAGGCGGCCCGAGTACACCCGCTGCTCGGTCTCGGAATAGTCGGCCCAGCTGCCGTCATAGTGGTTGTAGCCGGCCGCGTGCAGCACGCTGCCCTCCAGGGTCCAGGCCTCGGCCAGCCGCGCGCCGC
Organism: Pseudoxanthomonas taiwanensis; assembly: GCF_010093135.1. Classification (GTDB taxonomy): domain Bacteria; phylum Pseudomonadota; class Gammaproteobacteria; order Xanthomonadales; family Xanthomonadaceae; genus Pseudoxanthomonas; species Pseudoxanthomonas taiwanensis. Next base: position 30,665 of record NZ_PDWK01000013.1, on the reverse strand, counting down.
CGCGCACGCTGGCCGAGCGGTTGCGGTAGCCGTCGCGGTCAGGGTCGTCGGCGAAACAGCCCGCGCCCCAGCCGGCGGCGGTGCCGGCGCAGGCATTGATGCCGTCGGTACGCAGGAAGGCCAGGTCCGCGCCGAACCAGCCGCGCTCGCCGCCCAGCCCCAGGCCGGCGCCGGCCTCGCGCAGGCCGTTGCTGCCCGCGCCCAGCATCAGTCGCGGCTGCGGCGCACCACGGTCGCGGCGGGTGAAGATCTGGATCACGCCGCCGATGGCGTCGGCCCCGTACAGGCTCGAGTGCGGGCCGCGCACGATCTCGATGCGCTCGATCTGGGCCACCGGGATGTCCTGGATCGCCGGCTGGCCGGCGGTGGCCGAACCGATGCGCACGCCGTCCACCAGCACCAGCACCTGGTTGGAGCCGGCGCCTCGCAGGAACAGCGAGGTCTGCTTGCCCGGCCCGCCGGTGTTGGCCAGGTCGATGCCGGCGCGGCCGGCCAGCAGTTGCTGCAGGCTGGTGGCCTGACTGCGCTCGATCTCGTCGCGGTCGATCACCTGCGCGGGAGAGAGGCTGTCGCGCAGGGCGATCTCGGTGCGGGTGGCGGTGACCAGCACCTCGTCCAGGCCGGTGGCCGGGTCCTGGGCGGAAGCGGGGAGGGAACGGGAAACCGCCAGCGCTAGGAGGGTGGCGGTGGCGAGCGGTCGGACGATCATCAACGGCTCCAATGCGTACTTGGCGCCGCACCCGGCGCCAGGGAGGGGAGTCACGAGGGAGGACGCATGGACGCGGACAGGCGCACGGCGGCGCCGGCACGCCGCGACGCCCTCCGCATCGCAACCTGTGGACCGCAAGGCCGGTCTCCGGGCTCGCGACCCGGACCGTGCGGTCCTTCCGCGACGCCTTCCCATGCCAGGAGCACAGTGGCCGAGGTCGCGGCGTTGGGGTCGCCTACCGTTGCGGGGGCAGCGCCGGACTGGTCCTCGCGGACGCACCGGCTTCCCGTTTCAACCCGCCGGACACGCCGGCGGGTCACCTTGCAGCGGGGCGATTGTATGCCATCGCCCCCCCGCTGGGGGTAAGTCTTCGGCGTCCGCGTCGTCGCCGGACACGGGCACGCCGCCGTCTTCCCCGCCGCCGGGATAGGGGGTGGTGACCGGCGTGGCCACCGGCGTGCCGCGCGGCGGCGGCAGCGCGGCGCTGGCCGTCTCCAGCTCGTCCAGCAGCTGCCGGCGGCGCGCCTCCGGCACGTCGTGCCAGTGGCAGCGGGCCAGCGCGCCTTCCAGCGCGTACAGCAGGTTGAGGCTGGGCCGGAAGCCGGCGCGGCGCACCCTGAGGAAGGCCTGCACCGGGCCGAGCGCGGCCAGGTCCGCCGCGCCGTGCACGCCGACCTGGCGCAACCACGCGGCGCTCTTGGGGCCGATGTTGCGCAGGCCGGTCAGGCTCATCGCAGCGAGTCCAGGAAGGCGGCGGCGATGGCCTCCAGCCCGCGCTGGTCGTCCTCGTCGAAACGGTCCGGCACCGGACTGTCCAGGTCGAACACGCCGACCAGCGCGTCGCCGTCCACGAGCGGCACCACCAGCTCCGAGCGCGAGGCCGCGTCGCAGGCGATGTGGCCGGGGAAGGCGTGCACGTCGGGCACGCGCTGGGTGGTGCGGGTGCGCGCGGCCGCGCCACACACGCCCCTGTCCAGCGGGATGCGCACGCAGGCCGGCAGGCCCTGGAACGGCCCCACGACCAGTTCCCTGCCGTCGTAGAAATAGAAACCCACCCAGTTGAGGTCGGGCAGGGCGTGGTAGACCAGCGCGGAGAGGTTGGCGGCGTTGGCGATGCGGTCGCGCTCGCCGCCCAGCAGGCCGCGGGCCTGTTCCAGCAGCTGGCGGTACTGTTCCGGCTTGTCGCCGGTGAGGGGGATGGAAGCGAAGGACATGGCGCGATGGTACCCCGTGCCGGCCGGCGGCGGCGCGCCGCGTGTATGATGTGCGCCGCGGACCTCCGCCGCGCGCCGTTTCCCGCCATGCCCTTCAACGGAACCGACCGCCTGTACGTGACCGGTACCGACACTGGTGCCGGCAAGACCCTGGCCAGCTGCGCACTGTTGCACGCGTTGCGCGGACACGGCCTGCGCGCGGTGGGGATGAAGCCGGTCGCCTCCGGCTGCACCCTGGTCGAGGGCTACTGGCGCAACGGCGACGCGCTGGCCCTGCAGGAGGCCAGCGATCCACAACCGCCGTACGCCGACCTCAACCCGTACGCGCTACCGGAGCCGCTGGCGCCGGAGCTGGCCGCGCGCGCGGCCGGCATCGAGGTGGCCCTGCCGCCGCTGCTGGACGCCTTCGCCCGCCTGCGTGCACAGGCCGAGGTGGTGGTGGTCGAGGGCGTGGGCGGCTGGGCCGCGCCGCTGGCCACGGACGTCGAGCAGGCCGACCTGGTGCGCCAGCTGGGCGCACCGGTGGTGCTCGTGGTGGGGATGCGCCTGGGCTGCATCAATCATGCCCGGCTGACCGCGCGGGCCATCGCCGCCGAAGGCTTCCATCTGGCCGGCTGGATCGCCAGCGAGGTCGATCCGCGCATGGCCTGCCGCGACGAGAACCTGGAACTGCTGGCCATGCGCCTGCCGGCACCGTTCCTGGGCCGGCTGCCGTACACGCCAGATCCGGACCCGGCGCAACTGGCGGCCTGCCTGTCGCTGCCGCGCTAGGCGGGCCGGCGCCGGGCAAAAAAAGACCCGGCAGCGGGAGGGAGGGCTGCCGGGTCGTGTCTGCGCGGGGGAGGGGAGCCGCGCAAAGACGTGGAAAGGTCTCAGTGCTTGGCCGACTTGGCCGGCCTGGTCGCGGCCGGCGCCGCCCCGGCGGCGGCCTCGAACTGGCTCTTGGCCAGCTGGCCGAGGGCCTCGCTGGTCTTGAGGGCCAGGCCGATCACTTCCTGGCTGGCGGCGGCCACGCGCTCGACGTTGTCGCGGGCCACCTGCAGGCCCTTCGGCCACAGGGTGCGGTAGGCGTCCAAGTCACGGGCCTCGGCCAGCTCGCCGAGGTAGCTGGTGGTGGCGTCGACGTTCTTCTCCAGGGTGCGCAGCTGCACGTCCAGGAGCGTCTCCGCGTTTTCCAGGGCCAGCTTGTTGACCCGCGAGGCGACCGCGGCGAACTGCTGGGCGTAGACGCTGAACTGCTCGGCGAACTGGTAGGACATGGCGGCCTCCATGAGGGATTGCCTTTTGGTGCGGTGCAGCATACGGCAGCCTTTTGTGCAATGCAACAAGGCTGTTTTCAACCCTTCAGGAACGCAGACAAAACGTCAAGAATCAGCAGGTTGCGTGCCTCCCGGTCCGCCGCCCGGGCGGCGCCGCGTGCGCGGACGACCCGCGGCCGGTACCGGTGCCGGAGCCACGCCGCGACCGGTGGCGACCGTCGCGGCGCCCGGTGTTTTTCTGCGGGAGCCGCGTCCGCGGCGACCCGGCCGGCGCATCCGGCGCCGGCATTCAACGCCACGTCCAGCCAGTGCGGGGCCGCCGGCCCGGCCGGCTCAGCCGCGGTAGCGGCAGCCGGAGGTGCAGGTCTCGTGCACCGCCACCTCGCTCAGCTGCGGCAGGGCCGGCTTGAGCCGCTCCCAGATCCACATGGCCAGGCGCTCGCTGGTCGGATTCTCCAGGCCCTCGACCTCGTTGAGGTAGTGGTGGTCCAGCTGCGCGTACAGCGGGGCGAAGGCGGCCTTGATGTCGGCGAAGTCCATGATCCAGCCGGTATGCGGGTCGGGCTCGCCGGCGACGTGGATCTCCACCCGGAACGAGTGGCCGTGCAGGCGCCCGCACTTGTGCCCTTCGGGCACGTGCGGCAGGCGGTGGGCCGCCTCGATGGTGAAGACCTTGAAGATGTCCATGCCGCCATTGTACGGCGTGGCGGGCCTGGCCCCGCCACGCCGGCGGTTCACCGCGCGCGCGTCGGCGGGGTGAAGTCGAGGCGGCGGCGCTCGTCGATGCGGCCGTCGCGCACGTGGCCCTCGACCAGCTCGTAACCCATCAGCGCGAACACCCGCTCGCCGACGAAGATCGGCCGAGCGTTGCCGTACCAGTCCACGCAGCTGGCCTGGCAGCCGTCGTCCTGATCGCCCGCGGGCCGCGCCTCCAGCTGGCCCAGGCCCTGCAGGCGCAGGGCCGCGTTGCGCAGGAAGGCCACCGCCGCGCCCCGGCCACGCAGGACCGGCAGTCCGACCATGCCCTGGTCGGTACCGGTGGGGCGGTAGAAGAATCCGTGGGTGCGCGATTCGGCCTGGCGTGCGCCGGGGTGCACGTAGACGCCGGCCAGGCTGGCGTCGCGGTCCAGGCGCAGGCTGCTGAACAGCAGGTCGTCGCCGGCGTTGCCCACCAGCACCGCGTCCCTGCCCATCGCCTCGATGCGTTCCACGCCGTGGCGCAGCGGGATCTCCCGCACCGCCGCGGCGGCGTCGGCGTGGCGCAGCGCGTAGGCGCGGCCACCGTCCCCGGACCCGCGTCCCCAGCCGGGGTGGCGCGCAGCCTGGCCGTACACCAGCCAGTCGCCGATGAAGCGGTTGCTGAGCGGTCCGCCGGGCGGCGCGGGCAGGCTGCGGTAGGCCGAGGCGGGTGCGGCGGTGGTGCCGTCGCCGAACAGGTCCAGCGGCACCCGCAGCAGCGCCAGCTCGCCGCGCTGCAGGCGCCCGGCCCACATGCCCTCGCCCGCGCTGTCGGCGCGCAGCAGCACGTTGAGGTGGCCGTCCTCGCCCTGCAGGAAGGACAGCTGGTCCACCGGACCGCCGGTGGTCTTCAGCGCGGTGGGCGTGGCGCCGTCCAGCGGGATGCGGAACACCGCCGAACGGCCGGGCCCCGTGCCGCGGGCGCGGGCGGTGGTCCAGACGAACACCGAGTCCTGGGAGACGTAGAACACCCGGCCCGGCGGCCCCAGCACCGCGGTGGCGGTGCACTCCAGCTCCGGCCGCGCCAGGTCGCAGGTGGTGACGGTGTGCAGGGCCACGCCATCGCCGAACGGGTCCAGCGGATCGTCGGTGCGGAAGATGCGCGTGGCCGGCAGGATGCGGCGGAACTCCCCCGCGTCCTTTGCCTGCCAGCGGCGCAAGGCCGGCAGCCGCTCCTTCATCGGCCGTCCCCACGGCCCGAAGTGCTGCGGGGTGTAGAGCACCAGTGTGTCACCGACCAGGCGGGTGGCGTAGTTGCCGGCCGAGTAGTAGTCGCTGCTGCGCAGGTGGTAGCTGGCGCGCCAGGCTAAGTGGCCGCCGGCGTCGATGTCGAACAGGCCGATTTCGGTGCCGCCGCGGCGGTAGCTGTAGCCGACCACCACCACGGTGTCGCCGGCCACCAGCAGCTCGTCGTACCAGTCGCCGTGGGCCTGCGCACCCGGCGGGAAGGCGTCCACGTGCGCCACCGGTTCCAGGCGGGCTGCGCCGATGCGCACGGTGAACAGGCGGCCACGGCGCAGGACGATCAGGTGGTCGCCGTGGCGGTTGACGATGCCGCCCTCGTCCACACCGGCGGTCTGCACATTGGTGATGGACTCGGCCGCGGCGGCCGGCGCGGGCATGGGGGCGGCGGCCGGTGCCGGGGCGGCCGGCATCGGCAGCGCGGAGAGCCGCCGCCGCGAGCGCTGCTCCTCCTCGGCCTTGGCCTGCCAGTGCCGTAGCAGGCGGTCCAGCTCGGCCTCGTCGGCGAACGCGCGCAGCCCGGCGCGTGGCGCCGGCGTGTCGGCCGCGGCCGCCGGCATGGCCGCGGCGCAGGCCAGCACCAGGCCGAGCGCGGCGATGACGATGGTGCGTGCAGGCATCTCTCCCCCTCCCCCTGAGCAGGCGCGGTGTGCGCCGGTCCACCCTAGCAGACGGGGGGAGACGGGAGGCCAGCGGCGCGGGATCAGGCCTGCGGCGTGGCGCCGTGCCGCGGCGGCTGCGGGCGCGGCGGACGGTGGCCGCCCGGGGCACCGGCGTGGGCATGGCGCGGTGCCTTGCCCTGCGGGCGGCGGCCGCGGTGGCCGGCAGGCTTGCGCGGCGCGTCCGCGCCGCCGGCCGCCCGGGCCTTGCCGGGGGCGCCTTCGCCCCAGCGGATCGGCGTGGCCGGGGCGAACCCCTCCACCTCCTGGATGTCCATGTCGCGGCCCAGGAGACGCACGATCTGGCGCAGCAGCCTGGCGTCCTCCTGCGCGACCAGGGAGATGGCCTGGCCACTGGCGCCGTTGCGGCCGGTGCGACCGATGCGGTGCACGTAGTCCTCGGCCACCATCGGCAGGTCGTAGTTGATCACCCGCGGCAGCTGGTCGATGTCGATGCCACGGGCGGCGATGTCGGTGGCCACCAGCACCTTGACCTTGCCGGCCTTGAACTCGGCCAGGGCGCGCTGGCGCTGGTTCTGGCTCTTGTTGCCGTGGATCGCGGCGGCGCGCACGCCGACCTTCTCCAGGAACTGGGCCAGGCGGTCGCTGCCGTGCTTGGTGCGGGCGAACACCAGGGTCTGCACGCGCGTGTCGGCGGCCAGCAGGTGCAGCAGCAGGGCGCGCTTGCGGCCGCTGTCCACCGGATGCACGCGATGGGCGATGGTCTCGGCCACGGTGTTGCGTGGAGTCACCATCACCTCGCGCGGGCTGCGCATGAACTCCATGGCCAGTTGCTTGATCGGGTCGGCGAAGGTGGCCGAGAACAGCAGCGTCTGCCGCTCCTGCCGCGGCAGCTTGGCCAGGATGCGCTTGATCGAGGGCAGGAAGCCCATGTCCAGCATGCGGTCGGCCTCGTCCAGCACCAGCACCTCCACCGCTGACAGGTCCACGCTGCCGCGCGCGAGGTGGTCGATCAGGCGGCCGGGGCAGGCGATCAGCAGGTCCACGCCGCGGCGCAGCGCCTCCAGCTGCTGGCCCATGCCCACGCCGCCGTAGACCACGGCGCTGGAGACGCGCTGGTACCTGGTGTAGGCGCGCAGGTTCTCGTGCACCTGCAGGGCCAGCTCGCGGGTGGGGGCCAGCACCAGGGCACGCGGGCGGCGGTCGCGCTGCGGCGTGGCGGCCAGGCGCTGCAGCAGCGGCAGGCCGAAGGCGGCGGTCTTGCCGGTGCCGGTCTGGGCGCCGGCCAGAAGGTCATGGCCCTCCAGGACCAGCGGGATCGCGGCCTGCTGGATGGGGGTGGGGGTCTGGTAGCCCTGTTCGGACAGCGCACGCAGCAGGGTGGGCGCCAGGCCCAGGGATTGGAACGACATGGGGGAACACTCCTTGGTGACGGCCCGCGCGGGCGGACCGGGCCGTGGTGGGGCCGGGGGACTCGGAGCGTTCCCTTGAACCGCGCTGCGAGAAAACGGGAACCGGTGCGGGACACCGGACGATTGCCGCGGAAGACGTCGGAGCGGGCGGGGCGCCGCCGGGGGCGGAGCCGGCCCATGGGAAACGGGCCACCGGGCAACCGGCGCGGATTCTACGCCATGCCGGGCGCGGCGGCCGGCGCTGGTGCGGGCGCCGTTCATGTGGCGGCAGCCAAGTTTCCCCTGAAACCATTTCCCGTCGCCGCTACAATCCGGCCACCAGACCGCAGGAAACACCCCGGATGAAGCTCGGAACCCTGAAGGAAGGCGGCCGCGACGGCACCCTCGTGGTCGTCTCGCGCGACCTGACCCGCGCCGTGCGCGCCACCGGCATCGCCGCCACGCTGCAGCAGGCCCTGGACGACTGGCAGGCCACTGCGCCGCGCCTGAACGCGCTGGCCGCGGCGCTGGAGGAAGGCCGGGCCGAGGGCGTCTTCGAGCTGGACCACGCCGCCCTGGCCGCGCCGCTGCCGCGCGCCTACGAGTTCGTGGACGGCAGCGCCTACCTGCCGCACGGGGAGCGGGTGCGCCGTGCCCGCGGTGCCGAGGTGCCGGAGAGCTTCTACACCGACCCGCTGATGTACCAGGCCACCAGCGCCGGCTTCCTCGGTCCGCGCGACCCGGTGCGCGTGGTCAGCGAGGACTACGGCATCGACCTGGAGGCCGAGATCGTGGTGGTCACCGACGACGTGCCGATGGCGGTGACCCCGGAGCAGGCCGCCGGCCACATCCAGCTGGTCGGCCTGGTCAACGACGTGTCCCTGCGCAACCTGATCCCGGCCGAGCTGGCCAAGGGCTTCGGCTTCCTGCAGTCCAAGCCGCGCTCGGCGCTGAGCCCGGTGTTCGTCACCCCGGACGAGCTGGGCGAGGCCTGGCGCGGCAACAAGCTGCACCTGCCGCTGGTGACCCACGTCAACGGGGAGTGGTTCGGCGCCCCGGAGGCCGGCGAGGACATGCAGTTCGACTTCGCCCAGCTGGTGGCCCATGCCGCCAGGACCCGGCCGCTGGCCGCCGGCACCCTGGTCGGCTCCGGCACCATCGCCAACCACGACCTCTCGCGCGGGGCCTCGTGCTTCGCCGAGAAGCGCACGGTGGAGATGCTGCGCGACGGTAAGCCGAGCCCCCCGTTCCTGAAGTTCGGCGACCGGGTGCGCATCGAGATGTTCGACCGCCAGGGCCGCAGCATCTTCGGCGCCATCGACCAGCGGATCGAACGCCAGGACCCGCCGGCGGCCTGAGCCGCCGCGCGGCCACAGGGGAGGGAGCATGCAGAGCCGGGACCACGACACCGAACCGTTGCGCCTGTACACCTACTGGCGCTCCTCGGCCGCCTACCGGGTGCGCATCGGCCTGGCACTGAAGGCGCTGGCATACGAATCCGTGCCCGTGCACCTGCTGCGCGACGGCGGCCAGCAGCACGCCGCCGGATACCGCGCGCTCAACCCGCAGGAACTGGTGCCGGTGCTGGTGCACGGCCGGCGCGTGCTGCGCCAGTCGCTGGCCATCCTCGAGTACCTGGACGAGTGCTGGCCGCAGCCGGCGCTGCTGCCGGCCGACGCGCGCGGCCGGGCGCGGGTGCGCGCGCTCGCCCAGGCGGTGGCCTGCGACGTGCACCCGCTCAACAACCTGCGCGTGCTGCAGTTCTTCGAGCAGCAGTGGGCCGTGCCGCAGGCCGAGCGCGAGACCTGGGTGCGGCACTGGATCGGTACCGGCCTGGCGGCGCTGGAGGCGATGCTGGCCGACGACCCGGCCACCGGGGCGTTCTGCCACGGCGACGCGCCGGGCCTGGCCGACTGCTGCCTGGTGCCGCAGCTGTACAACGCCCGCCGCTTCGGCATGGACGTGGAGGCGTGGCCCACCCTGGCCCGGATCGAGCGGGCCTGCCTGGCGCTGCCGGCGTTCCGGACCGCGGCCCCGGAGGCGCAGCCGGACGCGCCCGCCGCGTCCTGACCGCGCCCCGGCCGCCGCGGCGGCCGATCAGAGGAAGCCGTGGGTGATCTGCGACGAGGCCGCCGGGGCCTCGTTGACGTCCGCGTACGGGTCGTGTTCTTCGTCGGCGCCCTCGGAGAAGCGGAACTTCAGCGCCAGGCCGTCGCGTGAGTCGGCCGCGCGCAGCGCCTCCTCCTGGGTGATGCGGCCCTGCTTGGCCAGGCGGAACAGGCACTGGTCGAAGGTGTGCATGCCTTCCTCCAGCGACTCCTCCATGGCCTTCTTCAGCTCGTGCACCTGGCCGCGGCGCAGCAGGTCGCCGATCACCGGGGTGTTGATCAGCACCTCGGTGGCCGGCAGGCGGCGGCCGTCCACGCCCTGGACCAGGCGCAGCGAGACCACCGCGCGCAGGTTCAGCGCCAGGTTCATCAGGATGTTCCTGTGCGCGCTCTCCGGGAAGAAGTTGAGGATGCGCTCGATGGTCTGGTCGGCGTTGTTGGAGTGCAGGGTGGCCAGGCACAGGTGGCCGGTCTCGGCGAAGGCGATGGCCGCCTCCATGGTGGTGGCGTCGAGGATCTCGCCGATCAGGATCACGTCCGGCGCCTCGCGCATGGCGTTCTTCAGCGCGTTGTGGAAGGCGTGGGTGTCCAGGCCCACCTCGCGCTGGTTGACGATCGACTTCTTGTGCTTGTGCAGGTACTCGATCGGGTCCTCAATGGTGAGGATGTGGCCGGTGGTGTTGCTGTTGCGGTAGTCGATCATCGATGCCAGCGCGGTGGACTTGCCCGAGCCGGTCGAACCGACGATCAGGACCAGGCCGCGCGGGGTCATGATGATGTCCTTCAGCACCTCCGGCAGGTTCAGCTCCTCGATCGAGGGGATCACGCTGCGGATGGCGCGGATGACCATGCCCACCTCGCCGCGCTGCTTGAACACGTTGACGCGGAAGCGGCCGGCGTCGCGCACGGCGATGGCCATGTTGAGCTCCAAGTCGCGCTCGAACTGCGGCACCTGGCCCTCGTCCATCAGCGAGTAGGCGATCTTCTTGACCAGCCCCGGCGGCAGCCCGGTGCTGCCGAGGGGATACATCTTGCCCTCGATCTTGATGTAGACCGGCGCCCCGGTGGTCAGGAACATGTCCGAGGCGTTCTTCTCGGTCATGAGCTTCAGGAAGTAGCCGATATCCATGTGCGCGATATCCCCCAGGATTCCTCCGGCCGGGAACTTCCACGTTGCGCGTGCGGTCCTGGCTTCCGACAATGGCCGCGACCCTCAGGACGCGACGTTCCCCGATGAACGATCCTAGCTTCGCATACTTCCCGCGGCGCCTGTGCGCGCTGCTGCTCGCTTCCGGGCTGGCCGTCACGGCCCACGCCCAGACGGCCGCGGTCCCGGAGCTGCAGCGGGCCGAGCAGGCGGTGGTCAAGGCCCAGCGGGCCGACGCCGACCACTACGCCCCCGACCTGCTGGAACTGGCCCGGCAGACCCTGGTCCAGGCCCAGACCGCGGCGCTGTCCTCCAGCCGGCGCGAGCGCAGGGAGGCCGCGCCGCTGGCCCTGCGCGCGGAGGCCGACGCCGACCTGGCCCGGGTCCGCAGCGAGCTGGCCCAGGTCGAGGCCGCCGTGCAGGCACGCCGAAACGAGGTGGACGAGCTGCGCCAGCGCCTGGGCCTGGCCACGGAGGGTGCCCGATGAGCCGCCGCTTCCCGTGCGTGCGCGCCGGCCTGCTGGGGCTGGCGCTGCTGGTGGCCGTGCCTGCGCCGGCGGCCGACGATCCGGACGTGCTGCGGCTGCAGGCCCGCCTGGAGGCGCTGCAGGCCGACCCGGACGTCGCCCGGCTGGCCCCGTTCGAGCAGATGCAGGCCCGCGAGGCGCTGGCGGCGCTGGCCGCGGCCCGGCGCGCCGCCCGGCCCGAAGCCCTGTACCTGGCCGAGCGGCGGGTGGAGATCGCCGAGCTGGCGGTGCGGACCGAGGCTGCGCGCCAGGAGCTGGCGCGGCTGGACCAGCGCCGCACCGAGCTGCTGCTGGAGGCCAGCCGCCGTGAGGCGGAGGAGGCCCGCCGCGAGGCCGAACGCCTGCGCATCCAGGCCCAGATCCAGGCCGAGGAGGCCGAGCGCCTGCGCCTGGCCGCGGAGGCCGAGGCCGCGGCCCGCACCGAGGCCGAGCAGGCCCTGGGCAAGGCCGCCAGCCGGCAGAGCGCGCAGCTGAGCGCGGCCCGCCGCAAGGAGGCCGAGCTGGCGCGCCAGGAGGCCGAGCTGGTGTCCGGCAAGAAACTGCCGCCGGCGCGCTTCGACGGCCAGAGCGAGGTGTTCACCCTGCCGGGCAGCGCCTACGCCGCCGGCAAGGGCGCGCTCAGCGCCTCCGGCAAGGACGCCGCCGCGGCCCTGGCCGCCTACCTGCAGATCAACACGCGCAACGTGCGCGTGCAGGCCTGGTCGCAGGATGCCAAGCTGGCCCAGGCCCGCGCCCAGGCCCTGCGCGAGGCGCTGGTCCAGGCCGGCGTGCCCGCCGCGCGGATCAAGGCCGAGGGCAGGAGCGGGCCGGCCAGCGCGCAGCGCGCGGCCGAGGTGGTTGTCGCACCCTGAGCCGGTGCGGTCGCATCGCCTGAATACGCGACGGTCGTGGCCGTCGCGTATTCACCTAGTCCAACGGTTTGCGTTCCCTGGTCCGTTTCTGACTGGCGGTCGCAGTTCCGGGCAAACCCCGCTTGTCCGCTCCTGTGGGGTGGGGTAGGGTCGAAGCGTCCGGGCGGTACTCCAACCGCCCGGTCGACCGGAGCCAGCCGCCATGCATCCGTCCGCCGTCCCGCTGGAGAACGCCGCCCGGCCCATGCGCCGTCCCGCGGACGTTTCCGGTGGTTCGGTGGTCCCGCACGACGTCCTGCCCGGTCACGAGACGCCCCGGTCCCGCACGGCCCGGGGCGTTTGTTTTTCCGGAGCCGGCGTGGGCGCCGGCGACCGCGCAGGGATGCGCCTTTCCTGATGAGGTGTAGACATGTTCGAAGGGCAGCAGGCTGAAATCGAAGCTCTGATGAAGCGCAACCCCGAGTTCAAGCAGCTGTACCAGCGACACCGCCAGCTGGACAAGAAGGTCATGGACGCCGAGCTCGGGGTGCTTCCGATCGATGACGTCACCCTGGCCCAGATGAAGCGCGAGAAGCTGGCCACCAAGGAAAAGCTCCTGCGCCTGTACGAACAATGCACCACCCACTGACGGCTGAGGCTTCCCGCGGCGGGCGGCGGCAGCTTCCTCGTCGGCTGCCGCCGCCCGCACCATCCGGGGACCACGGAGGCCCCGCTGACCTGGCGCCGGGTTCCGGCCGATAATCCGGGTTCCGCCGCGTCCCGCGGTGCCGCAACCGGATCTAAGATGGCCATCCATGCCTCCGTGCTCGAACTGATCGGGCGTACGCCCATGGTCAAGGCCCGCCGCCTGGACACCGGGCCGTGCGAGCTGTACCTGAAGCTGGAATGCGCCAACCCCGGCGGCTCGATCAAGGACCGCATCGGCCTGGCCATGATCGAGGCGGCCGAGCGCCGCGGCGACCTCAAGCCGGGCGCCACCATCGTCGAGGGCACCGCCGGCAACACCGGCATCGGCCTGGCCCTGGTCGCGCAGCAGAAGGGCTACCGCCTGATCCTGGTGGTCCCGGACAAGATGAGCCGGGAGAAGATCTTCAACCTCAAGGCCATGGGCGCCGAGGTGGTGCTGACCCGCTCCGACGTGGGCAAGGGCCACCCGGAGTACTACCAGGACCTGGCCGCGCGCATCGCCGCCGAGACCCCGGGGGCGTTGTTCATCAACCAGTTCGGCAACCCGGACAACCCGGCCGCCCACGAGTTCGGCACCGGCCCGGAGATCATCGAGCAGATGGCCGAGGTTGGCGGCTTCGACGCCATCGTCTTCGGCTGCGGCAGCTCCGGCACCATGACCGGCCTGTCGCGCTGCTTCGAAAAGCACGCCCCGCACGTGGAGCTGGTGCTGGCCGATCCGGTCGGCTCGATCCTGGCCCAGTACATCAACGAGGGCGTGCTCAGCGACAAGTCAGGCACCTGGCTGGTGGAGGGCATCGGCGAGGACTTCCTGCCCTCGATCTCGGACTTCAGCCGGGTGAAGAAGGCCTACGCCATCCCCGACGCGGAGAGCTTCCACACCGCGCGCGAGCTGCTGGCCAGGGAGGGCATCCTCGGCGGCTCCTCCACCGGCACGCTGGTGGCCGCCGCGCTGCGCTACTGCCGCGAGCAGAGCCGGCCGAAGAAGGTCGTGGTGCTGGTGCCGGACACCGGCAACAAGTACCTGTCGAAGATGTACAACGACTACTGGATGCTGGACAACGGCTTCCTGCAGCGCCCGTACCACGGCGACCTGCGCGACCTGATCATGCGCCCGTACGCGCAGCGCGACACCGTGGTGGTCGCCCCGACCGACCTGCTGACCACCGCCTACCAGCGGATGAAGCTGTACGACGTGTCGCAGCTGCCGGTGATGGAAGGCGACCGCCTGGCCGGCATCATCGACGAGAGCGACGTGCTGCTGCACGTGTACGGCGACGAGGCGCGCTTCCGCGACCCGGTCTCGGTGGCCATGGTCACCAAGCTGGAAAAGCTGGACGTCAAGGCCCCGATCGAGGCCCTGCTGCCGGTGTTTGACCGCGGCCAGGTCGCCATCGTCACCGACGGCGACCAGTTCCTGGGCCTGATCACCCGCATCGACCTGCTAAACTACCTGCGCCGCCGGGTGCAGTGAGCCCCCAGTCCCCGGTGGCTGGCCGTTAAGCCGGTCACCCCTAGGAATCGCCGGTCATTTTCCAAGGACGTGCATGTCGGACCATCAGAAGCACGGGCGGCAGGAGCGCCGCGCCATGGCCAAGGAGACCCTGGCCATCCACGGCGGCCAGGCTCCGGACCCGGCCACCGGGGCGGTGATGCCCCCCATCTACGCCACCTCCACCTATGCGCAGTCCAGCCCCGGCGAGCACCAGGGCTTCGAGTACTCGCGCACCCAGAACCCCACCCGGTTCGCCTACGAGCGCTGTGTGGCGGCGCTGGAGGGCGGTGTGCGCGGCTTCGCCTTCGCCTCGGGCATGGCCGCCACCTCCACCGTGCTGGAGCTGCTGGACAGTGGCGACCACGTGGTGGCGATGGACGACCTGTACGGCGGCAGCTACCGGCTGTTCGAGCGGGTGCGCCGGCGCAGCGCGGGCCTGGACTTCAGCTTCGTCGACCTGACCGACCTGGCCGCCTTCGAGGCGGCCATCACGCCGCGCACCCGGATGGTGTGGATCGAGACGCCCACCAACCCGATGCTGAAGGTCGTGGACATCGCTGCGGTGGCCGGGGTGGCGCGGCGCCACGGGCTGCTGGTGGTGGTGGACAACACCTTCGCCTCGCCCATGCTGCAGCGTCCGCTGGAGCTGGGTGCGCACCTGGTGGTGCATTCGGCCACCAAGTACCTCAACGGCCACTCGGACATGGTCGGCGGCGTGGTCGTCGCCGGCGATGACGAACTGGCCGAGCGCATGGCCTTCCTGCAGAACTCGGTCGGCGCCGTGCAGGGGCCGTTCGACAGCTTCCTGGCCCTGCGCGGCCTGAAGACCCTGCCGCTGCGCATGCGCGCGCACTGCGCCAACGCCCACGCCCTGGCGCAATGGCTGCAGTCGCACCCGGCGGTGGAGAAGGTGATCTACCCCGGCCTGTCCTCGCACCCGCAGCACGAGCTGGCCGCCCGGCAGATGCAGGGTTTTGGCGGCATCGTCTCGGTGGTGCTGCGCGGCGGCTACGAGGCCGCACGCCGCTTCTGCGAACGGACCCGGCTGTTCACCCTGGCCGAGTCGCTCGGCGGCGTGGAAAGCCTGGTCAACCACCCGGCGGTCATGACCCACGCCTCGGTGCCCCCGGAGCGCCGCGCCCGCCTGGGCATCTCCGACGCCCTGGTGCGCCTGAGCGTGGGCGTGGAGGCGCTCGAGGACCTGCGTGACGACCTGGAGGATGCGTTGCGCTGATGGCGGAGAGCATGAGCCAACTGTTGCCCAGGGTCCTGCAGTATCGTTCCCTGCTGGCTGAGCTGACCAAGCGGGAGATCCTGGGCAGGTACCGCGGCGCGGCGATCGGGTTGCTGTGGTCGCTGATCAGCCCGTTCCTGATGTTGATGGTCTACACCCTGGCGTTCGGTTACATCCTCAAGAGCCGGTGGCCTGGCACCTCGGGCTCGACCACGGACTTCGCCCTGATCCTGTTCACCGGCCTGATCATCCACGGGTTCTTCGCCGAGTGTCTGACGCGGGCCCCCAATCTGGTCCTGTCCAATCCCAGCTACGTGAAACGGGTGGTGTTTCCGCTGGAGCTGCTGGCCTGCAGCACCATGCTCACCGCCCTGTTCCACCTCGGCATGAACGCTCTTGTGCTGATCCTGCTCAAGTGGGTCTGGCACGGGGAGCTGTTCTGGCACACGCTGCTGCTGCCGGTGGTGATCGCGCCGCTGGCGATCCTGGCCGTGGCGGTTGGCTGGTTCCTGTCCGCGCTCGGCGTCTACCTGCGCGACATCGGCCAGATCGTCGGCGTGCTGGCGGCGGCGATGCTGTTCCTGTCCTCGGCCATCGTGCCGGTGGACAGCCTGCCCGAGAGCTACCGTTGGGTGTTCTATGCCAACCCGCTGACCATGATCATTGACCAGGCGCGCGAGGTCGTGATCTGGGGGCGGATGCCGGACTGGAGCGCCCTGGGTCTGTATACCGCCTGTGTCACCATGCTGGGGGCGCTGGCCCTGGCCGTCTTCCGCAGGATGCGCGGAGGGTTCGGCGATGTCCTCTGAGCGGCAACAGCCGGCTCTGGGCGAGCCGGTGATCCGGGTGGACGGGGTCGGCAAGACCTACCGGATGTACGAGAAGCCATCGCAGCGCCTGTGGCAGGCACTCACCGGCCGCGACGGCAAGCACCGGGAGTTCCACGCCCTGCGCGACGTGTCCTTCCAGGTTCGGCGCGGCGAAACGGTGGGCATCATCGGCCGCAACGGTTCGGGCAAGTCCACGCTGCTGCAGATCATCGCCGGCACCCTGAGGCCGACCACCGGCACCTGTCAGGTGCACGGCCGGGTGGCCGCCCTGCTGGAGCTGGGCAGCGGCTTCAACCCCGACTTCACCGGGCGCGAGAACGTCTACCTCAACGGCACGATCCTGGGCCTGACGCGCGCCCAGATCGACGAGCGCATGCAGCAGATCCTGGACTTCGCCGACATCGGCGAGTTCATCGACCAGCCGGTGCGCAGCTATTCCAGTGGCATGGCCGTGCGCCTGGCCTTCGCGGTCATCGCCCATGTGGACGCGGACATCCTCATCGTCGACGAGGCGCTGTCGGTGGGCGACGCGTTCTTCGCGCAGAAGTGCATGCGCTTCCTGCGCAACTTCCAGAAGCACGGCACGCTGCTGTTCGTCAGCCACGACGCGGCCGCCGTCACCAACCTGTGCTCCAGGGCGATCTGGCTGGAGGACGGACAGGTGCGGATGGAGGGCCGCGCCGGCGCCATAGTCGAGGCCTACATGGCCCAGCAGCACGCGCGCGGTCGCGCCGACGCTGTCGGCGAGGTCGTCCACGTGGACGTGGGCGTGGAGCGGCGCAGGCAGCGGGAGGAGGCCTGCCGGGAGGACTTCCGCAAGAAGCTGATGGACGAGCTGGGCGTCTGCAACCGCCTGGCGGTGTTCGAATTCGACCCGGACCGCGCCGGCCCGCAGTTCGGCGCCGGCGGTGCCACCATCGTGGACGTGGCCCTGCTGGATGCCGAGGGGCAGCCCGCTCCGCTGCTTTCCGGTGGCGAAGTGGTCAACCTGCGCATCAGCGTGCGTGCGAACAAGGCGCTGGAGTCGACGATCGTCGGCTTCTACGTGAAGGACAGGCTGGGGCAGCGCCTTTTCGGCGACAACACCTATCTGGCCTATCGCAACGCCGATACGTCCATGGCGGCCGGTGAGGTCATCGATGCGACTTTCCGGTTCCGCATGCCGGTGCTTCCATCGGGAAGCTACATGGTGGACGCGGCGGTCGCGTCCGGAAGCCAGGACGACCATACCCAACAGCACTGGCTGCACGATGCCCTCGAGTTCCGTGCGGTCGACGAAACCATGCGCCATGGGCTGGTAGGCATCCCCATGGCCGCCATCGAGATTGCACGCAGGCAGGGCGAATGAGCATGAAATTCACGGGCGAGCGCTTCATCCCCACGGAGGGGGGCGAAATCCGCCAAGAGCACCTCCATCGCTACTCCTGGTGCCTGTCGGCGGTGGCGGGCAAGGACGTCCTGGACGTCGCCTCGGGGGAGGGCTATGGCAGCGCCGCCATGGCTCGGGTCGCGCGTTCCGTCGTGGGCGTGGACATTTCGCAGGAGGCGGTGGAACACGCCCGGACGAAGTACGCCGGTATCGCCAACCTCCGCTTCGAACAGGGTTCGGCCGCCGCGCTCCCTCTGCCGGACAACTGCGTGGACGTGGTCGTCTCCTTCGAGACGCTGGAACACCTCCATGAGCAGGAGGAGATGATCGCCGAGATCCGGCGCGTCCTCAGGCCGGAGGGCTGCCTGATCCTTTCCTCGCCCAATCGCAAGGTGTATTCGGAGAAGGCGGGCCACCACAACGAGTTCCATGTCCGCGAGCTGGACATGGCCGAGCTGTCCGAACTGCTCGGGCGCCACTTCCCGGCCGTGCGGTACGTCGGCCAGCGTCTCGCGGTGGCCTCCACGATCACCCACCTGGCGCCCGACCGCCTGTCGGGAAGCTGGCAGGGCCTAGCCGAGGCGGCGGGGGCCGTCGAGGAGCGCGTGGCCACGTGGGACGAGCCGGTGTACTTCATCGCCTTGGCGGCCGCGGACGAGCGCCTGCTGCCCGGGCTGGGGCCGTCCATCCTGTTGTCGGAGACAGAGGATCTCTACGAGCGCCACCGTGAAGTGGCCAGGTGGGCACAGGCGCAGGACAAGGAGATCGCCGAGTGGCGCTCCCGTTACGCGACTCTGCAGGGCGAGTTCGAGGAGCGGACCGCCTGGGCGCTGTCCCTCGACCGGGAGCTGGGTTCGCTCCGGGATACGCTCGGCGAGCTGCGCCAGGCACATGAGGCGCTGGAGCAGGCGCACGAGGCCCTCGAGCGGAGTCACGACGAGACCTGCCACATCTACCAGGAGCTCCACCACGAGCACGAGAAGCTCCGTGGCGACCATGACGACCTGCAGGCGCGCATGTCCTCCGTGGCCGGTGCCATCCACAGGATGCGGGGCGACCTGCACGCCCAGATCGGCGGCCGGTCCGGCGACGGGTCCCGCTCCTGGCGGGTAACCAAGCCCCTCCGCTTCGCTGCACGCGTGGCGCGCGGCGACTGGGCAGCAGTGGTCGCTTCCCTGCGCGGTCGCGGGCTGGGATCGCATCCGCTGCTGGCGCCCTTCGCGACGCCGGTCCGGCGGTGGCTGCTGGCGAGGACGGAGAAGCAGCAGGCCAGGGCGATCACCGCGCAGGTGGTGGCCGCAGTCCAGGACGTGGAGCACGTCCTGGATGGTCTTGCGGTGCCGGTGTTCGACGCGCCCCGCGTGTCCGTCATCATTCCGGCCTACGGCAACCTCGGCTACACCGCCGCGGCGGTGCGCTCGATCGTCGAGTCGGCGCCGCGCGTGTCCTACGAGATCCTCGTCGCCGAGGACGCCTCCGGCGACACCGAGATCGGACGCCTGGCCGGGGTGCCGGGGCTGCGCTACCACGAGCATCCGCAGAACCTCGGTTTCATCCGTTCCTGCAACGCCGCGGCCGAACTGGCGCGCGGCGAGTACGTGTGCTTCCTCAACAACGACACCCAGGTGATGCCCGGCTGGCTGGACGGCCTGCTGGACGTGTTCGCCGACCATCCGGATGCCGGCATGGCCGGCTCGCGCCTGGTGTACCCCGATGGCCGCCTGCAGGAGGCCGGCGGCATCGTCTGGCGCGACGGCTCGGCCTGGAACTACGGCCGCCTGCGCGACCCGGGCGAGCACGAGTTCAACTATGTGCGCCCGGCCGACTACTGCTCCGGCGCGAGCATCCTGTTGCCGCTGGCCCTGTTCCGCGAGCTGGGCGGGTTCGACGAGCACTATTGCCCGGCGTACTGCGAGGACTCGGACCTGGCGTTCAAGGTGCGGCAGTCCGGGCGCGAGGTCTACTACACTCCGTTCTCCACCGTGGTGCACTTCGAGGGCATCTCCCACGGCACCGACACCTCCGGTGGCGTGAAGGCCTACCAGGTCGCCAACCAGGAGAAGCTGCGCCGGCGCTGGGAGGCGGAACTGGCGGCGCACTACCCCAACGGCGAGCAGGTGATGCGGGCGCGCGACCGCGCCTGGGGCCGCAAGGTCGTGCTGATCGTCGACCACTACGTGCCGCAGCCGGACCGCGACGCCGGCTCGCGCACGATGGTGGCCTTCATCGATTCCCTGCTGGCCGCCGGCTGGGTGGTCAAGTTCTGGCCGGACAACCTGCACCAGGATCCGGTGTATACGCCGCCGCTGCAGCGGCGCGGGGTGGAGGTGATCTACGGCAGCCGGCGCATGGGCGGCTTCGCCGACTACCTGCGCGAGTGCGGGGCCGGGCTGGACGCGGTGCTGCTGTCGCGGCCGCACATCTCGCTGCCCTACCTGCAGGCGCTGCGCAAGCAGGCGCCGGGGGTGCCGGTGGCCTATTACGGGCACGACCTGCATTTCCGCCGCCTGGCGCGCGAGGCGGACGTGGCCGGGCGCGATGACCTGCGCCACGAGGCGCGCCGCATCGAGGCGCTGGAACGGCAACTGTGGCAGGGGGCGGACATCGTCCTCTACCCGTCGCAGGAGGAGGCCGACGAGGTCGCGGCGCTGGCGCCCGGAACCCCGGTCCGCGCCATCTCGCCGTATGCCTTCGACCACTTCGTCGACGACGCCGAGCCGGACGGGCGTTCGGGGCTGGTGTTCGTCGCCGGCTTCGCGCATTCGCCCAACGTCGACGCCGCGCTGTGGCTGGTCCAGGAAGTGATGCCGCGGCTGTGGCGCGAACATCCGCAGCTGACGCTGTCGCTGGTCGGCTCCAATCCCACCGACGTGGTCAAGGGCCTGGCCGGGCGCCAGGTCGAGGTCACCGGCTACGTGAGCGACGCCGAACTTTGCCGCCGCTACCGCCAGGCGCGGGTGGCGGTGGTGCCGCTGCGCTACGGCGCCGGGGTGAAGGGCAAGGTGGTGGAGGCGCTGCAGAACGGATTGCCGCTGGCGACGACCTCCGTGGGTGCCCAGGGCCTGCCGGGCCTGGAACAGGTGGCCGCCGTGGCCGACGACGCCGTGGAACTGGCCGAGGCCATCGCCCGCCTGCTGGCCGACGACGGCCTGTGGCGCCGGCGCTCGCGCGAGGGCGCGCGCCTGGCCCGTTCGCTGTTCTCGCGCCAGGCGCTGACCGCGCAGCTGCTGGACGCGCTTTCGACCAATCGCGACAAGGAAAACCGGGCATGATCATCCGTTCCCGCGCGCCGCTGCGCCTGGGCCTGGCCGGTGGTGGCACCGACGTCTCGCCGTACAGCGAGCAGCACGGTGGTTTCGTCATGAACGTCACCATCGACAAGTTCGCGTACGCCACCCTCGACCGTTCCCCGACCGGCAAGCTCGAACTGCATGCGCTCGACGCCGGTTCGGTGCAGGTGCTCGACCCGGAGGAGGTTGACCGCTCGCCGGGCCCGCAGCAGCTGATGCGCGGCGTGTACCTGCACGTGGCCGACCGCCTGCTCGGCGGGCGCCGCCCGGCGCTGCGCATCCGCGCGCATTCGGACGCCCCGCCCGGATCCGGCCTGGGCTCGTCCTCGACCATGGTCGTGGCCCTGGTCACCGCGTTCAACGAGTATTTCAGCCTGGCCCTGGGCGAGTACGAGATCGCGCAGATCGCCTATGACATCGAGCGCAAGGACCTGGCCCTGGCGGGCGGCAAGCAGGACCAGTACGCGGCGGCGTTCGGTGGCTTCAACTTCATGGAGTTCTACGCCGGCGACCGGGTCATCGTGAACCCGCTGCGGATCAAGGAATGGATCTGGAACGAGCTGGAGGCCAGCCTGGTGCTGTACTTCACCGGCGTGTCGCGGGCCTCGGCCAAGATCATCGACGAGCAGTCGCGCAACATCCGGGAGGGCCGCACCGATTCGCTGGAGGCGATGCACCGGCTCAAGCAGGAGGCGGTGCAGATGAAGGAGGCGCTGCTGCGCGGCGACCTGGCGCGCTTCGCCCAGGTCATGCAGTCCGGCTGGGAAGCCAAGAAGCAGAGCGCATCCAGCATCACCAACCCGATGATCGACGAACTGGAGGCGCTGGCCTTCGCCAACGGCGCCCTCGCCACCAAGGTCTCCGGCGCCGGCGGCGGCGGCTTCATGATGTTCGTGTGCGACCCGGCCGAACGCGTGCGCCTGGTGCGCGCGCTGTCCGGCGCCGGCGGCACCGTCTACGACACCCACTTCACTCCGCACGGAGCGTCCTCATGGAAAATCGGTTGAATACCTTCGTCCAGGCGGAGTTCGACAAGACCCTGGCCAACTTCAACGCGATGGCCGCCGACGCGCGGCTGCGCGAGCAGATCGCGCAGGCGGTGCGGCTGTGCGTCGACGCCCTGCGCGCAGGCAGGAAGCTGCTGTTCGCCGGCAACGGCGGCAGCGCCGCCGACGCCCAGCACTGGGCCGGCGAACTGGTCAGCCGCTTCTACTACGACCGCCCGGGCCTGCCGGCGATCGCGCTGACCACCGACACCTCGATCCTCACCGCGATCGGCAACGACTACGGCTACGACTACACCTTCGCCCGCCAGGTCGAGGCGCTGGGCCAGGAGGGCGACGTGTTCATCGCCATCTCCACCTCCGGGCGCTCGAAGAACATCCTGCGCGCGCTCGACGCGGCCGAGGCCAAGGGCGTGAAGGTGATCGGCTTCACTGGCGCGGGCGGCGGCGACATGGCCGGCCGTTGCGACGTCTGCTTCCAGGTCCCATCGAACGAGACCCCGCGCATCCAGGAAGGCCACGAGTTCATCGGCCACCTGCTGTGCGCCCTGATCGAGTCGGAGATCTTCCCCAAAGATGGCCGCTGAGGAAGCGATCGTCCTGGTCGGCGGCCTCGGCACGCGCCTGCGTGCGGTGGTCAGCGACGTGCCCAAGCCGCTGGCCCCGGTGGCCGGCCGCCCGTTCCTGGCCTGGCTGTTGGACGCCTATGCGGCGGCCGGCCTGCGCCGGGTGATCCTCGCCACGGGCTATCGCGCCGCGCAGGTCGAGGACGCGGTCGGGCGCCGCTGGCAGGGCATGGAGATCGCCTATTCGGTGGAGGACGCGCCGCTGGGCACCGGCGGCGCCATCCGCCAGGCGCTGGCCCTGGCCCAGGGCGACGGCGTGCACCTGGCCAATGGCGACACCTTCCTGCGCTACGACCCGGCCGCGCTGGAAGCGGCCACCCGCGGGCACGGCTGCGCGCTGGGCATCGCCCTGGCGGCGGTGGACGACGTGGGGCGCTACGGCGCGGTCGAAGTGGCCGGCGGGCGCGTGGTCGGCTTCCGCGAGAAGGGTGGCGCCGGGCCTGGCCTGATCAACGCCGGCAGCTATTTCCTGGACGCGGCCGCGTTCGCGCGGCTGCCCGCGCCGCAGGGCGCCTGGTCGTTCGAGGAGCTGGTGCTGCGGCCATGGAGCGAGTCCGGCCAGGTGGCCGCGTTCGAGCGCACCGCGGATTTCATCGACATCGGCGTGCCGGAGGACTACGTCCGCGCCCAGCACCTGTTCCGGGAAGGCGCGGCGTGAGCGGGGTCCGCGAGCCCGTGGTGACGGTGCCGCCGGAAGCGGCGGGGCTGGTCGGTGGCGGGCCGCACCGGGCGCTGTTCCTGGACCGCGACGGCGTGGTCAACGTCGACCACGGCTACGTGCATACCCCCGGGCGCACCGAGTGGGTCCCCGGGATCTTCGAGCTGGCGCGCGCCGCGCGCGCGGCCGGCTACGTGCTCGTGGTGGCCACCAACCAGGCCGGCATCGCCCGCGGCTACTACGACGAGGAGCAGTTCCGCGCCTACACGCGCTGGGTGCACGCGCGCTTCGCCGAGGAGGGCGCGCCGCTGCTGGCGACCTATTACTGCCCGCACCACCCGGAGGCGGGGCAGGGCGCGTACAAGGTGGCCTGCGCCTGCCGCAAGCCGGAGCCGGGGATGCTGCTGGAGGCCATTGGCCGGCACGGGCTGGATCCGGCCGGGTCGGTGATGGTCGGCGACACGCCCAAGGACATGGAGGCGGCCGCGGCTGCGGGGGTCGTCCGCCGGTTCCTGCTGTGCGGCCCCGGGGCGGAGCCGGGCGAGAGTGCGGCGGGGATCGCGGTCGCCAGCCTGGACGAGGTTGCCAGGACGCTGGTGGCCGGCGCCGGGGAGGCCGCTCCGGCGGCCGGCCGTCACGGTTCGCGCGCGCCGCTGGCGTGAAAGCTTGAAGTGCATGGGCAATGCCCGGATCATTGGCGCCCGATGCGGCCGGTCGTCGCCAGGCACGGGCCCGGCGGACCGCGCGACGCAAAGCGGCTTGCCATCCATGGATCCGACGACAGTGCCGGTGGAGTAACGAGGTTCGAATTGCCTGCGGGAATCCCGCGGGTCTTTTCCTGAAAGGCGAGTCCGGTAACACATGATGCGAACTGCCATCGTTGGCACCCTGGCGGTGCTGGCCCTCCCGCTCCTGTCCGCCTGCGGGCGGATCGAGCCGGTGCAGGACGGCGTGCCCCCCCATCCGACCTCGGTGGAGAACGAGGATGCCGTGCTCAGCGTCGAGCCCGGCGCTGTCGGCGCCTGCGAGGGCCAGCGGGTCGCGGCGCGGATCGCGTGGAAGGTGAAGGATCCGGCGGTGCAGTCGGTCCTGGTCCAGGTGCGCGGCGACGATGGCGGGCGCAAGGTGTTCGCCTCAGGCGCGGCGCAGGGCGAGGCGGAAACCGGGCAGTGGGTCGCCGGGGGCACGCGCTTCTATCTGGTCGATGCCGACAGCCGCCGGGACCTCGCCGCCTTCGAGGTCGCGGGCCTGGCCTGCCTCGGACCGACTGACGGAGCAATGGAATGAACCAGCAGGTGTTGCGGTCCGGCCTGCGCGGGGGGGCGGAGTTCCTCCTCGTGCTGTTCTTCGTGGTCGTCGGCTATGCCGCATGGCGGAAGGGCCTGTTCCCGGCCAGCGCCAATGGCTACCTCGGTGGCTACCTGCAGGCGGCGCTCGCCGCCGCGGCCGGGGCACTGCTCGTCAACCTCGTGGCCGCCCGTTCCGGGCGCCCGGGCGGGGCAGCGCTGGTGCTCGGCTTCCTCGCGGTGCTGGGCGTGGCCTACTACTGCGGGCTTTCCGCGCTTGCCGCGGCGGCCCTGCTGCTGGCCGTGTCCTGGGGCGTCGGCAGCCTGTTCCACACCGGCTCCGGGTCCGATCCCTGGCTGACCAGCCTGGTCGGCCTCGCGGTGGTCGCGGCGGTGGTCGGCTGGCTGCTGCCGTTCCAGGTGCACGACGGCCGCATCCACCTGGCCGCGGCGGTGCTGCTGGTCGCCTGGCGCCGGGAAGCGGTCCTCGAGCAGGCCCGTGCGGTGGCTGCCGGGTTCGGCCAGCTGCGCCGCCAGCACCCGTGGTGGAGCTCGCTGCTGGCGGGCGTCGCCGGCTTCGCCTCGATCGCGCTGTGGTTGCCGAGCCTCAACTACGACGACAACGCCGCCCACCTGGGCATGGTCGGCCAGCTGCTGGAGGGCGGCTATTACCGGCTGGACGTCTCCAGCCAGGTCTGGGCGGTCGCGCCCTGGGCCAACAACGTCCTGCATTCCCTCGCCGCCCTGCTGGCGGGCCAGGAGTCGCGGGCCTCGATGGGCCTGCTGTGGCTGTTGCTCGGCATCTCCGGCGCCTACCGCCTGGCCCTGGCGCTGGACGGGCGCCGCGAGGTCGCGCTGGCCGCGGCGGCGGTATTCGCCTCGCACCCGCTGACGGTTTATTTCGGCTCGACCATGCAGGTCGACGGCTGCGTGGCCGCGGTGGTGCTGCACCTGGCGGCGCTGCTCGCCGGCAGGTGCGACCTGTCGCGCGGCGCGCTGGCGATCGGCGCGCTGTTCGGCCTGCTGGCCGGGCTGAAGGCGTCGAACGTGGTCTATGCCCTGCCGGCGCTGGCCTGGATCGGCTGGCAGGCGCTGCGGCACCGGCAGTGGTGGGGGCTGGCCAGGCTGGTGGTCGCCGCCAGCGTGGTGGGCGGGAGCAGCTATTTCTACGCTTTGCTCGTCACCGGCAACCCGGTGTTCCCGCTGTTCAACTCGATCTTCCAGTCGCCGTACATGCCGCCGGTCGACTTCCTCGATACGCGCTGGCGCGCGGGCATCGACGCCTCGCTCCTGTGGGACCTGACCTTCCACAGCCCGCGCTTCGGCGAGCACTTCCCCGGCGCGGCCGGACTGGCGTTCCTGGTGCTGCTGCCGGGTTGCATCTACGCCATGTCCTGCTCGCGTGCCGCCTGCGCCGTGGGCCTGTGGGCGCTGGCCTCCGGCCTGCTGCTGTTCGCCCAGCTGCAGTACCTGCGCTACGTCTTCCCGGCGCTGGCCCTGCTGGGCACGGTCGGCGTGGTGGGCGCCGCCGGCTGCCTCCGCCGGGCCGGCTTCGCGGCCGGCATCCCCCTGCTGGCCGCGGCCAACCTGGCGCTGGCGCCCACCACGGACGGGATCTTCAAGGAGAACCCGTGGCAGGCGCTGCTGCTCGAGGGCAGGGGCGCCAGGACGCAGCTGGTCGCGGAGATGATACCGCAGCGCGCGCTGATCGAGCGCTACCTGGCGCGGGATCCGGATACCTGCGTGCTCAATTCCGACACCAGCGCGCCGTTCGTCGCCGGCGGCAAGGGGCGCGCGCACTCGATGGCCTGGTACGACCAGCGCCTGAAGCTGGCCAAGGAGTGGGCCGACGAGGACCCCAGTGGCGAACGCTGGCGCGAAGTGCTCAGGGCCACCGGCACCTCCGGCATCGTGGTGCCGGCCGAGGCCAGTCCCGGCCAGCGCGCGGCGATGCAGGCACTGGGCTACGTCCCGGTCGACCGGGAGCGCGGGGTCGAACTGTGGTCGCTGCCCGGCAACCGCCAGGGCGAATGCCGCCTCGGCGCAGTACGCGACCAGGCCAGGCGGATCCTCCAGAGGAACAACCGATGAAACCGACCGATTCCTCGCCGCCCAGCGTGGCGGTGGTGATCCCCAGCTACAAGGTGACCCGCCACATCCTGCAGGTCATCGCATCCATCGGCGACGACGTCGACCACATCATCGTCGTCGACGACGCCTGCCCGGAGGGGTCCGGCAAGCTGGTGGAATCTGGCTGCAGTGACCCGCGGGTGTGCGTGGTCTACCACGCGCAGAACCAGGGCGTGGGCGGCGCGGTCCTGACCGGCTACCAGCGCGCGCTGGAGCTGGGCGCGGACATCATCGTCAAGATCGACGGCGACGGGCAGATGGATCCGGCGCTGCTGCCCAACTTCGTCGCCCCGATCGCCGCGCTGGAGGCCGACTACACCAAGGGCAACCGCTTCTACGACCTGCGCAACATCGGCCAGATGCCCGCGATCCGCCTGTTCGGCAACGCGGTCCTGTCGTTCATGGCCAAGGTCTCCACCGGCTACTGGGACCTGTTCGATCCGACCAACGGCTATACCGCCATTTCCGCCAGGGTCGCGGCGCTGCTGCCGTTCGAGCGGATCAGCCGCCGCTATTTCTTCGAGACCGACCTGCTGTTCCGGCTCGGGACCTTCCGCGCGGTCGTGGTCGACATCCCGATGGACGCCCGCTACGGCGACGAGGTGAGCAACCTCAGGATCGGCAAGGTGCTCACCGAATTCCTGCTCAAGCACGGCCGCAACTTCTTCAAGCGGGTGTTCTACAGCTACTTCCTGCGCGACATGTCGCTGGCGTCGCTGGAGCTGCTGGCCGGCTGCGCGCTGGTGCTGTTCGGCGCCGTGTTCGGCCTCTACCACTGGGGGCTGTCGGTCTCGACCGGCGCGCCCGCCAGTACCGGCACCGTGATGCTGGCCGCCCTCCCGCTGCTGGTCGGCCTGCAGCTGCTGCTGGCATTCCTGGCCTATGACATCGCCTCCGTGCCGCGCAAGGTACTGAGCAGCCGCCTGGGGCTCAGGTTGCGCGGCCGCTAGCCCGGCGCAGTGGACCTCCCGCCGCCCCGGTCCGTGCCGTGGCGGCTCCGGCGCCCGGGGTTTGCCGGGATTGGCCGTTCCCGGCCCTTTCCCGGCAGCGCCGGCGCCGGGTGCTAGACTGCCCCTTGCCAGTTGTCAGCCCCGGGGGGGGGCGGTAGCTGGATCCGTCGGCCCTCGCCGACGGGTCCGGGAGGGGCAAGTGGAAAGATTCCCGACATCGGAAATCGCGGTCCGGCGCCAGCCGGATGGCCCGGTGGCATGAGGCAGGCGTTGCCTGTTGCAGTCCCGGGAAGCGACGCGTGGCGGGGGCGGGTACCCTGGCACTGGCTGTGCGCGTGCCTTGGGTTAGCACTGTACGTGCCGCTGCTGTGGGGCATGGACCGCTGGGTCCTGGGCGTGGCGGCCAGCGCCTATCGCACCCCGGCGGCGATGCTGCTCAACGCCGCGGTCGCGGTGCCGTTCGTGCTGGTGCTGTGGAGCCTGAGCCGGCGCCTGCTGTCCTCGCTGCTGTTGGTCCTGCTGCTGCAGGTGCTGTTGTATAAGGTGTCGGCGGTGAAGCTGCAGGTGCTGGGCGCGCCGCTGGCGCTGCAGGACTTCTATTTCCTGACCAGCTTCAACCGCGCCAGCCTGGAGCTGCTCGGCTCCTACCTCGAGGATGCTGCGGCCGTCTGGGCCTGGACCGGCGGCGGGGCCTTGCTGCTGGCCCTGGCCTTCTGGGCCGAGCGGCCGTGGATGGGCCGCGCCCGCCTGGCCAGGGTGGTGGTCTTCGGCGCCGGCGCGGCGCTGGTGGCCGCGCTGTACCTGGCAGCCTGGCCATGGACCGCGTTCTATACCCGGGACGCCGTGCGGCCCTCGCCGCTGGGGCCGGGGCCGGGCGCACTCCACGCCGGGCTGATGAGCAGCCTGGTGTTCAAGCACCTGGACCTTTCCAACGCCGTGCATGCGGTGGACGAGGCGGCTTTGCGCGCGCTGCTGGAGGCCACCGCTGAGGAGCGCGCGGGCATCGTGCCGGCGCAGGCCGGCGCGGAGGCATTGCCGGACATCGTGGTGATCCTCAGCGAGTCGTTCATGGATCCGCGGATCCTGGCCGGCATGGACCAGGTCGCCGACCCGATTCCCGCCACCCGCGCGCTGCTGGAGCGGGGCGCGGGCGGGCCGATGCGGGTGCCGACCTACGGTGGCGGCACCGTGCGTACCGAGTTCGAGGTGCTGACCGGGATGCCGGTCAGCGCCTTCCCCTCGGTGATGTATCCCTACGTGGACATGGCCAGGCCGCGGATGCCCGGACTGCCTGCATTGCTGCGCGACCTCGGCTACGCCACGGTGGCGGTGCACGGCAATTCCGGCGCGTTCTGGAACCGCACCGATACCTTCCGCGCCATGGGCATCCAGCGCTTCCTGACCGAGAAGGCATTCCGCGGGCAGGGCGTGCGCGACGGCGTCTGGTACTCCGACGCCTCGATGACCGACCTGGTGCTGCAGGAGCTTGAGGCGGCCGACGCGCCGCTGTTCGTGGCGGCCATCAGCATCGAGAACCACGGCCCTTACGAAAGCGAGGCCCCGGTTCGCGATGCCGCCGGCGGTGCCGGTGCCCGACGTCCCGCCGGCGCGCGCTGCCGGCAGCTTGCGCAACTACCTCTACCACCTGGGCAACGCCGACCGCGAACTGGAGCGCCTGCTACGGCGGATGGAGCAGCGCGGGCGTCCGTTCGTGGTGGTGCGCAGCAGCTCCAGCACCCGTTCGTCGTAGGGCAGCGTTTCCGGCACCAGCTGCACGCGTGCGGCGATCTCGCGCTTGAAGCCGACCTTGCCCTTCAGCAGCCAGAACGGCAACGCGAACAGGTACAGCAGGTTGCGTGACAGCAGGGCCAGCAGCGCCTCGTACAGCAGGTCCGTGCGCAGCAGCGTGCCATCCAGGTCGATGCACAGGGCGCGATTCGGGACGGGGGCAGGGGACTGCATGTTGTGGGTGGACCGTTCGCGGTTGACTGGTCTGCGTCGCCCCTGTCGCGCAGGAACACGGCGCCGGGCGGAGGGGCGGAAAGACTGGAGGGACGGGAGCCTGGGGCGGCGGGCCATTCCCTGGAGCCGGAGCCTCGGACGAGCGTCGCCATCATAGCTGACATAGTCGGCCCTGCAAAATTCATCTCGCGGCGCGACGAGAAGCTCCGGACGTGCAAGAGTAGCGAGTCGACTCGCGGACGCTGCGAGCGCTGACAGCAGCCAAAGCGAGCGCAAAAAGGCTGGAGCAATGCCCCGCCGGGCGATGGCACGCAGCAGCCAGCGGATGTTGAAGCCGGCTGCGCACAACACCGCATGCAGCGCGTCACCCTCAGCGCCCTTGAGCCAGCAGCGCTTCATGCCGTGATCGTGCTTGGCATGCCCGATGGCCGGCTCGACCGCCTGACGCCGCTTCAGCCAGCGCCGCTGGCTGCGCGTGAGCGAGCGGCTCTTGCCACGATGGATCAATGTCACCCCGCCAATGTCGGCATCCGCCCCCCGGTAGCCCAGGTCGACGATGGCCGTGTGCGGCTTGACGCCCAGGTCCTGCAGCAAGACGGTGGTCTGCTCCAGTTGCTCGGCCAGCGTGTGGCCGTCGTAGGGGTTGCCCGGCAGGCTGCGCGCACCGACCATCAAGCCCTGTTTGGCGCTCACCGCCACGCTGACCTTCACGCCGAACTCGTAGGGCTGGCGGGCCTTGCCCTTGCCGATGCACTCGACCTCCGGCGCATGCAGCGCGTACAGCTTGTGCTTGTCCTTGGGGCGCTGCGAGCGGATGCGCTCGCAACGCTCCAGCCATGGCTGCAGGCGATCACGCACGTCTTGCGGCGCCTCCAGCAGGCGGCGTTGCACGTCGCGCAGCACGCGCCCGAGCACGGTGCGCTGGCGCTTGAGCACCCGGCGCAGCCGCTTGAACTGCTTGGCGTGCGCATAGCCGCCGGCACGCCGGCGCAGGCTGCGGCCCTCGCGCTCGAAGGTCTGCTTCAGCCGCAGCCCGGCGCGCTGCGCCAGTTGCACCACCTTGGCCCGCGCCACTTCCAGCAGCCGGCTGTCGGTGGGATAGGCCACCGCCTTCTCCTGCACCGTGGTGTCCACGATCACTCGCTGCAGTTCGCTCTTGCGCACCGCCTGCATCTGCACGGCCGCCTCGATCGTCTTGGCCAGCAACTCCTCCAGGCCGGCATCGCCCGCGGCTACTACGACGAGGAGCAGTTCCGCGCCTACACGCGCTGGGTGCACGCGCGCTTCGCCGAGGAGGGCGCGCCGCTGCTGGCGACCTATTACTGCCCGCACCACCCG
>NZ_PDWK01000139.1 GCF_010093135.1 Pseudoxanthomonas taiwanensis | reverse complement strand
GGAACGGATAATCTCCCCCGCGATTCCTTGCAGATTCGGATACCCGATGCGCCGCCGCTCGACGCCCGCCGAGGACCCGACGGTCCGTCCCGATGACTTGTTCCGGGCCCGCCTGGAAACCCAGATCGACCTGCGTCATCCGCTGGCCCAGCTGGCCTGCCGCATGCCCTGGACGGCGCTGGAGGAAGCGCTTTCGTGCACGTTGCCCGCGCCCACCGTGAGCGGCGGCGGGCGACCGGCGTTGCCGATTCGGCTGATGGCCGGTCTGCTCTACCTCAAACATGCCTACGACCTGTCGGACGAGGCGGTGTGCGAGCGTTGGCTGGAGAACCCGTACTGGCAGTTCTTCACCGGCGAGGAATTCTTCCAGACCCGGCTGCCGTGCGACCCCAGTTCGCTGGTGCGCTGGCGCAAGCGTCTGGGCGAGGCGGGCATGGAGGAGTTGCTGGCCCAGACGATTGCCGCTGCGCGCTCGATGAAGGCGGTGAAGGCACGGGACCTGGAACGGGTGATCGTGGACAGCACCGTGCAGGAGAAGGCGGTGGCGTACCCGACCGACAGCCGACTATTGGAGGCGGGCCGCCGCAAGCTGGTGCTCCTGGCCAAGCGCCACGGCATTGCGCTGCGGCAGAGCTACGAACGGGAAGGGCCCACGCTCCGTCGCCGTGCTGGCGGCTATGCACACGCCAAGCAGTTCAAGCGGATGCGCCGTGTGCTGCGTCGCCAGCGCACGGTACTGGGCCGGGTGATTCGCGACATCGAACGCAAGCTGGCCGATGCCGGAGAGGCGGCCAAAGCGGCACTTGGGACGTGGCTGGATCGCGCCAAGCGGCTGCATGCGCAGCGTCCGAAGGACAAGGGCAAGCTGTACGCATTGCATGCCCCGGAGGTGGAGTGCATAGGCAAGGGGAAGTCGCGACAGCCGTACGAGTTCGGGGTGAAGGTCGGCCTGGCGGTGACCGCCAGGCAGGGCTTGATCGTCGGGGCCCGCAGTTTTCCCGGCAATCCGTACGACGGCGACACGCTGGCCGAGCAGTTGGAGCAGGCCCAGATCGTGAGCGGCTGCAAGCCGAAGGTGGCGATTGTGGATCTTGGCTACCGGGGCCGCGAAGTGGCGGGCGTGGAGATCCTGCATCGAGGCAAGCCCAAGCGCCTGACCCGAAGCCAATGGCGCTGGGTGAAGCGTCGCCAGGCGATCGAACCGATCATCGGCCACGTCAAGGACGACTGTGGCCTGCGCCGCTGCTGGCTGAAGGGCGCGCAAGGGGACGCCATGCACGCGGTCCTGTGCGCGGCGGGCTACAACCTGCGCTGGCTGATGCGCTGGATCGCGGCTTTTTGTGCCTGGATGCTGGGGGCGTTGATTTCGCTCATCACGGCTGGATCGCAGCCAACGGTACCCGCACGGGGATGAGAGGCGGATTCTTCAGGGCCGAC
>NZ_PDWK01000138.1 GCF_010093135.1 Pseudoxanthomonas taiwanensis | reverse complement strand
GTGCGGGGGTGTCCGCGGCGGGCGCCTCGAACCGGAGGCCGCCGCCGAGTGCGTGGTCGAGGTCGACCGCGGCCAGGTAGCGCAGCGCGCGCACCTCGGCCAGCTGCTGCTCGGCCTGCAGCAGCGGGCGCTGCGCCGACAGCACCTCCAGCTGGTTGCCGATGCCGGCCGCATAGCGGGCCCGGGCCAGCTGCAGGGCGGCCCCGGCCGCGGCGCGGGCCTCCTCCAGCGCGCGCTCCTGCGCATCCAGCGAGCCGATCGCCTGCACCGCGTCGGTGACCTCGTGCAGGGCGTCGACCACGCGCTGGTCGTAGGCGGCCACGGCCAGGTCGTAGTCGGCGGTGCGCGCGTCCAGGCGGTTGCGGCGGGCCCCCGCGTCGAAGATCGGCAGGCTTAGCGCCGGGCCGCCGAAGCCGAGCGCGGCGTCGCCGTCGAACAGGTCGGAGAAGCCGGTGGCGGCCAGGCCGACCAGGGCGCCGAGGTCGATGCTGGGCCTGAACGTGGCCTTGGCCGCCCTGATGCCCTGTGCCGCGGCCTCGACCCGCCAGCGCGCGGCGACCACGTCGGGGCGGCGGCCCAGCAGCTCGCTGGGCAGCACCGACGGCAGCGCCGGGGCCGGCGCCTGCAGCAGGCGTGGGCGGGCGATGTCCAGGCCGCGGTCCGGGCCCTGGCCCAGCAGCGCGGCCAGGGCATTGCGCAGTGCCTCGATGCGCTGCCGCGCGGCCTCGGCCCGGGCCGTGGCGCTGGCGACGGCGGCCTCGGCGTTGCGCAGCGCCTGCGCGCCGTCGATGCCGGCGTCCACGCGCTGGCGGGACAGTGCCAGCAGGTGACCGCTGCGCTCCTGCTCGCGGCGGGCGATGTCCTGGGTCTCGAAGGCCTGTGCCAGGGCGATGTAGGTGCGGGCGCCGCCGGCGGCCAGCGCCAGGCGCGCGGCCTGGGCCTCGACCTCGGCGGCACGGGCCTGGCCCAGCGCCGCCTCGTACTCGGCGCGCTTGCCGCCCCACACGTCCAGCGGCCAGTCGAAGCTGAGCATCCGCAGCGCGTTGTGCATCAGCTCGCCGCCCAGCTCCTCGCCGGCCAGGCCCCTGGGGAGCCGGGCCACGGCGTACTGGGCGCTGGCGCCCACGGTGGGCTTGCGCGCGGCCGCGGCCAGGCCGGCCTGGGCNCGGGCCGGGCGCAGGCGCGCGTCGGCGGTGGCCAGCGAGGGCGTGCCGCGCAGGGCCTCGGCGATGAGCGCGTCCAGCTGCGGGTCGCCGAAGGTGCGCCACCAGTCCTGGTCGGGGAAGGCGGCCGGGCTGTGCGGCGCGCCGGCCAGGCTGCGCGAGGCCGCCAGGGTGTCGGGCCCGCGTGGCGCCGCCGCCGGTTCCAGGCCGGCGGTGCTGGCGCAGCCGGCCAGCGCCAGCGCGAGGAACAGCGTGCCTGTGGCCGCGCGGGGGCGGCCGGGTCGGGGGAGGGAAGGCATCGTT
>NZ_PDWK01000137.1 GCF_010093135.1 Pseudoxanthomonas taiwanensis | reverse complement strand
TGAACAACGATTCCTGAGTGACGTCTGCACCGCGCATCCCACGCCCTCCACTATGGCTGAGGTCGATATCGCAAACAGAGGGCTTGAAAGCAAGCTCTGGCGCGGGAGAATTTCAACAAGCTGCTAGGCCTCGTCGCGCGCCAGCTGGACCAGGCCGTTGTGTCCGCCCACCGGCGTCCTCCACTGCGCCTGCACCCGCCAGGCGCCGTCGCGACGCACCAGCCACATCGCGCTGCCGCCGCCGACCGCCAGCACCCGGTCCGGATCGAACGGCGATGGCTCCAGCAGGCGGATGGCGATTCCGGGATCGGGGCCGAGCAGCCAGCGCGGCGAGCGCATGCCGGGCGCCAGCAGGGCCAGGCCGCGGCGGGTGCCGATCAGCAGCCCCTCGGGCGTGGCCAGCAGCGCCAGCACCTCGTAGCGGTACCGGGGCCAGGGCAGCGGCTCGAAGACCGGCACGCCGCCATCGGCCGCCGGCCGGGCACGCAGCACGCCGGTGGAGGCCACCCACCGCGCGCCGTCGAAGTAGGCGAAGTCGAACAGGCGCCGCTCCAGGCCGTGGCGCTGGTCGTACACGGTCCCGGGCGCGGGCAGGCGCAGGCGGACCAGCTCGGCCTCAGTCACCACCCACAGCCAGCCCTCCGGATCGGTGGTGAAGTCGAACGCCACGTCCCTGCCCACCGGGTAGATCCGGCCATGGGCCAGGTCGGCGGACACGTGGAGCAGACTGCCGTCGTCGGCGCTGAGCGCCAGCGAGCCGTCGCGCAGGCGCGTGCCGGAATACGGGCGGTGGCGCTGCAGCAGCGCATCGGCCGGCACGCCCAGGCGGTGCACCCCGCCTGCGTCCACCCGGTGGAAGCCCTGCCCGGAGGCGACCAGCAGGCCGTCCCGGTGCGGCCACACCCCCGCCACGCCGACGTCGGCCAGGGCCTCGCCGCCGCGCACCGGCTCGAAGCGCCCATCCACCAGCCGGCACAGCCCGGCCCCGGCCAGCATCCCGTACAGGCGTCCACCGGCACTGAACAGGCGGCTGCCCAGGCCGTCCGGCAGCGGCGTCCGCCACAGGCTGCCATCGGGCCCGATGCGGAACAGGGTGGCGTCGTTGCGGACGTACACGTCCCCCGCAGCCTCCACCAGGTCGTAGAAGGCGTGGCCACGCACGCCCGGCGGTATCGCGCCCAGGCGGCCGATCAGGTCCTCGAAGCGGAAGCGCCCGTCGGGCAGCTGGTGCAGGCGCCCGAACACGCCCACGCCGGCCACGAACACCCGGTCGCCCGGAGCCACCAGCAGCGAATAGTCCCCGGTCCTGCGCGGCAGCGCGACCAGCCCCAGTCGCCGCTGCGGTAGACCATCACCCCGCCGCTGCTGCCCACGTACAGGGTGCCCTCCGAGTCCACGCCCGCCGCCGAATAGCTGGGTGCTCCCGGCAGCTGGCCCTGGCCGAAGCGCTGCAGCAGCGGCAGGCCGTCCAGCCGCGCGGACGCGGCCAGGGCGGGCAGCGCGGGGGCCAGCCACAGC
>NZ_PDWK01000136.1 GCF_010093135.1 Pseudoxanthomonas taiwanensis | reverse complement strand
ACCCACCGCAGCGAGCTGATCGCCGAGGTGCTGCGTGACCGCAACGCGCTGTACCAGCAGCTGGACGACGGCCGCATCGAGAACCACTACACCCTCAAGCTGGCCAACAAGAGCCAGCGGCCGCAGGTCTACCGCATCAGCCTGGAGCCGGCCGGCGCCGGGCTGCAGCTGGCCGGCCGCACCGCGGTCGCCGCCGGTCCGGCGGCGGGGGGGCCGGTGCCGGCCTTCAATCCCTGCCCCGACCCGGCCATGGACTGCATCGTCAGCCTCGCCGAGGACCAGCAAGAGGTGCTGCCGCCCGTGCAGAGCACCGGTGCCCTGGTGTTCCGCGGTGTGGGCACGCTGGACCTGCAGGGCGGGTACCGCTTCGCAGGCGGCACGCGCGTGGAAGGCGGGGTGCTGCGCGTGAGCAGCATGCCAGGAGCCCCCGGGCTGGTTCCCAACGTGCACGTGGGCCCGCAGGGCCGGCTGGCAGTGTTCGGCGATGTACGCGGCAACGCGGACAACCACGGCGCCGTGGACCTGTGGGAAACCGTGCACGGCGACCTGGCCAACGCCGGCACGGTGTACGCACCGGGAATGCACTACGGTACGTCGATGCGCATCGGCGGCGACGTCAGCCAATCGGCCGAGGGCACGCTGGAGTTCGCGCTGCTGCCGCCGGAGTGGGAGCAGATTGCGGCGCCGCTGCATGTCGACGGCCAGGCCCGCCTGGCCGGCACCCGGGCCCTGCTGCCCTACGCCGACGCGTGGGGTCCCTATGCCCCGCCCTCCATCGGCACCCACTGGATCCTCCACGCCGAGCGCGGAATCAGCGGCCGCTTCGACACCTGGGAGGCCCGCTCGATGTTCATCGAGGGCACCCCGCGCTACGAGGCGCAGGACCTGTGGCTGGACCTCACCCATGTGGAGCTGGACCAGGCCATGCAGGCCGGCGGCGCCAGCCCGCTGGCGGTGGCCGCCGCCGCCAACGTCCAGGCCGCGCTGGACGGCGCGCCGGGACTGCTCGGTCCGATCGCGCCGCCGCTGGGGCTGGACGATCCGCGCCGGGCCGAGCGCGCCTTCGAAAGCCTGGCCGGACACGCCCATGCCGGGCTGGAGGCACGCCTGCACTGGCACCTGGCCGCCGCCGGGCGGCTCGACGCGCAGCTGGCGCGCCTGTCCCACGCCCCGCAGCCGCTGGCCTGGTCCGCCGCCGGCCCGGGCACCCCGGGAATCCTGGCCGGCAGCGGGCCGTGGCTCGGACCGCGTCTGCTGGCCGGCGTGGCGGCGGCCCACGGCCCTGCCCACCTGCCGTTCGCGGCAGGCGGCGGCGTGGCCTGGGGACGGACCAGCCTGGCGGCCGCGCACCTGCACTACCGCGGCGATGCCTGGCACGCCACCACGCAACTGGGCGCCGGCCGCACCTGGCTGCAACTGCAGCGGCCGCTCGACACCGGCGACGGGCGCCCGCACCTGGCCCGCTCGCGGCGCGCAGCGGCCTAGCAGCCTGTTGAAATTCGACCCGGCGAAGCCCCCGACTCGGTCGGCAGCGCGGATTTCTCGCTGCTCAAGCGCTCCGCAAGCGCGTCCCGCGCTCTGAAACAAGCCCGCTTTCGGACTTCC
>NZ_PDWK01000135.1 GCF_010093135.1 Pseudoxanthomonas taiwanensis | reverse complement strand
CCACCGCTCCCGCGCCCGCCCCGGCGCCGCGCCCGGCCGAGCCGCCGCGCGTGGCCGGGCGCATGCAGAAGACCCCGGTCCGCTCCGGCCAGCAGGTCTACGCCGAAGGCTGCGACCTGACCGTGCTGTCCACGGTCAGCGCCGGCGCCGAAGTGATCGCCGACGGCTCGATCCACATCTACGGCGCCCTGCGCGGCCGCGCCCTGGCCGGCGCCCGCGGCAACACCGAGGCGCGGATCTTCTGCCGCGAGTTCCAGGCCGAGCTGGTGGCCATTGCCGGCCACTACAAGGTGCTGGACGATATCCCCGACCAGCTGCGCGGCAAGCCCGTGCAGGTCTGGCTGGACAACGGCCAGTTGAAGCTGGCGCCCATCGAATGACCCGGTGCGCGCCGGCGGCCCGGCCGCGGGGCGCGCACCACCGCACGCATTGCAAGGAGATTCCCTTTGGCTGAAATCATCGTTGTGACCTCCGGCAAGGGCGGCGTCGGCAAGACGACTTCCAGCGCCAGCATCGCCATCGGCCTGGCCCGCCGCGGCCACAAGACCGCGGTCATCGACTTCGACGTCGGCCTGCGCAACCTCGACCTGATCATGGGTTGCGAGCGGCGCGTGGTGTACGACTTCGTCAACGTCATCCACGGCGAGGCCACCCTGAAGCAGGCCCTGATCAAGGACAAGCGCTTCGACAACCTGTTCGTGCTGGCCGCCTCGCAGACCCGCGACAAGGAGGCGCTGACCCGGGACGGCGTGGAGAAGGTCCTCAAGGACCTGGCCGCCGACGGCTTCGAGTACATCGTGTGCGACTCACCGGCCGGCATCGAGAAGGGCGCGTTCCTGGCCATGTACTTCGCCGACAAGGCGATCGTGGTGGTCAACCCGGAGGTCTCCTCGGTGCGCGACTCCGACCGCATCATCGGCCTGCTGGATTCCAAGACCCGCCGCGCCGAATCCGGCCAGCCGCTGCCGGCGCACCTGCTGCTGACCCGCTACAGCCCGGCGCGCGTGGCCTCCGGCGAGATGCTGAGCGTGGGCGACGTGGAGGAGGGGCTGGGCCTGAAGGCCATCGGCGTGATCCCCGAGTCGCCGGACGTGCTCAACGCCTCCAACAAGGGCGAGCCGGTCATCCTGGAAACGGCCTCCGAGGCCGGCCAGGCCTACGAGGACGCCGTCGCCCGCCTGCTGGGCGAGGAGCGGCCGATGCGTTTCCCCCCCCTGGAGAAGAAAGGCTTCTTCAGCAAACTGTTCGGGGGTTGAACATGGGCCTGTTCGACTTCCTCAAGGCCAAGAAGAACACCGCCGAGACGGCCAAGAACCGGCTGCAGATCATCATCGCCCAGGAACGCAGCAGCCGCAGCGCCCCGGACTACCTGCCACTGCTGCGGCGCGAGCTGCTGGAAGTGATCAAGAAGTACGTCAACGTGGACGTGGACGCGGTCAAGGTCGACCTGATCAAGGACGGCGACCACGACGTGCTCGACATCTCGGTGGCCCTTCCCGACGGACAGGGCTGACCTGTCCGCGGCGCCGGCCGCATCCCGGCCGGCCGCACGGCGTGCCCCCGCGCGCCCCGGCCCCTGCCCGCCCGCCGCGGGCGGGCAGGGGCCGGGGCGCGCGGGGGC
>NZ_PDWK01000134.1 GCF_010093135.1 Pseudoxanthomonas taiwanensis | reverse complement strand
CCCCGGCCCCGGAACCAGCCGCCGAGGCCGGCAACGGTGAAGGCGCCGCGCCCGAGGGCGGCGCCCGCCGCCGTCGCGGCCGCCGTGGCGGCCGCCGCCGTCGCCGCGGCGGCGGCGAGGCCGCCGCGCTGGCCCAGGAGGGCATCGAGTCCGCGCAGGACGCGGCCGAGGGCGGCGAGGGCGACGGGGCCGAGGCCCCCGCCGCGGATGCGGCCTACGCCCACGCCGGCGACATCCACGACGAGGCGCAGGCCGCGCCGGTGGTCACCGCCAGCCAGCCGGAGTTCGACTTCGACGACATCGCCCCGGCCGCGCCCGCCGCCGCGGTCCCGGTGACGGCCACCCCGGCCGCGGCGCCGGCCGACGCCGCGGCGCCGAGCGACGCGATGCCGGCCGACACTGCACCGGCCAGCGCCGAAGTGGCGCCGCCGGCCGCGGATGCGCCCGCCGCGGAGCCGGTGGCCATCGAACCGGCCGCTCCGGTGGCCGAAGCGGCCGCTACCCCGGAGGCCGAGCCGGCCGCCGGGATGGTCGAGCCGATCCAGGCCCCGACGGAAGCGGCCGCCCGGGCGGCCGCGGACGCGCCGGCCGAGGTGGCCGCTGCGCCGACGCCGGCCGATGCCGCCGCCAGCGCGCAGGATGCCGCGCAGGCCGAGGTGCCTGCAGCGGAACCGGAAGCCCCTGCTGCC
Source organism: Pseudoxanthomonas taiwanensis (assembly GCF_010093135.1). Taxonomy (GTDB): domain Bacteria; phylum Pseudomonadota; class Gammaproteobacteria; order Xanthomonadales; family Xanthomonadaceae; genus Pseudoxanthomonas; species Pseudoxanthomonas taiwanensis. The sequence continues at coordinate 1,032 of NZ_PDWK01000134.1, read as the reverse complement.
GCGGCCGAGGCCGCGCCGGTCCCGGCTGCGGTGGAGGAAACCGCCGCGGCGGCCGAAGCGCCGGCACCGTACACCACGCCCGGCCTGTTCGACACCCTGCCCGCCGAGCCTGCGGCCGAGGCCGCCGGGGCTCCGGCCGAGCCGGCACAGGTGGCCGAACCCGTCCAGGCCGAGGAAAAGGCCGAGGATGCGGCGCCTGCCACGGACGGCCAGGACGATCCGGCCCGCCCGGCCTGATCCACGCCACGACGCGGCCTGCCGGTGGCCCCGGCAGGCCGCGTTGCTTTCTGCGGAATCCCATGCGCGTGCGCGGGCACGCGGAAGACGCGGCGACCGGCACATCGCCGGACACCGGCGGCGCTACAGCGCCTCGCCCGGGTCCATCAGCCCGTAGCGCGCGGCCAGCCGCGCCAGCGCGATCGTGTCCTGCACGCCGAGCTTCTCGAACAGGCGCGACTTGTGCGTGTTGACCGTCTTGGCGCTCAGCCCCAGGCGGCGCGCGATGGTGTCCTGGCGCAGCCCCTGCACCAGCAGCATCGCCACCTCCAGTTCACGCGGCGAAAGCAGGTCGAACGGCGAGCTGCCGCCGTCCACGCGCGACAGCGCCAGCTTCTGCGCCACACTGCTGCCGAGGTAGCGCCGGCCCAGTGCGGCGTCGCGCACCGCGCGCAACAGCTCGCGCGCATCGCTGCCCTTGCCCACGTAGCCGTAGGCGCCGACGTCGAGCAGGCGTTTGGGCAGCGGCCCGTCCTCGAGCACCGACACGATCACCACGCGCCCGGGCAGGCCGTCGCGCACGATGCGCTCGGTCACTTCCAGGCCGCTGATGCCGGGCAGGTGCAAATCACAACCTGATTAGCCCCGACCCTCAGCCATGAAAATTGCTCGCAGCGCGCAAGACCGGCTCGGGGCAAGGCTTGCAGCGCAGCATGGCGGTGGCCAGTCGCGGCAGCATCTCATGCAGGCGGAAGCGACGGTTGAACCGGTAGGCGGCTTCGGCCAGGTAGCGCCGCGCGTACTTGGCCTGGCGGA
>NZ_PDWK01000133.1 GCF_010093135.1 Pseudoxanthomonas taiwanensis | reverse complement strand
AACGCGGCGCTGGTGGAGGAGGCCTCGGCCGCGGCCCGGGCCATGGAGGAACAGGCCGCCAGCCTCGCACAGGCCATCGCCCTGTTCCGCACCGGCGAGCATGACCTGCCGACCGGCCCTGCCCCGGCGCCGGCCACCGCGCCGGTGCGCAGGAACGGCGTGCCTGCGGCGCCTCCGCGCCACGAGGCCCGTCCTCCGGTTGCGGTCGCGGAAGCCGACTGGGCCGAGTTCTAAGCCTGGCAGCACCCACCGAGCCCCGGCCCCGCGCCGGGGCTCGGTCCAATCGGCCCCGTGGATCCGCGGCGGCCGGGCAAAGGTTTCCGCGCCGCTGCCGATAACAACCACGGCCGCTTTCCGCGGCCGTGACCACAGAAGAAGTCATGAACCTGCGTCGCTCCACCCTCTTCCGCCTCGTCTCCAACCTGTCGATGAAGCGGAAGTTCCTGCTGCAGTCGGCTATGATCGCGCTGGGCATCATCGGCCTGGCGGTGATCGCCGCCCGCACCCAGTACCTGGACGTGATCGACGTCCGCAAGGACGGCCTGCGCGTCCAGGCCGAGATGGCGCGCGGCATGATCCAGGACTACGCCAGGCGCGCCGAATCCGGCGCGATGACCGAGCAGCAGGCGCGCGAGGCGGCGCTGGAAGCCCTGCAGGCCATGCAGGGCAACGGCGGCCAGGACTATTTCTTCGTCCTGGACCGCGATCTGGACATGGTGATGCATCCGCGCCGGCCCGACCTGGTGGGCCAGCCGCTGGCCGGGGTGACCAGCCCGGACGGCCGGCACATCTTCCCGGCCATGCTGGCGGCCGCCGAGGCCGGCGGCGGCTTCGTGGACTACACCTGGGAGAAGCCCGGCCAGGCCAGGCCGGCGAAGAAGACTTCCTACGCCTTCCTGTACGAGCCCTGGGGCTGGGTGGTGGCCGTCGGCGTGTACACCGACGACACCCAGGCACGTGCAATCGGGTTCACCCTCATCATGACCCTCGCCGGCGGCCTGCTGGTGCTGTTCAACCTGGGCCTGGGCTGGCTGATCGGCGGCTCGATCCTGGCCTCGGTCAACCGTGCCCTGGCCGCGGTCCGCGGCGTCTCGCGCGGTGACCTGGAGGTGCGCACCGGCCACCACGGCCGCGACGAGATCGGGCAGATGCTCCAGGCCATGGACGGGATGGTGCACATGCTGGAGCGCTTCTCGCACGAGGCCCGGCACATGATCGCCCAGCACGCCGGCCCGGACATCGGCCATCGCATGCCCGAGGACTTCCCGGGCGTCTACGGCGAGCTGGCCCGCGGCATCAACACCATGATGTTCGAGCACCTGGACGCGATCATGGATGCGATCGCCGTGCTTCAGGAGTACGCCAGCGGCGACCTGTCGCGCGATGCCCGCCGCCTGCCCGGCAGCCGCGCGGTGCTGCACGAAGCCATGGACGCGGCCAAGGCCAGCCTGATGGCGATCAACGGCGAGATCCGGCGCCTGGCCCAGGCCGCCGCCGAAGGCGACTTCTCCGTGCGCGGCGACGAGAACGCCTTCCGCCACGACTTCCTGGAGATGGTCCGCGGCCTGAACACCATGATGGCCACCGCCGACCGCAACCTGGGCCAGCTCTCGGCGCTGCTCCACGCCATCGCCCAGGGCGACCTGACGGTGCGGATGGAGGGCGACTTCCGGGGGGTGTTCGCCCGCATGCGCGACGACGCCAACGCCACCGTCGAGCAGCTCAAGGCCATCGTCCCCCGCATCCAGGAGGCCTCCGGCGCCATCAGCACCGCCTCCACCGAGATCGCCTCGGGCAACG
>NZ_PDWK01000132.1 GCF_010093135.1 Pseudoxanthomonas taiwanensis | reverse complement strand
CCCGAAGGCCGCGGGCAAGCCCCGTTCCCGCGCCCGTGCCGGCCGCCTGACCCCGGCCGAGGTGCACGAGCTGTTCTCGCGCCTGCGCGAGCTCAACCCGCATCCGACCACCGAGCTGGAATACAGCACGCCGTTCGAGCTGCTGGTGGCGGTGGCGCTGTCGGCGCAGGCCACCGACGTGGGCGTGAACAGGGCCACCCGGCGCCTGTTCCCGGTGGCCAACACCCCGCAGGCGATCCTGGCCCTGGGCGAGGAAGGCCTGAAGCGCTACATCAACACCATCGGCCTGTACAACGCCAAGGCGGCCAACATCATCGCCACCTGCCGGATCCTGCTGGAGAAGCACGGCGGGGAGGTGCCGCGCGACCGCGCGGCGCTGGAGGCGCTGCCCGGGGTGGGCCGCAAGACCGCCAACGTGGTGCTGAACACCGCCTTCGGCGAGCCGACCATCGCGGTGGACACCCACATCTTCCGGGTCGCCAACCGCACCGGGCTGGCACCAGGCAAGGACGTGCGCGAGGTGGAGGAAGGCCTGCTGCGGGTGGTGCCGCCGGAATTCCTGCAGGACGCGCACCACTGGCTGATCCTGCACGGTCGCTACACCTGCAAGGCGCGCCGGCCGGAATGCCCGCGCTGCCCGATCCGCGACCTGTGCAGGTACGAGCACAAGACCCTCGCCCTGCCCGGGGATTGAACGCGCCGGGCCCGCCCGCACCCGGGGCCGGTCGGAGGCGGCGACGGCCGGCTGCGGCGCGCTCAGTCGTGCCGCCGCTCCCGCAGCCACTTGGTCGCGATCCACTTCTCCCCTTCGACCACGGGCGCGCCGGCATGCAGCGTGCGCGTCATCGGGTGCGCGCGGTCGTAGCTGAAGAACACCGCGTTCCCCTTCACCGCCGCCACCTCCAGCCGGGCGTCGGGGAATGAGGTGGCGCCGCCGCGGCGCGGCGTGTTGAGGTACATCACCAGCGTGGCCACGCGCTGGCCGCCGCGACGCAGCAACACCTCGCCGCCCGGCTCGGCCGGGTCGAAGTAGTCGTAATGCGGGCGATACTCCGCGCCCGGCGGGTAGTGCAACACCTGCAATCCCTCGCCGTTCTCCAGCGGCCAGTCCAGCAGCCGCGCGATGCGCGCCTCGATGCGCCGGCACAGCGCGTTCTCCCCGCGGGTGAAGAAGGTGCCGCGGCTGGTGCGGTCGGCGTGCACCTGGTCGCCGCCGGTGCGCATGTCCACCGTGGTCGAGCGCCGCAGCCCGGGCCGCGAAAGCTCGACCAGCGCGTCGCACTCCTCGTCCGACAGCAGCCCGCCGAACACCACCACGCGCGGCAGCATCAGGCTCATCAGCACGTGCACCTCGCGGTCGCCGGCGTCGAGCACCGAGGGGCCGTTGATGCCGATCGGCACCGGCACCGGGCAGGGCAGCGGCAGCCCGGCTTCCTGCGACCTGCGCTCGAGGAAGCGGGCGACCGCCTCCTGCACCGCGTCCACCGCGTCCTGTTCGTCCCAGCCCGCCTCGCGCAGCGGGCGCAGCACGTCTTCCGGGTCGGCGCCGGCCACCGCCTGCCGCACCACCCACTGCTCGAGTTCGTCGGGAAGCTGCCTGCGATCCATGCACGCCATTGTGCCGCAGCCGCGCGCGCGGATGCAGCAGGCCGCGCGCGTCGCATGAACAACATACGGCTGCAACAAAGCTGCTGAAACATGGCGTGCACGGCGACGCGATCACCGACGGCCGCCCATTGCCCGCAGCGGATGCGCGCGACGCGGGCGGTAACCGCTTTGTCACGCAAGTTTCCTATACAGCCTTCTTAACGCTTTTTTGCTCGCCCGGACCACCCGTCCAACGACCGGAGATAGAGGAAATGCCTGTCCGCAACAACACCAAGACCCTGCTGATGCCTTTCGGCGCCGCACTGGCCCTGAGCGCCTGCGGCGGCGGCGCCGACAGCGTCGTTTCCCCGGGCGAAGGCGCCTTCCCGCCGGCTCCGCCGCCGACCACGCCGCCGCCGCAGGCGCTCAG